>NZ_CP027666.1:2693290-2995220 GCF_003008535.1 Ottowia oryzae
ACCACGTCACCCGGCGCCGCCGTGTGGTGCCACACGATCTTGTTGCTGGTGCTGGTGCCGTTGGTCACGAAAAAGCAGTGGTCGGCGTTGAAGATGCGCGCGGCGTTGCGCTCGCTCTCGCCAATGGCACCGTTGTGGTCCAGCAGCTGGCCCAGCTCTTCCACGGCGTTGCACACGTCGGCGCGCAGCATGTTCTCGCCATAGAACTGGTGGTACATCTGCCCGATGGGCGACTTCAGGAAGGCCACGCCGCCCGAATGGCCAGGGCAATGCCAGCTGTAGGAGCCGTCGTCCGCGTAATCCAGCAGGGCCTTGAAAAACGGCGGCTGGATGCCTTCCAGATAGCTCTTGGCCTCGCGAATGATGTGTTTGGCGACAAAGTCCGGCGTGTCCTCAAACATGTGGATGAAGCCATGCAGCTCGCGCAGCACGTCGTTGGGCAGGTGCTGGCTGGTCTTGGTCTCGCCGTGCAGGTAGATGGGCACGTCGGCGTTCTTGCGGCGCACTTCCTGGATGAACGTGCGGAGGTTCTGCACGGCCGTGTCGGCCTCGGGATCGTTGCCCAGCTCTTCGTCGTCGATCGACAAAATGAAGGCGCTGGCGCGGCTTTGCTGCTGCGCAAACTGCGCCAGATCGCCGTAGCTGGTGGCGCCCACCACCTCGAAGCCCTCCGCCTCGATGGCCTGGGCCAGCGCGCGGATACCCAGGCCGGACGTGTTCTCGGCGCGGTAGTCTTCGTCGATGATGACAATGGGGAAACGGAATTTCATGCGGTCACACTCCTGCCGACGGGCGGCGATCTGCGCGCAAGTGTACGGAATCTGCATGTCACAACGCGGAGGCCTGCGGGCAATGCACCACAATGGGCGTGTGATAGGCCAGAAACCCTGAAGGACTCGGTAAAGATGGACCTCTCCCAATCGACCTGGTGGTGGATCGTGACCGGCGCGCTGGTGGCGCTGGAGCTGCTGGTGGGCACCTTCTACCTGCTCATGCTGGCGCTGGGCGCCGCCGCCGGTGCCATCGCTGCGCACCTGGGCGCGCCGTTGAGCGCGCAGCTGATCGCCGCCGCCGTCGTAGGCGGTGCGGCCGTCGTCGCCTGCTACCTGATCCGCCGCCCGCGCCCTGGCGACCCTTCACCGCGCGCCCAGCGCAGCGTGAACCTGGACGTGGGCGGAACCGTGCACATCGACCGCTGGAACGCCGACGGCACCGCCAGCGTGCGTTACCGCGGCGCGCCCTGGACGGCCATCCACCGCCCGGGCGTGGCGCCCCGCACCGGCCCGCACCGCGTGGCCGAACTGGTGGGCAGCCGCCTGCTGGTCGATCCGCTCTGAGCGCCCTGCTTACCCTGCCCCTGGGCCCGCCGGCAAAGGCCAGCGCCCATCACCCCGAAAGGAAGGCCTGTTTTGGAAATTGCACTCATCATCGTCATCATCGTGGCCATCTTCATCGT
Source organism: Ottowia oryzae (assembly GCF_003008535.1). Classification (NCBI taxonomy): domain Bacteria; kingdom Pseudomonadati; phylum Pseudomonadota; class Betaproteobacteria; order Burkholderiales; family Comamonadaceae; genus Ottowia; species Ottowia oryzae. The sequence goes on from NZ_CP027666.1 coordinate 2,694,747, forward strand.
GCGTTCAGTCAAGGTGGTACCGCAGCAAAACGCCTGGGTGGTCGAGCGGCTGGGCAAGTACCACGCCACGCTGTCGCCGGGCTTGAACTTTCTGGTGCCCTTCATCGACCGCGTGGCCTACAAGCACAGCCTGAAAGAAATTCCCCTGGACGTGCCCAGCCAGGTCTGCATCACGCGCGACAACACGCAGCTGCAGGTGGACGGCATCCTGTACTTCCAGGTGACCGACCCGATGCGCGCCAGCTACGGCTCCAGCAACTACGTCACCGCCATCACGCAACTGGCGCAAACCACGCTGCGCAGCGTGATCGGCAAGCTGGAGCTGGACAAGACCTTTGAAGAGCGCGACATCATCAACGCCAAGGTGGTCGAGGCGATCGACGAAGCCGCGCTGAACTGGGGCGTGAAGGTGCTTCGCTACGAAATCAAGGACCTGACGCCGCCCAACGAAATCTTGCGGTCGATGCAGGCGCAGATCACCGCCGAACGCGAGAAGCGCGCGGTGATCGCCACCTCCGAAGGCAAGCGGCAAGAGCAGATCAACCTGGCCGACGGCATGAAGCAGGCCGCTATCGCCAAATCCGAAGGCGAAAAGCAGGCGGCCATCAACACCGCCCAGGGCGAAGCCGCTGCCATCACCGAAGTGGCCAACGCCACCGCGCTGGCCATCGCACGCATTGGTGCGTCTATCCGCGAGCCCGGCGGCGAACAAGCCGTGCAACTGAAAGTGGCCGAGAAGGCCGTGGACGCCTACGCCAACCTCGCGCAGGACGCCAACACCACCCTCGTCGTGCCCAGCAACATGACCGAGGTGTCTGCCCTCGTCTCGTCCGCAATGAAGATGGTTCAAGCCACCCGCGGCGGCGATGCGGATGCAGCGAGGCGCTTGTGACGGCGGGTTAGTTACTACGTATTTGATAGCTGTCAGCGCTTGTGGGTCCAGCGCTAGCAGCCCATTTCATTCAAAACCATCGGTTGAAAGCGGAGATCAGTCGCCAGTTCGATCCACGCTGAGCCGAAAGCGCTGCCAAGACCCGCTACAATGCGCGGCTTCGGAGCGGTGGATGAGTGGTTTAAGTCGCACGCCTGGAAAGCGTGTGTGGGTTAATAGCCCACCGCGGGTTCGAATCCCGCCTGCTCCGCCAAAACCAAAGCCCTAAGTAGTCGATCTACTTAGGGCTTTTCTTGTTGGTCCTGGCCTTCAAACTTGGTCTGCGAGAGGGTGTTCGCCCGCTCGCCGCCCTCCGCGGTGGCGCGACAGCATCCATGGTTGATCGCGCTGCAGGGCGCCGACTCTCACCGGCCAGCTCGACCCTGCCGCTTCACTGCGCACTGCGGTCATAAGCTCAAGCCAATTCAATCGTTCGCCTTGAATGCAATTGCTGGCACTCTCCGGGTGATTGTGAATTTCCAACAACTGCGTTCTGTTCGCGAAGCCGCGCGCCGTGGTTTCAATCTGACCGAAGTGGCCGAGGCGCTGCACACCTCTCAGACCGGCGTAAGCCGCCAGATCCGTGAGTTGGAAGATGAGCTGAGTATCGAGATCTTCGTGCGCGCTGGCAAACGCCTGACGGGCCTGACACCACCGGGCTCCACGCTGCTGCCTGTCGTCGAGCGCCTGCTCCTGGAGGCCGAAAACCTGCGCCGTGTGGGGCAGGACTTCAGCGCCAGCCAGGAAGGGCGCCTGTCCATCGCCGCCACGCACACGCAGGCGCGCTACGCCTTGCCGCCGGTGGTGCGCGACTTCCGCGTGCGCTACCCCAAAGTGGCGCTGCACCTGCACCAGGGCTCACCCGATCAGGTGGCGAAGATGCTGCTTTCGGGGGCCGCCGACATCGGCGTCGCCACCGAGGCGCTGGCAGGCTTCGACGGGCTGGTCACCCTACCCTGCTACCGCTGGACGCACGTGCGGGTGTTGCCGCCAGCACACCCGCTGCTGAACGAAACAGCGCCGATCACGCTGGCCCAGCTGGCACAGCACCCCATCATCACGTACGACCTTGGCTTCACCGGGCGTTCGCACATCGATACCGCCTTCGCGCGTGCCGGCGTTCGCCCCGACATCGTGCTGACGGCCCTGGACGCCGACGTGATCAAGACCTATGTGGAGCTTGAGCTGGGCGTGGGCATCATCGCGGCGATCGCTTTTGACCCCGAGCGCGATCGGCAACTGCGGACGCTGGATGCCCGCCACCTGTTCGAAACCAACACCACGCGCCTTGGGCTGCGCCGGGACGCGTGGCTGCGCGGCTACGGCTATGAATTCATCGAGCTGTTTGTGCCTACGCTGACACGTGCTCTGGTCGAGCAAGCGTTACGAAGCGAGGGCCCGGACGCCTGGGGCGACCACATCTGATCCGGACGGATCGGCGATGGCGGCCGATTGCTCGGGCCACAGGCCCAGCGGTCGCTGTCAACGCGACGGCCACCGATGACGGGCTGCGCCGCGCCGGCCCGCCCAGCGCGTTGTCCTACAAGCCGATCACCTCCGGCAGTGCCGCGCGGTTGGGCAAGAATGGAAAGGACTTTTCGACCGATAAGGCAATGCGATCGAGCAGCGCCTGGTCTGTGATCTCGTAGCCACTGAAATCCGCGTCGATGGCGTACACGCCCACGGGCAGCGTCAGCGCCCTGAAAAAGCTGAACAACGGGCGAAGCTGGTGGTCAATCACCAGCGAATGACGCTGGCTTCCGCCCGCAGCGGCCAGCAGGACGGGCCTGTCCACCAGCGCATCCTGACCCACGAAGTCGAACAGGTGCTTGAACAGGCCGCTGTACGAGCCGCGGTACACAGGGCTGGCCACAATCAGCATGTCCGCAGACTCGATGGCGCTGATCTCTGCTTCGGCGATGGCGTTCAGGTGGCTGCGATACACCGCACTGCCCAAGTGGGGTGCGATGGCGCCGAGTTCGACCACGCGCGCCTGAATGGGGTGCGCCTCAGCCAGCGTATGCAAAATCTGCTCCACCAGCGCCCATGTCTTTGAAGGCCGGTTGACACTTCCGGCCACCGCGACCACCTTGAGTTTTTTCTGACCCATCGAACATCCTCTTCGACCCATGTGGCACCTTGCAACGGTGCACGCCCATTCAAAAAGCGGGGCGCATGGGCATTAGAGCGCTGTAGGGCGCGCGGCGTGGCTCGAAACTCGACTATCGATATGCGTTCCGTGGCGCGCTGCATTACACGTTGCAGCGCGCCGTGGGTTCAAGAGCGCCGCGCCGCCTGACGCCCGGTGCGCGTGGCACGCACCGCACGCGCGACTTTTCCTTCGTCTTCAGACTTCGGCGCCTTGCCGCTCGAATAGGCCTTCTTGGCCGCCATGACGGCGGCGGCCAGAGCGAGCAGTTTGATCAGTTTCATGACGATGGGTCCCTTGGTTTTGACTATGAATTGGAGACCCACAGTATCTGGCGGTGCGCCGGCAGCGCCTGTGCGCCGATTCCGACGTAGGCGTCCGACAAAGGCGGATTCGGGCCAGAGTTTGACCTGACCACGCCGCGCAACGCGCTCAGTACGACAGCGTACGCACCCCATCGGCGGTACCGATCAGGCAGACGTCGGCCTTCTGGTGCGCGAATACCCCCACGGTGACGACGCCGGGCCACTGGTTCACTTCGCTCTCGAAGCCCAGCGGATCCAGAATCAGCAGGCCGCGCACGTCCAGGATGTGCTGGCCGTTGTCGGTTACCAAGGGCTTGCCGTCCTTCAGGCGCAGCGTGGCCAGGCCGTTCAGCTTTTCAAACTGCCGCGTGATGCGCTGCGCAGCCATCGGAATCACTTCCACAGGCAGCGGAAACTGCCCCAGCGCATCCACCAGCTTCGATTCATCGGCGATGCAGACAAAGCGGCGCGCCTGCGCGGCGACGATCTTCTCGCGCGTCAGCGCGGCGCCGCCGCCTTTGACGAGGTGCCCGCGCGGGTCGATCTCGTCCGCGCCGTCGATGTACACCGCCAGCTCGCCCACCTGATTGGCGTCGAACACCGGAATGCCCTGCGCCTTCAGCAGCCGCGTGGATGCCTCTGACGACGACACTGCGCCCGCAATGCGGTCCTTGATCAGGCCCAGCTCGTCAATGAACTTGTTCACCGTTGAGCCGGTGCCCACGCCCACGATTTCGCCCGGCACCACGTAGTCCAGCGCAGCCTGGCCCACGAGGGCCTTCAATTCGTCCTGGGTCATTTGCGACAATTCCTCCACACCTACACAAAGTCTTGCTGAGAATTATCCAATGGCCCTGATTCCCTACGGTCTGGCGCGCCCGTTTTTGTTCAACCTCGACCCCGAAGCGGCGCACGACCTGACCATCGACAGCCTGGCGCGCGGCGCTGGCACGCCGCTGCAATGGGCCTGGTGCCACAGCCGGGTGAACGACCCGATCACCCTGGCCGGGCTGCAGTTGCCGAACCGCGTTGGCCTGGCGGCGGGGCTGGACAAGAACGCCCGCGCCATCGACGGCTTTGCGGGGATGGGTTTCGGTTTTGTCGAGGTGGGCACCGTTACGCCACTGGCGCAGCCGGGCAACCCCAAGCCGCGCATGTTCCGCCTGCCCGAGGCCAATGCGCTGATCAACCGCATGGGCTTCAACAACGATGGGCTGGATGCGTTTGTGCGCAACGTCAAAAGCTCTCGTTTGTATAGCAGCCAGCGCACGTCCGGCGGGCGCCAGCGCATGGTTTTGGGCTTGAACATCGGCAAGAACGCCGCCACGCCGATAGAGCGCGCCACCGACGATTACCTGATCGGCTTGGCGGGCGTTTTCCCCTACGCCGACTACGTGACGGTGAACATCTCCAGCCCCAACACCAAGAACCTGCGCGACCTGCAAAGCGATGCCGCGCTGGATGCGCTGCTGGGCGCTCTGAAGTCGCGCCAGCGCGAGCTGGCCGACGAGCACGCGCGCGAGGTGCCGCTGTTCCTGAAGATCGCGCCCGATCTGGACGGCGACCAAGTGCAGGCCATTGCCGATGCGCTGTTGCGCCACGGCATCGACGGCGTGGTCGCCACCAACACCACCTTGTCGCGCGAGGCGGTGCAAGGCATGCCGCACGCACAAGAGACTGGCGGGCTTTCCGGCGCGCCGGTGCGCGAAGCCAGCAACCGCGTGATCGCCGGGCTGCGCGCGGCGCTGGGGCCGCAGTTTCCGATCATCGGCGTGGGCGGCATCCTGAGCGGCGCCGACGCCGTGGCCAAGATCCGCGCGGGCGCCGACGTGGTGCAGCTGTACACCGGCCTGATCTACAAAGGGCCGGCGCTGGTGCAAGAAGTGGCGCAGGCGCTGCGGGCCGCGCGCTGATCGGTTGCGCGCCTGCGCGCAGGGCGGCGTTGCTGCCGCCTGCGCTGGGCGCTGGGCGCCGCCTGGGGCCAGCGGCCAGCCCGTTACCGCGCGTGCTGGGCCAAGAACTTCATCGACTGATCGAACACTTCGCGGCTGCCGTCAAAGCGCATGTTGAAGTTGAAGTCGTGGTTGATGGCCTCGCGGTAGCTCAGCGGGTAGATCTGCGCCGTGACCGGCACGTTGAGCTGCTTGAGCCGCTCGATCAGCGGCAGGGTCTGGGTTTTGGTCAGCGTGTCTGCCTCAGAGGCGCTGATGTACACGGGCGGAAAATGCGTATTCAGCCACGGGTAGGCGGACATGCGGTCCAGCGTAGCGTCGCTGGGCTGGCGCTCGCCGCTGTACTGAGCCAGAACCGAATGCGTGCCCCAGCTCATGATCGCGCCGGCCTTGTCTGCCGCGTGGTACAGCACCTTCACGTCGTACACGCCGCTGTGCAGCACCAGGCCCTTGATCTGCGGCGCCGCCAAGGCGGGCGACAGCGCCAGCTGGCCAGCCATCTCGGGTGAATTCACAGCCGCCACGTTGCTGCTGACGATGTTGGCGCCAGCAGAGTCGCCGCTGAGAAAGACGCGGCCCGTGTCGATGGGCCAGCGCGCCGCGTTCTGCAGCACGTAGCGCACGGCCTGGTTGAGTTCTTGCACCTGCTGCGGGTAGGCCGCCTTGGGCACCAGCGTGTATTCCACGTTGACCACGGCCAACCCGCGGTCAGCGATGAGCCTGGCGTAGGGCTGCATCGCCTCTTTGTGGCCAGCCACCCAGCCGCCCCCGTGCACCAAAAAGACCACCGGCAGCTTGGCCTGCGCGTGTTGCGCGGGGTACACCACGTCCAGCCGCTGGCTGGGCAGCTCGCCGTAAGCCCGATTGGCCTGCACGGTGATTTCTTGGCGAATGTGCTCGTCCGCGTACTGGCGCAGGTACTTCACGTTTTCTTCGGTCTGCGCGTTGTCCATGGCCTTGGCCAGTACTTTGACGGGCAGCGCCTGGCAGCCCGCCAGCAGCGCGGCCAGGCTCAGGGTGATGATGGCAAGTGGCGTTCTCAACGTTCCAGCTCCTCAAGATTGAATATCGGTGGCGATGCGCGCCACCCAGTCGCCAATGGCCAGGCAGCTTGTCAACCCGGGCGATTCGATGCCGAACAGGTTGACCAGCCCGGTAATGCCGTGCTCTGCCGGGCCTTGGATCACGAAATCGGCCGCCGGCTGGCCGGGGCCGCTGATTTTGGGGCGAATGCCGGCATAGCCCGCCTGCAGCGCGCCATCGGGTAGCGCCGGCCAGTAGCGGCGCACTTCGGCATAGAAGCCGTCGCCGCGGCGGGGGTCTACCAGGTAGGCGTCGGGCGCGTCGGGGGAATCTACCCACTGCACATCGGGGCCAAACTTGGCCTGGCCACCCAGGTCCAGCGTGAGGTGAACCCCCAGGCCACCGGGCTCTGGCACGGGGTAAATCAGGCGGCTGAAGGGCGCACGGCCACTCAGCGTGAAGTAGTTGCCCTTGGCGAAATAGGCGGTGGGCACGTGGCGCGCGTCCAGTCCGTGCGTGGCTGCGGCCAACGCCGGCGCGTGCAGCCCGGCCGCGTTGACGACGGTGCGCGCGCGCAGCACCGTCGCTTGGGCGCCTTCTGCATCCACTATCACATCGATAGCTGCCGGCGCTGGTGCCGCCTGCGCTACAAGCCGATTCACTTTGGAATTGACGGCCAGCATGCCGCCCGCGTTTTCCATGTCGCCCAGCAGGCTGAGCATGAGGCCGTGGCTGTCCACGATGCCGGTAGAAGGCGACAGCAGCGCCGCATGGCAGGCCAGCGCGGGCTCCAGCGCGCGGGCTTCGTCGGCGCTGATCAGCCGCAGGTCGTTCACGCCGTTGGCCGCGGCGCGCTGCTGAATGGCGCGCAGTTCATCGACCTGCGCGGCGCTGGTGGCCACGATCAGCTTGCCGCAGCGCTGGTGCGCCACACCACGTTCGGCGCAGTAGGCGTACAGCTGCTCCTTGCCCTGCACGCACAGCCGCGCCTTCAGCGAGCCGGCCGGGTAGTAGATGCCGGCGTGAATCACCTCGCTGTTGCGCGCGCTGGTGCCGGTGCCAAAGGCGTCGGCGGCCTCTAACAGCATGACCTCGCGGCCGGCCAGCGCCAGCGCGCGCGCCACCGCCAACCCAACCACGCCCGCGCCGATCACGACCGCGTCCACGGCCTCCACATTCGCTTCGTCTGTCTGGCTCATGCTGCTTCAAACCCCTCAAGTACGTGGCAGGCGTTGTGCCCCAATTCGGCGCTGGCGTAGCCGCCTTCCAGCACGAAGGCAGTCGGCAAGCCCAGGCGGCGCAGGCGCGCGCCCAGGCGAGCGAATTCGCCTTGCTGCAGGCCAAAGCCACCAATGGGGTCGCCGCCGAAGGTGTCCAGGCCGAGCGAAACGACCAGCGCGTCGGCGCGGTGGGCTGCCACGCATTGGCAGGCCACTTCCAGCGCATCCAGCCACGCGGCGGCGCCCGTGCCGGCGGGCAGCGGCAGGTTCAGGTTGAAGCCGGCGCCCTCGCCCGCGCCGGTTTCGTCGGCGTGGCCCAGGTAGAACGGGTATTCGGTCAGCGGATCTCCGTGCAGGCTGACGAACAGCACGTCGGCGCGGTCGTAGAAGATGGCCTGCGTGCCGTTGCCGTGGTGGTAATCCACGTCCAGCACGGCCACGCGCTGCGCGCCGCCCAGGCGCAGCGCTTGCGCGGCGACGGCCGCGTTGTTCAAGAAGCAGTAGCCGCCCATGAAATCCGGCCCGGCGTGGTGGCCGGGCGGGCGGGTGGCGCAAAAGGCGGCGCGCTCGCCCGCCAGCAGGGCATGCGCGGCGCTGGCGGCCGCATCGGCCCCGCCCTTGGCCGCGGCCCAGGTGCCGGCGGCCAGCGGCGTGCCGTTGTCCATTGAGTACAAACCCAGGCGCGCGATGAAGTTGCCAGGCTCCACATCGCTGCGCAGCGTGCGCACCGGCCAGACGGACGGAAACGGCTGCAGGTTGGCATTGGCCGCATCCAGCGCCAGCCATTGGCGCCAGGCGTCTTGCAGGAAAGCCAGGTAGCGCGGCGCATGCACCTGTGCCAAGGCCGCAGCGCTGTCGTGCGTGGGCGCCTCTACGGCGGCGCCAGCCGCGGCCAGCGCTTGCAGAACGTGATCGGCGCGCGTGGGGTTCTCAAAGCATGGCACGCGCTGGCCGCGGTAGAACTCATCGCGCGGGTTGTGCCCGGATTGGTCGGGGTTGTTGAAGATGCGCATGGGTAAAGCCTGGTGAACCCGCCGATCTTCGCAGCTTTGCCGGGCACTTTGGCGGCCCTCGGCAAGCACGCAGCGGTGTCGGACAGCGCCGACGCCCGCAGCGCCCCGCGCCCTACCCCCGCGTGGCGAGCTGGCCGACCCGTGGTGGACGCGGCGCTGCCTACAGTCAAGCCCAGGCCGCACCAGACAGGTGCGCCCCACCACTTATCTACACACAGGAGATACCGCATGACCAAGCTTTACCCCACCCTCGTCGCCCTGATGGCAGCCGGCTTTGTGTCTGGCCAGGCCATGGCGCTGACCAAGGCCGAGTACGACGCCGAGAAAGACCGCGTCGAAGCCACCTACAAGGCCGACAAGGAACAGTGCAAGAGCCTGGCTGGCAACGCCAAAGACGTGTGCGAGAAAGAAGCCAAGGGCAAGGAACATGTGGCCAAGGCCGAGCTGAAGGCCCAGCACGAACCCACGCCCCGCAACCAGGAAAAAGCGCGTGAAGCCCGCGCCGACGCCGACTATGACGTGGCCAAGGAAAAGTGCGACGACCTGAGCGGCGACGCCAAGAGCGCCTGCAAGAAAGACGCCAAGGCAGCCCACACCAGCGCCGTGAAAGCGGCCAAGGGCAAGTAAGCCGCCCGGCCCATTTGGCGTGGCGCGGGTCTTTGCCCGCCACCGCGCCGCCCAGCAAAAAAGCCCGCATGAAGCGGGCTTTTTGTCGCGGGTGCGACGCGCTATGCGTGCAGTCGCGTGTCGGTCAGCGCGCGATCAAGACGGGTTCGCCAACTCGCGGAACACCATAGCCTTGGGCGAAAACCCATGGTTCAGCGGGCCGGCGCCGTGGCCGGTGCGCACGCCCGCGCCGCTTTTGAGCGCGTCGATCACGAAGCTGCGCGCTGCCTCGGCCGCCAGCACCAGCGGCAAGCCCTGCGCCAAAAATGCCGCCAGCGCTGACGACAGCGTGCAGCCCGAGCCGTGCACGTTGGGCGTGTGCACGCGTTCAGACTGCATCACGTGCGGGTCTTTGCCGCGCTCCAGCAAATAGTCGCGCACCTCTTCGCCGGGCAGATGCCCGCCCTTGAGCAGCACGGCGCGCGCACCCATCTGCAGCAGCGCCTGCGCGGCGGCGGGCATGTCGTCGGCTGTCTGCACCGGGCGGGCCAGCAGCAGTGCGGCTTCATCGAGGTTGGGCGTGATCAGATCGGCGCGCGGGAAAAGCTGCGTGACCAGCGCCTGAACCGCGTCGGCCTCGATCAGCCTGGCGCCGGTGGCCGAGACCATCACCGGGTCCAGCACGATGTGCTGCAGGCCGTGGCGGTCGATGGCGTGGGCCACGGTGTCGACCAGCTCGGCGCTGTGCAGCATGCCGATCTTGACGGCGTGCGCGCCGATGTCCGAGGCCACCGCGTCGATTTGCGCCGCCAGAAAATCGGCCGGCGCCCCGTGGATGGCGCGCACGCCTTGCGTGTTCTGCGCCGTGAGCGCCGTGATGGCGGTCATGCCGTAGCAGCCCAGCGCGCTCAGGGTCTTCAGGTCGGCCTGGATGCCGGCGCCACCGCCGGAATCCGAGCCGGCGATCACCAGCACGCGCACATATTCATGGATGGGGGGGAAAAACTCCGTCGTCATCGACATTTGACTGGCCTTCTGGTCACACACAAACGAGCCCAGACCGCCATTAGAGCAGGTGTGCGGGCGACCTTGCCAGCGATGCGGCGCCGCTGGCGCCACAGGCTCGGCGCCGTGCACGTCGCGCCACGGCGCGCTGACTCTGGCCCTGCGTATTCCCTACGAAGCTCACAGGCGCCAGCCCCCGGCAGTTGCGCCGATCCCGATCAGTTTCTCGCCAAAGACGGATGCGGCAGCGCAGGCACCGGCAGCCGCGCCGCTGCGCGCCCGCGTGCGATGGCGGCGCGCCAGCCGGGCGCTAGCACGGCCGGGTCTTCGCCCAGCCCGCGCACCACGCACACGCCCGCAGCGCCGCTGGCGGCCGCGGCCTCGGCCTGCGCGTGTTCCAGAATGCCGCCGATCGCCACCACGGGCGCGCCGGCCATGTGCACCCACCAAGCCAGGTTGTCCAGCCCCTGCGGGCGCCAGGGCATGTCTTTGGTCAGCGTGGGCCACACCGGGCCGCAGGCGGCGTACCAGGGGTGCAGGCTGCGGGCGCGGGCCAGTTCCCACAAGCTGTGGCTGCTGATGCCCAGCTGCAGCCCCGTGGCCGCCAGCGCGGCACGACCATCGGCGCCCAGGGCTTGCAGGTCTTCCTGGCCCAGGTGCAGCGCCAGGTGCGGCGCGGCGCCCGGGTCTTGCGCGGCCATGTCGCGCGCGCGCTGCCAGTGGTCGTTGACGACCAGGGTGGCGCCCGCCGCGCGGCAGGCGGCCAAGGCAGCGCGCAGCTCCGTATCCAGCCGCAGTGCCCACGCCGCGTCGGCCGCATGGTCGGCGGGCGTCTTGATGCGCAGCTGCACGGTGGTGATGCCGGCCTCCAGCGCACTGGCCACGCGCTGGGCGCTGTCCACAATCCCGTACAGGCCCAGATCCACTTCTGGCCATGAATTCAGCTGCTGGCGCCCGTCCAGCCTGCGCAAGCAGCTATCAAAATCAGAGTCTTCACCCCATGACATGAGGGGCATCAGGCCAGGCTGCGTGCCAAAGCCCATTGGCGCCGCCACCGGCCCGGCGCCCTGCCCGGCCGCGTAGCCGTGGCGCAGCGCCCAGGTGGTGGCCATCTTGGCCAGCACCAGCGCATCGGGCGCGACAAAGCCCAGTGCCAATGCAGCAGCCGCGCTGGTGGCAAAGGTGCAGCCCGTGCCGTGGGTGTGCGGGGTGGGCAGGCGCGGCAGGGCCAGCCAGCCGTTGGCCAGATCGGTCTGCACCCAGTCCAGCGACCAGGCGGGTTGCGCCGCGCCATCGTCGCCGCCAGTGATGACCACGGCCTGCGCCCCGGCGACTTGCGCATTCGGGGCTTGCAAGGCGGCGGCCAGCGCGGGCACGGGCGTGCCGTCTGGCAGGCCAGTCAGCCGCAGCGCTTCGCGCCGATTGGGGGTGACCAGCGTGGCGCGGGGCAGCAGCAGCTCGCGGTAGGCGCGCAGCGTGTCGTTGTCCGCAAACGCGGCGCCGGTGCTGGAGCGCAGCACCGGGTCCACCACCAGCGCCAGCTGCGGATTGGCCTGGCGCAGGCGATCCACCCAGCGCGCCACCACGGCGATCTGCGCGGCGCCGCCCAGCAGGCCGGTTTTGATGGCGGCGGGCGGCATATCGGCGGCGAGGGCGGCCAGCTGCGCATCCAGCAGCTCGGGCGACACCGGCTCAACCTGCGTGACGGCCACCGAGTTCTGTACCGTGATGGCCGCGACCACCGGGCACAGGTGCACGCCGAAGGCGGCTGCGGCGCGCGCGTCGGCGCTCAGCCCGGCGCCGCCGCCGCTGTCGTTGCCGGCGATGCTCCAGATGACCGGATTGAGGGGCCGCATCACGTCAGTCATTTGGCACGTCCCCCATTTGCAGTTCTAAAGCCTGGCGGATCAAGCCTATTGCATAGGGCAACTCCTGCTCGGACGAGAGCGCGAGCTGCACCTCGCCATTGCCCCAATGGCCGACATTGGACACGTCTTTTGCGACCTTTTGAGGGTCGTCCAAGTCGGCAAACTTCATATTCAAAAACAGCTTGAGCTGTTTGGCTTGCGGCACCACGTCCACAAAGTTGTATTCGGCCTTGTAAGAAACATAGAGCTTGAAGTACTCCTCGGTTACGGCGGCGTCCAGTGCCAGCACTTCGCGGCGCAACGCATCAAACAGGTGGTCCACCGGCGCCTTGTTCAGCGCCGGAAAATCCGCACGGGTGCGTACCAGGTTGGCAGCTAAGCGTTTTTTGTCGAATTGGTCCAACACATCAGCGCTCAGCGTGGGCCGCGCCCAGACGCGGCTGGCCTCTTCACTCAAACGCTGCGCGCGTGCCGCAATGGCGGCTTCGTCCCACGAATTCAGCAGACCAAGTCCGAGGTTGAGCTTCAACGGGCTGGCGCCAAAGCCGATGTGATGACCCTCTGTATCGCGCAGGTCGCGCTTGTCGACGAACGACTTGTCGCTGTACTGGCTGTTGTAAGCCGTGAGTGTGAGGTTGCCCAAAGTGTGCAGCCATTGAGACTGCACGCGCGCCCAGTCAGCACCCAAGTCTTGTCGCCACGCGACAGACAAATCCGTGCTCTGCGGCAGGATGTGCTCAATGGTGTAGTTCTCTACCGCCACACGCTCTTTCTTGCCGTGGTTTTCCAGGCGCCGCAACCAATAGTTGCGCCTGGGAAAGCGGTACAAATCCTTGGTCTTTAGCTTACCTTGAAACTCGTCGTCCGACGGGAAGGCGCGATAGGACTGCTCGCGCAGCAGCGCAGCCTGCACGCTGGTCAAGTAGTGCTCGCTGTCGACCAGACGCACCAAGCGCAAGAAGGTCTTGGCCAGCGAATTGGTGGGCAGGTTGCAAATGGCACGCCGAAATACGTAGCTCTCCACCGTGCGGGCCAGTTGCAGCAGTTGATCGGCGCTCAGCCGCGCGGCGGCGTAGTCCGCGTACGCCTTCAACAAAAACGGGTAGGCCACGTCCACACGCAACTCGCGCAGATCAGCGAACGCGTCACGCAAGCTTGTTTGCGTCTCCTGCCCCAGCGCCATCATCGCGTAGTGCTTGGCAAAAGCATGCAAGTCAGACACCAGTGCTTCGAGCGCCTTGGCGTCGCTTCCGTGCGGCGCAAAGGACTTGAAGGCGCTGTACACCTGCCGGACGTTGGGTATCTCACCCGTTTTCAGCGTCAGGTAGTGGCGCATGAAGTTGTCGAAATGCTCGGCGTAGCCTTGACTTCCAAAGACCTGCTCCATGGGGCGCCAATGGCTTTGGTACAAGCGTGCCTGCTCTGCCGGTGGCAGGCCCATGAGTATGTAGTTGCGAATCAAGTCGGCCTGGGTCAAATCCAGGCCGGTGGAGTTCATGCTTTCAAAGATGAGTTGCGGGTTGTCGCTGCGCTCCAGCGCCACCTCCACCGCCATCAGTTTTCCCAAGCCCTTGCACAGCGCTTCAAGCTCATGCGCATGCTCTTCGATCTGTTGGGCAAAAAACCCATGGTTGGCCCGCACACGCTCTGCCGGCGTCGACGGCAGCGGCGTGCCAGTGATCAGCGCACGCAAAGTGGCATTGTCCGACTCGGATAAGCAAAGTTTGTAGTGCCGATCCCCCGTCTCCAGGCTGTTGACCAGGTAGTACCCACGCAGCTTGGGCGCTGAGAAAGCACCCAGCAATTCACCCACGCCGTGCTTCTCAAAATGCTGCGCCAGCGCAAGAATAAGCAGGGTGACGCTGGTCAGACGCTGCTGCCCGTCAATGACCTGCAGGGGCTCCTTGTGCCCCATGGTGGAGTTGCCCTGTACGTAGACGACCGAACCTAGGAAGTGCGCTTGCAAAGCGTCCTGCCGCCCTGCTCGCAAAATGTCTTGCCACAGTTGCTCGCATTGCCCACGGTTCCAGGAATAGTTGCGCTGATAGATCGGAATTTCAAACTGTGGTGCATTGGCCAACAGTTGAAGCAATTCAATGGCATTCGCTTTCACGTACCGGCCTCAATTGATCAAAAACGGGTTGCCGGTGACGGGCGTGGTGGCGGTGGCGAAGTCTTGCTTGGCCATCACTCCAGCCAGGTACGCGGCGCGGCCCGCTTCAATCGCCTGGCCAAACGCAGCGGCCATGCGCACCGGGTCGGGCGACTGGCTGACTGCGCTGTTCAGCAGCACGGCGTCAAAGCCCATCTCCATCGCCTGCGCGGCGTGGCTGGGCGCGCCAATGCCCGCGTCGATGATCAGCACCACGCCGGGCAGGCGCTCGCGCAGCAGGCGCAGCGCGAAGGGGTTGACCAAACCCTGGCCACTGCCGATGGGCGCGCCCCAGGGCATGAGCAAGGGGCAGCCCGCATCCAGCAGGCGCTTGCAGGTCACCAGGTCGTCGGTGCAGTACGGGAACACGGTGAAGCCGTCCTTGGCCAGCTGGCGCGCGGCCTCGACCAGCTCCACCGGGTCGGGCTGCAGCGTGTATTCGTCGCCCACCACTTCCAGCTTGACCCAGTCGGTGTCGTACAGCTCGCGCGCCATGTGGGCCAGCTGAATCGCCTCGCGCGCGGTGGTGCAGCCGGCGGTGTTGGGCAGCAGGCGCGCGCCTTGCGTTTTGAGGGCGGCGCGGATGATGTCGACAAAACCGTTGTCGCCGCCCGCCGCCAGCTGGCGCTTGAGGCCCACCGTGACGATCTGCGAGCCGGACGCGGCGATCGCCTGCCCCAGCACCTGCGGCGAAGGGTAGCCGGCGGTGCCGAGGAGGAAGCGGCTGGTCAGGGTGACATCGCCCACGGCCCAGGCGTCTTGGGCCTGATTGTTGAAACCTACATCCGTCATTGATCTGCTTCTTAAAACGAGGGATAACGCAAAGGGGGCGCGTGTGCGGCGCAAAGGCTTGGCAGCGCGCTGTACGCCTGATTTTCGCGCGGCGGCCGGGGCGGCGGCTGATCTGGCGCAGCTTGCCGTAGCGATGACGGTGTCTGCGCGCCAGGCCACTGCGCACGCACGGCCCTTTTTGCTCTAAATTGAATAGCTTCTGGCGCAGGTGCAGCCAGCGCCAGCAGCCGATTTCACTACAAACTCAGCCAACCCGCCTTCAGGCCCCAACCAGCAACGGCCGCTGCCGCCAGCACGGCAACGGCCATCGGCCATTCCCTGCGCGACAGCATGGGTTTGCCCTGCGCGCGCTGGCCCGCTGCGTACAGCACGGCGCCGGGGGCGTACAGCAGCGCCGACAGCAGCAGGTATTTCACCCCGCCCGCGTACAGCAGCCAGGCGGCGTAGACCACGGCCACGGTGGCGATGGCCAAGTCACGACGGCGCAGGCTGGTCTGCGCCGGGCCGTACCCCTGCCCGCGCCACGCCAGGCCCAGCCCGTACAGCGCGGCCCAGCTGTAGGGCAGCAGCACCATCGAAGTACCCAGGTTAACCAGCGAGAGGTAGGTGGAATTGCTGACCAGGGTGATCAGCAAGAAGGTCTGCACGCAGCCGCTGGTCAGCCACATGGCCTTGGTGGGCGCGCCGCGTGCGTTAGCCTGGGCCAGCCACGCGGGCGCGGCGCCATCGCGCGCGGCCATGTACAGCGTTTCGCTGGACAGCATCAGCCACGACAGCAAGGCGCCCGACAGCGAAATCAGCAGCCCCAGGCTGATCAGCGCCGCACCCGTGGGCCCGATGACGTGCGCCAGCACATGGGCCATGGACGGGTTTTTGAGCACCGCCAGCTCCGGCTGCGTCATCACCCCGAGCGAGAACAGGCTGACGCTGACCATCAACGCCAGCGTGAACAGAAAACCCAGCAAGGTGGCGCGGCCCACGTCCACCCGCCGCTCGGCGCGGGCTGAGCACACACTGGCGCCTTCCACCCCGATGAACACCCACACGGTGACCAGCATCATGCTGCGCACCTGGTCGGTCACGCTGCCCAGTGCCGGGTTGGCGTGGCCCCACATGTCTTGCGTGAACACATCGGTGCGAAACGCCAGCCCCACCAGCAGCACGAACAGCGCCAGCGGCACCAGCTTGGCCACCGTGGTCACCTGGTTGATGAAAGCGGCCTCACGAATGCCGCGCAGCACCAGAAAGTGCATGCCCCACAGCATGACCGACGCGCTTGCCACCGCCACCGGGGTGTTGCCGTCGCCAAACACCGGCAGGTAGTGACCCAGCGTGCTGAACAGCAGCACGTAGTAGCCCACGTTGCCCAGCACCGCCATGAACCAGTAGCCCCAGGCCGAACTGAAACCCACGAACGGCCCAAACCCGGCGCGCGCGTAGGCGTACACACCCGAATCCAGCTGGGGCTGGCGCAGCGTGAGGTTGACGAACACCAGCGCCAGCGCCAGCATGCCCAGCCCGGTGATGCACCACGCCAGCACCGTGGCGCCAACCCCGGCGCCTGCGGCGGTGTTCTGCGGCAGCGAAAAGATGCCGCCGCCGACCATGGACCCCACCACCAGCGCCGTGAGCGGGCCCAGGCGCAGCTTGCTTGGCGCGTTCACAGGGCAGCCCCTTGGGCGCTGCGGATGGGGTGCGTGGCCGGTACGTGCGTCAGTGGCAACGCGGCGTGCGGCGCAAGCGCGTCAGATGCAGACGCCACCTGCGCACTGATCGGGATGACCAAGCCGGCGCGGCCGAAGGGCGTATTGAGTGAGTGCATGTGGCAATCCTTACCGGGTTCTGGCAGCGCCGACCAATGGCCGAACGCCGTTTTCAGTCGCACCCGCCCTTGCGTGGGCGCCACCCTGCCTCGGCACGCCTTGCGCGCGCCGTTGAATCGCCATGCCATCAAATCTTTCTCCCTCCGGCTCTTGGCCATGGCCTGCTGCGGCTCGCCCTGAGCGCGGTCATCAAACCCGTCGAAGCCCAAAAGAGCCGCCCAATTCAGCGGCCCTTCGCCCCGCCCAAAAACCCAAGCTGTTCTGGATGTGACGGCAGTGTAAGTGGGTGGCCTGGCCGACCGGCATCCGCGCGCCTTGGTCCGATCTATAGACGACTGCGTGGCCAAGCAAATCTCGCTCCAGCGCACGCTGCACCTGCGCAAGCAGCTATTTACTTCATAGCAGACAGTCTTGAGCGAATGACCGTCTGATGCCCGCGCGTTACCGGCACGCTTGCCCAAGCAGGGCGGGATTGCCGCGAGCGCAGGCGCGAGGCTGCTCGCTAGCCGCGCCGCACCTTGGCGCCGTGCGCGCTGGCCTGATCGGCGATGTACTGCCTAGCCTGCGCGCTCAGGCCGCCCGTGGGCAAGGTGGCCCAGGCCGCGTCGTCGGTCTGCATCAGCCAGAACTGGGGGTACGGGCGCAACTCGGTGATGCGGGGCCACGGCAGTGCTGCGCTGCCTGCGGCGCTGGTGATCTGCAGGCCCGCTTCGTCGGCCACCAGCGCGGCCGATGCGGTGGGGCCCAGCGCTCGCAGCGCGTTCTGCGCCGCGCGCCACAGCTGCAGCCAGACCACCACCGGCATGACCAGCGCCAAGCCCAGCGCGAGGCCGAGCACGCCAATGGTCCAGCCGCGCTCGCCCTGCAGCCACAGGTAGGCGCCCGCGCCGCCCATCAGCAGCACGGCCAGCGCGTAGCGCCATGAAAACAGCGCCTGCCATTTGCGCCAGGTGGCGCGGCGCAGCAAGGCGACGCTGTAGGTCATGGTCGCCTCATGGCGCTGCGGCGCGCCCTCCGGCGGCTGGGGCGCCACCGCGCTCAGCCCCCCACGATGGGCTGAAACAGCAGCACCGCGTCGCCCTCGGCCAGCAGGCGTTCGGCGCGCTGGCCGCGCGGCACGAAGTCGCCATTCACGGCAGAGCTGACGGATTCGGGCGCGTGGCCGATTTGCGCCACCAGGTCGGCCAGGCTGGTGCCCGCAGGCAACTGGCGCGGCTGCCCGTCCAGCTGGATGGTGATGGCCGAAGCGCCCTGGCCGGCGGCGGGGGAAGAAGCGTGATTCATAAGTCCAACAAGGCTCTAGCGCCCGTGCATCAAGCGCTGTCAGCTACGCAATTCATAGTGAATTCGCTGCCCAGCCACCCATTGTCGCGCAGCGCCTTCTCCGCCAGCGCGGGCGCCAGCAGCCAGCCGTGGCGGAACAAGCCGTTGATGCGCAGCAGCGCGCCTTCGTGGTCGATGCGCGGGTTGTTGTCGGGCAGCGCGGGGCGCAGGTTGACGTCCAGCCGCAGGATGCGCGCCTCGGCCAGCGCCGGCACCACGCTGTGCGCGGCAGCCAGCAGCTCGACCACGGTGCGCAGGCTGGCGGGGCTGCGGTCTTCGCTTTCGATCTCGCTGGCGCCGACGATCAGCACATCCCCCGGGCGCGGCACCAGGTACACGCGGTGGCGCGGGTGCAAGAGGCGCGTGGGCCGCGTCAGGCCGTGGCCGGGGCAATGCAGCCAGGCGACTTCGCCGCGCACACCACGCACGGGCAGCTCGGGCTTGGCGCCCACGGCCCGCACGTCGATCACGCGGTCAAACGCCAGCAGGCGGCCGTCGCCCATTTGCAGCACACCGCCCTGCCCGCCTGCCCGCGCGGCCAGCACGGGCGCGCGCCAATGCCAGTCGACGCCGGGCGCGTCGTCGTGCAGCGCGGCCATCATCGCCACGGTGTCGACCTGCGCCTCACCCGGCAGCAGCCAGGCCAGGGCCGGCCCTTGGATGGCGGGCTCCAGCGTGCGCAGGGTGGGCAAGTCCAGCGCCTGCACGCCCTCCGGCGGTGACAGGCGCTGCCATTCGGGCGTGGCGGTGGCGGCGCGAAGCCGCTCTAGCACGCGCTGCGCCGCGCCCAGATCGGTGCGGTGCGCCAGCATCAGGCTGCCTTCCGCGCGAAAGTACGGCGCTTGCGGCAAGTTGGCGGCGATGTCGCGCCACAACTCGATGGAGCGCCAGCCCAGGGCGGCCTCGCCCGGTTCGGCGTTGTCCAGCTCGGCCAGGGGGCTGAGCATGCCCGCCGCCGTAAAGCCGGCCGCCGTGGGCACATACGGGTCAGGGGCCTGGCTGCGAAACACGGGGCCGGCGCCCTCGGCCGGATCAAAGACGCTGACGCGCCAACCCGCGTGTGCCAGTCGCCAGGCCAGCAGGCGGCCCAGCAGGCCGGCGCCGGCAATGCCGACGGTGGGTAGTGATTGCATAGCGCTTTTCTTGGAAAACGTCAGGATTGTGGGCGGCGCCCGCGCTGCGGGCTTTGCGGGCGCTCAACACCGCGCGCCGCCAGCGCGCCAAGCGCCGGTCACACCGGCTGAATCGGCACGTAGAACTCGCCGCCCGCCGCCTTGAACTCTTGCGACTTCGCGGCCATGCCCGCGTTTAGCGCTTCCTGCTCGCTCACCCCCTTGGCGGCGGCAAAGTCGCGCACTTCCTGCGTGATTTTCATCGAGCAGAACTTGGGGCCGCACATGCTGCAGAAGTGCGCGGTCTTGGAGGCGTCCTTGGGCAGGGTTTCGTCATGGAATTCGCGCGCGGTTTCGGGGTCCAGGCCCAGGTTGAACTGGTCTTCCCAGCGGAATTCAAAGCGCGCGTGGCTGATCGCGTCGTCGCGCGCGCGGGCGGCAGGGTGCCCCTTGGCCACGTCGGCAGCGTGGGCGGCGATCTTGTAGGCAATGATGCCCTGCTTCACGTCGTCGCGGTCGGGAAGGCCCAGGTGTTCCTTGGGCGTGACGTAGCAGAGCATGGCCGTGCCCATCCAGCCAATCATGGCGGCGCCGATGGCGCTGGCGATGTGGTCGTAGCCCGGGGCGATGTCGATCGTCAACGGCCCGAGCGTGTAGAACGGCGCTTCGTGGCAGTGCTTGAGCTGTTCGTCCATGTTGGCCTGGATCATATGCATGGGCACGTGGCCAGGGCCTTCGATCATGGTTTGCACGTCGTGCTTCCACGCGGTTTGGGTCAGCTCGCCCAGCGTGCGCAGCTCGGCAAACTGGGCGTCGTCGTTCGCGTCCGCCGCGCAGCCGGGGCGTAGGCCGTCACCCAGGCTGAAACTGACGTCGTACGCCTTCATGATTTCGCAGATCTCTTCGAAGTGCGTGTACAGAAAGCTCTCTTGGTGGTGCGCAATGCACCACTTGGCCATGATGGAGCCACCCCGGCTGACGATGCCCGTCACGCGGTCGGCCGTGAGGTGGATGAACGGCAGGCGCACCCCAGCGTGGATGGTGAAGTAGTCCACGCCCTGCTCTGCCTGCTCGATCAGCGTGTCGCGGAAGATGGCCCAGGTCAGGTCCTCAGCGATGCCGCCCACCTTTTCCAGCGCCTGGTAGATGGGCACGGTGCCAATCGGCACGGGGCTGTTGCGCACGATCCAGTCGCGCGTAGTGTGGATGTTCTTGCCGGTGGACAGATCCATCACGTTGTCGGCGCCCCAGCGGATGGCCCACACCAGCTTTTCCACTTCTTCCTCGATGCTGCTGGTGACGGCGCTGTTGCCGATGTTGGCGTTGATCTTCACGCGGAAGTTGCGGCCGATGATCATCGGCTCCACCTCGGGGTGGTTGATGTTGGCCGGGATGATGGCGCGCCCGCGCGCCACTTCGTCGCGCACGAATTCGGGCGTGATGCGCTCGGGCATGACGGCGCCCATCGGGTTACCGCGCCGGCGGGCTTCGCGCTCGCGCTGGCTGAGGAACTCCTGCGCCCATTCCATGCGGCCGTTTTCGCGCAGGGCGATGTATTCCATCTCGGGGGTGATGATGCCCTTGCGTGCGTAGTGCATCTGCGTGACATTGCCGCCGGCCTTGGCGCGGCGCGGCTGGCGCTGCAGGGCAGCGGCTTCGCGGCGCAGCTGCTCGATGCGTTCGCCATCACGCCCGTCGTGCTTGCCGCCATCGTCCAGGATGTGCGCCAGGCGGCCTTCGTACGCCTCGGTATCGCCGCGCTCGGCTATCCAGGCGGCACGCAGCGGCTGCAGGCCCTGGCGGATGTCGATGGAGGCGGTGGGGTCGGTGTAAGGGCCGGACGTGTCGTAGAAAGACACTTCGCGCCCATTGGTCAGCCGCACGTCGCGCACCGGCACACGCAGGTCGGGTCGGCTGCCGACGATGGCACCTTTGGTGGAGGCAGGCAAGGGCTCACGCGTGAGGGCGAGCATTTCGGCGATCTTGTCGGGGGCGTTCATCGGTGGTCTCCAGGTGGTCCGTGGGTGGACCCCGGGGGCCGATGACAGGACGCCGGCGCCGTTGAGGGGGCGCCCGCCTGAAAAGCCTTCTCTTCCTTACGCCGGTACTAACCGGATCAAGTTGACGGGTTCGGTCGACCAGATCGACCATCTCAGCTCGCCTACAGCGGGCACCCCGGAGTGTGGCGGCATCATAGCGCTGCCGCCGCCGCGCAGCGCGGATCGCAACTTTTTTGACACTTTTTTGGCTGCGACTGGAAAAAGGTCCATTTTCAGCATATACTGCGAGGCTTGTTCCCTGATAGCTCAGTCGGTAGAGCGACGGACTGTTAATCCGCAGGTCCCTGGTTCGAGCCCAGGTCGGGGAGCCAAAAAACGCAAAGCCCCGCACGAAAGTGCGGGGCTTTTTCGTTGGCGACGCTGCGCAATGTGCATCGCCCGTTTCAGCCCGGACTCAGGCATTTTTGAGACGATGGCATCCTCGCGCGCAAGGCGCTGAGGCCGCGCGGCACCCCGCCAGGCAAGGGCACGGCAAGCCCCACGCGGGCGCATCCAGGTCGATCAGCCAGCGCATAAGCTCTTTCCAAAAATGTCGTTTGCGCCGCGGAGGCTGGCGCCTAGAGTGGGCAGGACTGCTTCACCACCGACCCTTGTGTCGATTGCGCTATGTCCACCCTGCTTGACTCCGCACCTGTTGCAACGCGCACGCCGCCCGTTGGCGCCGCGCCCGCCGCTCATCAAAGTTTCGACGTTCGCCGCATCCCTGGCCCCTTTGGGGCCGAGGTGGTCGGGCTGGATCTTTCCGTACCGCTCGCCAACGAAGACTTTGCGCGCATCCACCGCGCGCATCTGGCGCACCACGTGCTGGTTTTCCGCGATCAGCGCATTACTCCCGACGAGCATGTGCGCTTCAGTCAGCGCTTTGGGCCGCTGCAGATTCATGTGCAGCGCAAGTTTCAGCTGGCGGGCCATCCGCCTGTGCTGGTGGTTTCGAACATCCGTGAGAACGGCCAGCCCATCGGACTGGGCGACGCCGGCCACTTCTGGCATTCCGACCTGTCGTACAAAGAGCGGCCCAGCCTGGGCTCTCTGCTGCATGCGCAGGAATTACCCTCGGAAGGCGGCGACACGCTGTTCGCCGACCAGCACGCTGCGTATGAAGCGCTGCCGTCGGCATTGAAGGCGCGCATCGACAAGATGCAAGCCGAACACAGCTATCTGGCGCGTTACGACGAGCTGCGTGCGCGCAACCCGTGGCGGCCCGCGCTGACGCAGGCGCAGATCGACGAAGTGCGCCCCGTGATCCACCCCGTGGTGCGCACCCACCCCGAAACCGGGCGCAAGGCGCTGTTCGTCAGTGAGCATTTCACCACCCGCATCCTGGGCCTGGCCGAGTCGGACAGCCACCTGCTGCTGCAAGAGCTCTTTGCCGCCAGCACGCAGCCCCGCTTGCAATACCGCCATCGCTGGCAGCCGCACGACCTGGTGTTTTGGGACAACCGCTCGGTCGTGCACCTGGCTGCGGGCACGCCCGACCACCTGCGCCGCAAGCTGTACCGCACGACGATCGAGGGCGACCGGCCTTACTGAGCTGCGCGCTCGTTCGGCAACGCACATCCTTAAACCACATTTGCCCGTCGCCTGGACTGACTGAGGAGGAAACCACCATGCACAAGCCCCGCGTTTTGAAGATCACCCGACGCCTGACACTGATCGCCACCGGCCTGGCGCTGGCCGGCACCACCCTGAGTGCGCAAGCGGAAGGCCGCGTTCGCATTGCACAGCAGTTCGGCATCGTCTACCTGATGCTGAACGTGGCGCAAGACCAGAAACTCATCGAGAAGCACGCCAAGGCTGCGGGGGTGGACGCTAAGGTGGAGTTTGTCCAGCTGTCTGGCGGCCCCGCCGTCAACGACGCGCTGCTGTCCGGCAACATTGATATTGCAGGCGCCGGGGTTGGGCCTTTGCTGACGCTGTGGGATCGCACGCGCGGCAAGCAGAACGTGCGTGGCGTGGCTTCGCTGGGTAACTTTCCTTACTACTTGGTCAGCAACAACCCGGCGGTGAAGACGATTGCCGACTTCACCGAGAAAGACCGCATCGCCCTGCCCGCCGTGGGCGTCTCGGTGCAGTCGCGCGTGCTGCAGCTGGCGTCGGCCAAGCTGTGGGGCGACAAGGACTTTGCGCGGCTGGACAAGTTCAGCGTGGCACTGCCGCACCCCGACGCGGCAGCGGCCATCATCAAGGGCGGCACCGAGATCACCGCCCACTTCGGCAACCCGCCCTTCCAGGAGCAGGAACTGGCCGGCAACCCCAACGCGCACATCGTGCTCAGCTCTTACGACGTGCTGGGCGGCCCCAGTTCGGCCACCGTGTTGTACGCCACCGAAAAGTACCGTACCGAGAACCCCAAGACCTACAAGGCCTTCGTCGCCGCGCTGGACGAGGCGGCGCAGTTCATCGCTGCCAACCCCGAGAAGGCCGCCGACATTTACCTGAAGGTATCCGGCGCCAAGATCGACCGCGACCTGCTGCTCAAGATCATCAAGAACCCGCAGGTGCAGTTCAAGACCGCACCCCAAAACACCTACCCCCTGGCCGCCTTCATGCACCGCGTGGGCGCCATCAAGAACCAGCCCGCTTCGGCGCGCGACTATTTCTTTGACGACGCGCACAGCGCAAAGGGCGACTGATGAGCCACCCCGCCACCTGGACCAGCCGCTGGGGCGCATGGCGCGCCAACGAGGGCGGCCTGACCGACGACCCCATCGGCTGGGCAGATGCCAGCAGTTGGGCCCGCATGGCGGCCTACGGTCAGGCGCGCCGGCACGGTGAACCGACGGCGCAACCCGCCGCAGCGCCGCGCATCGGTAGCGCCTACCAGCGCAGCCCGGCTGCCACGCGGCGGCCAAGTGGCGCGACCACCCAAGCCACCGGCCAAACGCAGCAAGACGCGCCTCAGCTCCAGGCATCGCACCCACGCGCACCGCTGCTGTCGGTGGACCAGGTCAGCCTGGAATACCGCACGCCACGGCATGTAGTGCAGGCCACACAGCGCGTCAGCTTTGAGGTGCATGAGGCCGAGCGTTACGTGCTGCTGGGCCCGTCGGGCTGCGGCAAATCCACCTTGCTGAAGGCCGCCGCCGGCTTCTTGCAACCGCGCGAAGGCGCCATCCGCCTGGATGGCCGCGAGGTGGGCGGCCCGGGGCCCGACCGCGTGGTGGTGTTTCAGGAATTCGACCAGTTGCCGCCCTGGAAGACAGTGCTGCAAAACGTCATGTTCCCCCTGCAGGCCTCGCGCACGCTGCGCGGCGCGGCGGCGCAAGAGCGCGCCCTGCACTACATCGACAAGGTAGGGCTGAGCAAATTCACGCACGCGCACCCGCACGAATTGTCTGGCGGCATGAAGCAGCGCGTGGCCATCGCC
Source organism: Ottowia oryzae (assembly GCF_003008535.1). Taxonomy (NCBI): domain Bacteria; kingdom Pseudomonadati; phylum Pseudomonadota; class Betaproteobacteria; order Burkholderiales; family Comamonadaceae; genus Ottowia; species Ottowia oryzae. The sequence goes on from NZ_CP027666.1 coordinate 2,719,448, forward strand.
CGCGCGCTGGCCATGCAGCCGCGCGTGCTGCTGATGGATGAGCCCTTCGCCGCGCTGGACGCACTGACCCGCCGCCGCATGCAAGAGCTGCTGCTGCAGCTGTGGGACGACGTGCGCTTTACCCTGCTCTTTGTCACCCATTCGATTGAGGAGGCGCTGGTGGTCGGCAGCCGCATCGCCGTGCTGTCACCCCACCCCGGTCGCCTGCGCGCTGAGCTGAACAGCCACGACTTCGACCTGAGCAGCGCGGGCAGCCCCGCTTTCCAGGCCACGGCGCAGCGCATCCACCACCTGCTGTTCGAACACGAACACGATCAAGCGGAAACCCCTGCCCCTGATCGCGATGCGCGGCCGCAGAGCACCGCCCGCACCAGCGCGCTGGAGGCCGCAGCATGAGCGGCACCCTGATCCACCTGGGCGCCCTACCGAGCCGCAGCGAAGGCAGCGCGGCCCCCGAATCGCGTGCCACCGCCAGCACCGCACCCTCCCCCGCCGTGCGGCCGGAACGCGATCTGCCACTGGAGCCCGTGGCCGCCGCTGCGCAGCTGCGCCGCCTGCCCGCGGGCGCGCGGATTTGGTCGCACGGCTGGGTGCGCAAAGGGCTCATCCTGGTTGCACTGGCGCTGGCGTGGCAGCTTGCCGCGCTGTGGCAAGACAACGACTTGCTGCTGCCAACCTTCACCGCCTCGGCCCAGGCGCTGGTGCAAGGCCTGGCCAGCGGCGAGTTGCTCGGCAAGGCGGCCATCTCGCTGGGCATCCTGCTACAGGGCTACGTGCTGGGGGTATTGCTGGCGCTGGGCCTCACCACGCTGGCCGTGTCCACGCAGCTGGGGCGCGACTTGCTCAGCACACTGACGTCCATGTTCAACCCGCTGCCTGCCATCGCGCTGCTGCCCCTGGCGCTGCTGTGGTTCGGCCTGGGGCGCGGCAGCCTGGTGTTCGTGCTGATTCACTCGGTGCTGTGGCCACTGGCGCTGAACACCTACGCAGGCTTTCAGGCGGTGCCAGAGACGCTGCGCATGGCCGGGCGCAACTACGGTTTGCGCGGCGCGCGCTATGTGGTGCAGATCCTGGTGCCCGCCGCGCTGCCATCCATCCTCTCAGGTCTCAAGATCGCGTGGGCCTTCGCCTGGCGCACGTTGATCGCTGCTGAGCTGGTCTTCGGCGCCTCGTCCGGCCAGGGCGGGCTGGGCTGGTACATCTTCCAGAACCGCAATGAGCTGCACACCGACAACGTATTTGCCGGCCTGGCGCTGGTGGTGCTGATTGGCCTGGCGGTCGAGACGCTGGTGTTCGCCACGCTGGAGCGACTCACCGTGCGGCGCTGGGGGCAGCAGCGGTAACAACGGCGGTAGGAACGGCGGTTTGCGCCGAAGCACAGCACCCGATTCGCTTCTGTCGTGCGTTATTGGCCTGCGGTTAAAAATGCCGCCAGCGCCCTGCCCATCAGCGCCGGCAGCTATCATTTACATAGCTTTAGGTACCTTGGCACCTGGCCAAACAAAAAAGCCCCTGAAAGGCGATTCAGGGGCTTTGACTTTCATTGAGCCACTCAGCTGGCGTACCGCCGCCGGCTGCGCCAGGCCGCCAGCAAGCCGATGGCTGCGCCCAGGCCGGTCAGAGCCCACCACGAATTGGCGGGCACGAGTGCGGGCGGTTGGTAATTGACGCAATTGGCCGATATCTGCAAAGCCATGTTCAGGCCGTAGTTCCAGCCCGCGTTCCTCACGTGAAACGAAATATAGTTGCTGCCCACATTCAAAGTGGGGGCTGCAGGCGTAATGGCCGAAACCAAGAAATCCCGATTAACGGGCGAGCTGAAACCTGAAGCCAATGGCGGGGTGACATTCAAATTGGCGGCACTGTATGGCGTACCGCCGTTGAAAGAAATGTAATCCAGGGCATCGTCCACCAACGCGGTGTAGGTGACGCGAACGCTGCTCAGGTCGATGGTGCTGTCCGCACTAAACCCCGCTGCAAATTCGATGTTGCTGTTGCTAGGCCCTGTAAATGTTCGCCCGCCAATCCAGCCGGACGTGGGCAGTGCCACCCACGGTGGTTGCGCAGGCGGCGGATTGAGTTGAGGCAACCCGCGTGCATAGGCTGGCCCCCAGCCCCAACCATTTTCGTTCACCTGCCACTAGTTGTCGGAATTACCCACCGCCAATTCAGCCGACCTATCCGGCAAATAACCCGTGTTGAGATTGACCTGCGTGGTGGCCATGGTGGTGGACGAACCGCATGTCAGCCGCGGCGCCGCGTTGAATGACTGCGCACTCGCGCCCCCGGCGGCAGCGAGTAAAGCCGCTGCAACCCAAAGAATTCTTTTCCCGCTTTTCATCATCAGATTAATTTTTTTGGTTAAAAGATAAAAACCAAGCTGCAAAACGAATGCAGTCCAACGGCTTCAGGCCAAACAGTCCCGCGTGAGACAGGTTTAAGCGCCGAGGCTTGAGTGCCAACACTTCGGCGATTGAGCAAAAAGGCCAGTTCGGAAGACGAATCGGCCCTGGCCCGCGCTGCTTTCTGCGACCGCATCCAGAATCCTTAACACCAAAATGTGCCTGAATGTCATTTTGGCATCATAAGGTGCCGGCCATCCGGCGGGCTGGCCCGGCGCGCGGGCACGGCGCAGTTCTGCCTGTGCTTCTATTCGGCCATAGCCAGGCCGGCGCGCTTGACCGACCCGCTTCGCGCGGTGCGGGGGGAGGCGATTGGGCAGCAGCCCAGCTCAGTCGCCCACGCGCTCAAACACCGCCATGCTTTCCACGTGGGCGGTGTGCGGGAACATGTTGACCGCGCCCGCCGCCGTGCAGCGGTAGCCCGCCTGGTGCACCAGCAAGCCCGCGTCGCGCGCCAGCGTGGCGGGGTTGCAGCTGACGTAGACGATGCGCTGGGGCGGCTGCCAGGCTTCGGCGCCGGGCGGCAGTGGCTCGGCGTCTTCGGCGCCAATGCGTGCCTGATGGATGGCGGCCAGTGCCTTGACGAGGGCGAAGGCACCTTCGCGTGGCGGGTCGACCAGCCAACGGTCCGCTGTGCCGTCGGCCACCAGTTGCGCGGCGGTCATGTCGAACAGGTTGCGCGCTACAAAGTCGGTAGCTGCCAGCGCTTGTCCAGCGGGCGCTGAAGCCTGATTTCGCTCAAAGTTCTGGCGTGCGCGGGCGACCAGCGCATCGCTGCCTTCCACGCCCAGCACCTGGCCGGCCTGGGTGGCGATGGGCAGGGTGAAGTTGCCGAGGCCACAGAACCAGTCGATCACGCGCTCGTGCTTTTGCGCCTGCAGCAGGCGCAGCGCGCGGGTGACCAGCACGCGGTTGATGTGCGGGTTGACCTGGGTGAAATCGGTCGGCTTGAAGGGCATGGTGATGCCGAATTCGGGCAGCGCGTAGGCCAGCTGCGCCCCGCCCTCGTCCAGCAGCCGCACCGTGTCCGGCCCCTTGGGCTGCAGCCACCATTGCACGCCGTGCGCGGCGCCAAAGTCGCGCAGCTTTTGCTGGTCGGCGTCGGACAGCGGCTCAAGATGCCGCAGCACCAGCGCGGTGACTTCGTCGCCGGCGGCCAGCTCGATTTGCGGGCAGGTTTCGCGCGCCTGCAGGCTTTCGATCAGCGCGCGCAGCGGCATCAAAAGCGCGCTGACCTTGGGCTGCAGCACGTCGCAGGTGCGCATGTCGGCCACGTAGCGGCTTTTGCGCTCGTGAAAGCCGATCAGCACCTCACCGCGCTTGACGACGTAGCGCACCGACAGGCGCGCGCGGTAGCGGTAGCCCCACGTGGGGCCCTGGATGGGGCGCAGCATCAGCTCGGGCTTGACCTTGCCCAGGTGCCACAGGTTGTCTTCCAGCACGCGCTGCTTGACGGCGACCTGCGCGCTGGCCTCCAGATGCTGCATCTTGCAGCCGCCACACGCGCCTTGGTGCAGCCCGAAATGCGGGCAGCGGGGCTGCACGCGCAGGCTGGATTCGCGGTGCAGCACGGTCAGCGTGGCCGCTTCCCACTGGTTCTTGCGCTTGGTGACCTGGGCGCTGACCCATTCGCCGGGCAGCGCGCCGTCGATGAAGACCACCTTGCCGTCCGCGCGGCGGGCGATGCCCTGGGCGTCCAGGTCGATCGAGTCGATGCGCAGCGCGTCTTCGGGCAGGCCTGCGGGCCGGGGGTAGGCGGCGGCCTGGGGCAGTACGCTGGCCTCGACCTCGGCCGGGTTGGCGTCGTCAGCCGGGCTTGGCGGTGGCGCTTCGTCGTGGGGTGTTTTATCGGTCAAATCGGCCTCTGGCGCTCTGTCTGCCTGCGCAGGCAGCTATCAAATTCATAGTTTTGAGGAAGCTCGCACCGCCCAATGACAACGGGCGCTGCTGACAGCGCCCGTCGGGGTGTTGGCGGCGGCGCGGGCCTGCCGCTCAGCGCGCGGGCAGGTAGCGCGCCGGGTCCACCGGCTTGCCAGAGCGGCGGATCTCGAAATGCAGCTTGACGCGGTCGGCGTCGGTCGAGCCCATTTCAGCGATCTTCTGGCCCTTCTTCACGCTTTGGTCTTCCTTGACCAGCAGCGTCTGGTTGTGCGCGTAGGCCGTGAGGAAGGTGTTGTTGTGCTTGAGGATGATCAGGTTGCCGTAGCCGCGCAGGCCCGCGCCGGCGTAGACCACCTTGCCATCGGCCGCGGCCACCACCGGGTCACCAGCCTTGCCGCCGATGCCCAGGCCCTTGTTCTTGGCCTCATCAAACCCGGCGATCAGCGGGCCGCTGGCCGGCCAGATGAAGTCCACGTCGTCCGCGCCCGCCGAAGGTGCTGCGGGGGTGGAAGGCGTGCTGGGCGGCACGCCCGGCGTGGTTTGCGTGGCCACGGGCACCGCAGGCTTGCTGGGCGCTGAGCTGGCCGAGCCCGCCGGCGCGCGCGTTTCGGTGACGGGGGCGCTGGCCACCGCGGTGCCCGTAGGGGGCACCACGCGCAGCACCTGGCCGACTTCGATCTGGTTGGGGTTGTCCAGATTGTTCCAGCGCACCACGTCACGCCAAGGCTGGTGCACCTCATTGGCGATCTTCATGATGGTGTCGCCCTGGCGCACCGTGTAATAGCCCGGCTTGCCCGTGTTTTCATAGCCGGGCAACGTGGCCGGGTCGACCCGGGGCGCGCTGCTGCTGCCCGCCGTGCGGTCTTCCACCGGGGCGCGGGTGGTGGATGTCATCGAGCACCCGGTCACCAACGCAGCCAGGGCCAATGTGAGGGAAATCCAAGTCTTGCGACCGGAGAACTGCATAGCAATACCTTCTCGTGAATGCCGTCAGGCAACTCCTGATTTTAAGGGCACGAAATTGACCGCCTCCAAAACCGTCTGCCGAATCCCCTGGCGGGATTTGTCAATGACGATCAGCGCCTGCTGCCCGGGCGCCGCGGCCACCGGCGCGACGATGCGCCCGCCGTAGGCCAGCTGGTCGATCCAGGCGTCAGGCACGGCTTCGCCGCCGGCCGCCGCGACGATGCCCGCATAGGGTGCGCCCTTGGCAAAACCGGCCATCCCGTCGCCCAGAATCAGGTGCACGTTAGCGATGCGCATCGGGCGCAGGTTGGCACGGGCTTTCTCGTGCAGGTCGCGCAGGCGTTCAATGCTGTACACCTCTTCGCAGATCTGCCCCATCACCACCGCCTGGTAGCCGCAGCCGGTGCCGATGTCCAGCACGCGGCCCAGCTTGCCGTTGTCGCCTCGCAGGCCGCCCTGCATCAGCAGCTCCAGCATGCGCGCCACCACGCTGGGTTTTGAAATCGTCTGGCCCAGGCCAATGGGCAGCGCCGTGTCTTCGTAGGCCTGCGGCACCAGTGCGCCGTCAACAAAGTGGTGCCGATCCACCGTGCCCATGGCGCGCAGCACCAGCGGGTCGCTGATGCCCTCGGCCATCAGCTGCTGCACCATGCGCGCGCGGGCCGGAATGCTGTCGCGCACCGTGGATGCGGCCGCTGGCACCACGGGCAGGCCGTCGCCAGTCACCGCAGCGCGCACCGGCGCGGGCCGAGGTGCAGCGGCGCGTGCGGGCGGCGTGGTCCCGCCACGGCCCAGGTCGATGCGGGCCGGAAAGCCCGGTCGTTGCGGCGGCGTGGCCATCAGCCCAAATCCCCTTGCAGCATCTGCTTCATCCCTTGCGACCAATAGGCCAGCGCGTCGTGGTCGGTCAGGTCCACCTTCAGCGGCGTCAGCGCGACATGGCCGGCGGCGGTGGCGTAAAAATCGGTACCCTCGGCCGCGTCGGCGGCAGCCCCTGCGCCGCCGATCCAGTACATCGTGTCGCCGCGCGGGCTGTCCATGGTGATGACGCGCTCGGCCGCATGGCGGCGCCCCAGGCGGCACACCTTGGGCGGCTTGAGCAGGTCCAGCGGCAAATTGGGAATGTTCACGTTCAGCAGCCACGGCTTGCCGCCCGAGTGCTGCGCGGCCACGCGCTGCACCAGGTCGGCGGCGGTGGAAGCAGCGGCGCCCAACTCGCCCCAGCCCTTTTCCACCTGCGAAAAGGCGATGGCCGGAATGCCAAACAGATAGCCTTCCATGGCCGCGCCCACGGTGCCGGAATAAATGGTGTCGTCGCCCATGTTGGCGCCGTTGTTGATGCCCGAGACGACCAGGTCGGGCCGGTAGTCCAGCAGCCCGGTCAGGGCGATGTGCACGCAGTCGGCAGGCGTGCCGTTGACGTAGCGAAAGCCGTTGGGCGCGGTGTGCACGTAGAGGGGCGAATGCAGCGTCAGCGCGTTGGACTTGGCGCTGTTGTTGTGCTCAGGCGCAACCACCTCCACATCAGCGATGGCGGCAAGTGCTTCGTACAGGGCCACGATGCCTGGGGCCTGGTAACCATCGTCGTTGCTGAGCAGAATCTTCATGGTGCGCGGAGAACTGCAACCGATTGTAGGCGCGTTGCCGCGATGGTCTTCGCACCCGGGCGCCGGGGTGCCCCAGGCCGTCACGACAGGGACACGCTTGCCGCCGGGGCCGAACCTATCATCCGCCCATCACCCTTTTGACATGACATTGAGGAGCGCCCGCCCATGCACGCCTGGCTTTGCGAAAACCCCATCGGCGTCGACGCCCTGACCTGGAAAGAGCTGCCCACGCCGCAGCCGGCCAAGGGCCAGGTGCTGATCCGCATCCAGGCGGCCAGCCTGAACTTTCCCGATCTGCTGATCGTGCAGAACAAGTACCAGATGAAGCCGGAGCTGCCCTTCGTGCCGGGCTCTGAGTACGCGGGCATCGTCGAGGCGGTGGGCGAAGGCGTTACGCACCTGAAGGTGGGCGACGCGGTGGCCTGCCTGTCGGGCACGGGCGGCTTTGCCACGCACACGCTGGCGCCCGCCAAGCTGTGCATGCCGTTGCCCAAGGGCTTTTCGCCGGTGGACGCGGCGGCCTTCATCATGATCTACGCCACCAGCCACCACGCGCTGATGGACCGTGGCCAGCTTCAGCCCGGCGAAACGGTGCTGGTGCTGGGCGCCGCAGGTGGCGTGGGCATGTCGGCCATCCAGATCGCCAAGCTGGCGGGCGCCAAGGTGATTGCCGCCGCATCCAGCGACGAAAAGCTGGCGTTCTGCAAGCAGCTGGGTGCCGACGAAACCATTAACTACAGCACCGAAGACCTGCGCGAGCGGCTGAAGGAGCTGACCGGCAGCCACGGCCCTGACGTCATCTACGACCCCGTGGGCGGCCCGTTCACCGAGCCGGCCTTCCGCTCGATCGCCTGGCGCGGGCGCCACCTGGTGGTGGGATTTGCCGCGGGCGACATCCCGGCCATCAAGATCAACCTGGCGCTGGTCAAGGGCGCCAGCATCGTCGGCGTGTTCTGGGGCGATTTCGCCCGGCGCGAGCCCGAGGCCAACGCCAAAATGATGCAGGAGCTGGCCACCTGGTACCTGAAGGGCAAGATCAAACCCGTGATCGACCGCGAAATGCCCATGAGTGAGCTGAAAGCCGCGTACGCCCGCATGGGTTCGCGCGAAGTGAAGGGCAAGCTGGTGCTGGTCAACGAGTGACTGTGTTGAAGCGCACGGCGATGCAGCGCCTTGCCTGAGCGGCCCGGGTGCGCCGCAGCGCGCGGCCACTCGATAGAACCTACCGGCTCGGAGCCGCACGCCGAGGTGATGGGCACCGCCCTCCGCCGCCCATCTGCAGCAAGCGCCCGCCCCTCAGACAAGCGCTTGGCAAGCCCTGCCCGCGCGGGCAAGATGCGGGCATGACCCGTATCCGCATTTTGTCCACGCACCCGATGTCTTTCTTGGGTGCAATGTCGCCCAACATGGCGCCGCCCCCGCCGGCAGCCCCTTCGCCTAAGCGCGCTGCATGGGCGCGCACAGTCGCTCGCATGAATCCTTGGCGCCTGGCGCGTTTGGCCGCCTTCACCGCGCTGGCGGCGGCGCCGGTGGCCTGGGCGCAAACTGCAGCGCCGACGCCTGCACCCACGGCGGCGCCCGCTTCCGCCGCCAGCGCCCCAGCCAAGCCACCCGCGCCGACGATCAAGCGCTGGGTGGACGAACGCGGCGTGGTGCATTTCAGCGACGCGCCGCCGCCATCCAGCGCGCGCGCCAACGTCACCGAAATCGCCAAGGTGCCGCCGCTCACGCCCGCCGAACAAGCCAAGGCGCGCGACTTGATGAGCCAGTACGAGCAGCAGTTGGCCAAGGTGCCGGGCGCGCCTGCCTCGTCTCCAGCCGCATCCGCGCCCCAGCCCCGCCGCCCCGTTGCGGCGGCGCCCAGTGGCAACCAGAGTTGCGCCGCGCAGTGGGACCGCTACGGCGCCGCCTACCGGTGCCTGGACGGCTTTCGCGCCGCCAAGGGCGTGGTGCGGCCCGAAGCATTCGCCGTCTGCCCGGTGGTGAAGGAACCGGATTGCCCTGCGCCTTCGGGCAGGTAAGGCAGCTGCGGCCAAGTGCTTGACGTCGCGGCTACGCGATTCGTGCCCCGGTGCGCGCAGGCCCCGGGAGCACTGCGGGCGCAGTGCAGGCGCCACGCTACTTCAAGGCGATGAGTTGCTGGGTTGATCGGCCTGCGTTCCCTGCTGCGCCTCACTAGCACCGAGGTCGAAGTGCCGGGTCTTTCACCTCACGCGTGACACCGCGCGCATCGGGGTTACTCTAATTTTCATAGCTGCCAGCGCAGGCTGGTAGAGCGCTAGAGGCCGATTGGGTTCGAAATCAAACTTAAGAACCCGCCGAGCCGTACACGGGGTGCTCTCTCAAGGTGCGAAAGCAAAAGCCCTGCGCTTGCAGGCCGGTGATGAGCGGCTCCAGCCCTACCGGCACCTGCGGCACTTCGCGCGACCACACGCCCAGGTGCGCCAAAAGCACGTCGCCGGGCCTCACGCGGGCCACGGTTTGCGCGACCTGCTTGTCGGTGGGCGACCGCGGGGCGTTTGCCCCTTCGGCCAGGAAAGCCACCGGCACCGTCGGCACATGCCGAAAGCCGCACGTCTTGGCCGCCGCCACCAGCGCGGGCGAGACGCGGTCGCCGGGCGCACGGAAGGCCGCCATCGCATTCACGCCGGTGATATGTGCCAGCCGGTCGGCCGTTACGTCGATGTTTTCGCAGTACTTGGCCGCGCTCCAGGTAAAGGTGCGCCCCGCGAAGGCGCCCAATTGCGGGCGCACCAGGAACCCCGGCGGCTTGCCGCGCACGTCGCCCAGCCAAAGCACCTCATCGCGCGTTTGCGACGCGAAGGCGTGCCCTTCATCGCCACGCGCCTTCCACCAGGGCGCCCAGGTGCTGTCCAGCGCATCGCCGCCCTGGGGCGTCGGGTCGGCCGACGCAAAGAACGTGGCGCGCACCTTGTGCCGCTTCAACACCACGGCCACCAACGGGGCCACCTCCATCGAGCCGGTGCGAAAACTCAGGTACACCGGCTTGTCGCAAGCAGGCGTTGGGGCGGCCGGCGCGGGCGCCGTTTGCGCCATGGCCGCGCCCATCAGCGACAGGGCGACGGCGGCGCTCAGTCGGCGCAGCAACGCCGCGCGGGCTGAAGGCAAGGTGGGTTGCGCGCTGGCCGGGCTGCTTGCAGGAAAGTCATCGCAGGCGTGGGGCGCGCCGGCCACCACGCCATCTGCAGCGCGGCGGGCTTGAAACGTTGAGGTCACGGGATTCACTTCAGATTCGATAGCTGCCAGCGACCGTGGTACGGGCGCCAGGAGGTTATTCGGCACCCGATCAGGGCGCGCACCCTCTGCCTTTGGGCGCGCCGATCATATGGGCAGGCGTATCAAATCGTCACAAAGCCGAGTGCTTCAAGACAACACGCGCGTGCAGTATTTCTCGATTCGGGGCTGATCGAACAATCAGCCGCCCAGCGGCAAGCCAAGCCATGGCGAGGCCTATCGCCATGCCCGTGCACGTGTCAGCGCGCGACTCAGCGCGGCTACCGCCTTACGGTGCTCACTTGCGCTCGCGCCGCTCCCGGGCGCGGCGCTGCTGGCGCGTTTCGCTGGCCAGCTTGGCGGCCTGCTGCTTTTGCTGCCGCTTGGCGCGCCAGCCGCGCGACAGGTAGCGGCCCAGCGCAAAACTGATGGCGGCGCCCACCAGCATCAGCAGCAGGCCGATGGGCGACAGCTGGCCGCCCATCACAGCACCCGCTGCACGTCGTTGGGCTTGAAGCCCAAGTCGGCCGCCTTGCCTTTGCGCCCCCGGGTGCTGCGGGCGTTGTTCAGGCTGTGGATTTCCAGCGTTTCATCGCGCGCCTTGCCGCCCCTGCCGATGCCGCTGATGCGCACGCTGCGCGTGTAGGCCGCGGCGCCCGCCAGCCGGTCTTTGTCGTCCAGGTCGATCAGCGTCAGGCCGCGCCCGCCTTTTTCCATCAGCTTGAGTTCGCCGATCTCGAAAGTGAGGATGCGCCCGCCGGTCGACGCGCAGGCCACATGCGTAGCCGCTACGGATTGCATAGCTGCCTGCGCAGACTGCTCGGGCGCTGGCGGGTTATTTCCCTTGGAATCCCACGCCGCCAGGGATGGCCTGCAGATCTGCTCGCCCTCGCCCACGGTGATGAACGCCTTGCCACCGCGCTGGCGGCTCAGCATGTGCTCCACGCGCGCCAGAAATCCGTAGCCGCCAGAGCCCGACAGCAGCAGCGTGGCGCCCTCCGGCCCCGCAAAGTAGTGCTGCGGGTGGCTGCCCGCTTCCAGCTCGATCAGCGTGGTGACGGGCTGGCCGTCGCCGCGCGCGCCTGGCAGGTTGGCCACCGGCACCGTGTACACGCGGCCGACGCCGTTCTGCGCTGTGCCGAAGACCAGCAGGTTGTCAACCGTGCGGCATTCAAACGTGCCGTACAGCCCGTCGCCCGCCTTGAAGGCGAAGGCCGCCGCGTCGTGCCCGTGGCCCTGGCGCGCGCGCACCCAGCCTTTTTCGCTGATGACGACGGTGACGGGCTCGTCCACCACCTTCACCTCGACCACGGCTTTTTTCTCGGCCTGGATCAGCGTGCGGCGCTCGTCGGCAAACTGCTTGGCGTCGCCCTCGATCTCCTTGACCATCAGGCGGCGCAGGCTGGCGGGGCTGTTCAGGATGTCTTCCAGGCTGCCCTGCTCTTTGCGCAGCTCGGCCAGCTCCTGCTCGATCTTGATGGCTTCCAGCCGGGCCAGCTGGCGCAGGCGGATGTCCAGGATGTCGTCGGCCTGCCGGTCGGTCAGCTTGAAGCGGGCGATCAGTGCGGCCTTGGGCTCGTCGCTTTCGCGGATGATGGCGATCACCTCGTCGATGTTCAGCAGCACCAGCTGCCGCCCTTCGAGGATGTGGATGCGGTCCAGCACCTTCTGCAGGCGGTGCTGGCTGCGGCGGGTGATGGTGGTCTGGCGGAAGGCGATCCACTCGGTCAGCAGATCGCGCAGCGACTTCTGCGTGGGCCGGCCGTCCAGGCCGACGCAGGTCAGGTTGATCGAGGCCGAGGTTTCCAGGCTGGTGTGCGCCAGCAGCGTGCGCGCCAGGTCGTCCTGGCTGACGGTGCGGCTCTTGGGCTCGAACACGATGCGCACGGCCGCATCCTTGCTGGATTCGTCACGCACCTCGTCCAGCACGGCCAGCACGGTGGCCTTGAGCTGGTTCTGGTCCTGCGTCAGCGCCTTCTTGCCGTTCTTGACCTTGGGGTTGGTGATTTCCTCGATCTCTTCCAGCACGCGCTGGGTGCTGACGCCGGGCGGCAGCTCGGTCACCACCAGTTGCCACTGGCCGCGCGCCAGGTCTTCGATCTTCCAGCGCGCACGCACTTTCAGGCTGCCGCGGCCGGTGCGGTAGGCGTCGTGGATGTCGGTGGCGGGGCTGATGATCTGGCCGCCGCCGGGGTAATCCGGCCCGGGCAGCAGGCCGAACAGCTCGTCGTCGCCCAGGTTGGCGTTCTTGACCAGGGCCACGCAGGCATCGGCGATCTCGCGCAGGTTGTGGCTGGGAATCTCGCACGCCATACCCACGGCAATGCCGCTGGCGCCGTTCAGCAGCACGAACGGCAGCCGCGCCGGCAGCTGGCGCGGCTCTTCCTGGCGGCCGTCGTAGTTGGGCACGAAGTCCACCGTGCCCTGCTCGATTTCCTCGAGCAGCAGGCGGGTGATCTTGGCCAGGCGCACCTCGGTGTAGCGCATGGCGGCGGCGCCATCGCCGTCGCGGCTGCCGAAGTTGCCCTGCCCGTCCACCAGCGGGTAGCGCAGGGAAAAATCCTGCGCCATGCGCACCAGCGCGTCGTACGCCGCTGTGTCACCGTGAGGGTGGAACTTGCCCAGCACGTCACCCACCACGCGGGCGCTTTTGACGGGCGAGGCCGCCGTGTTGCCGCCCGCGCCGCCGTAGCCCAGGCCCATCTGGTCCATGACGTACAGGATGCGGCGCTGCACCGGCTTTTGCCCATCGGCCACGTCGGGCAGCGCCCGCCCCTTGACCACAGACAAAGCGTATTCGAGGTAGGCGCGTTGCGCGTAGGTGGCCAAGGCCAGGTCGTCACCGGGCCCGTCGTTGGCCCCGGTCAGATCGAGGACCGTTTGATCGTTCATTCAGAGAACCACAAAGAAAAAAGACTATTCGCCCGGCGAAAGGCCCGCCGGCGGCGGTGTGTAAGCCAACGGTGCCCAGGGCGAGTCGCTGCTTGTCGCCGCAGCATCCGCGGGGCCAGACGGGCCAAGTACGGCCACTGGCGCAGCGCCAGCGGCGCGGGGCTTGGCGCCGCCGCCCGGCTCCAGCTCGACGCGCACGCGCCCACTGGCCTTGCCCAGGGCGCGGGCCACCGAAGCTACGCCGCCGGGGATGGCATTGGCCGCAGCATCGCCAGCGGCCACCCGCACGCCCTCCTGGGCGGGTTTGAAAACGCCGTACAAGCCCATGACCGTGCGCACGTAGCCCTGCGTTTCCTTGAAATTGGGAATCTTGTTGCCCGCGCGCTGCACAGCGCCTTCGCCCGCGTTGTAGGCGGCCACGGCCAGCGAGGTCTCGCCCTTGAACAGCTTGAGCAGGTACGACAGGTAGCGCGCCCCGGCGAAGATGTTGGTGCGCGGGTCGGTCAGCTTTTGCTCGACGGTTTGCGCGGCGATGGGGTGGCCCTTGCGGTCTTTGCGGCCGCCCTTGTCGGCCACCACGCCGTACTGCGTGGCCGTGGTGGGCAGCAGCTGCATGAGGCCCACGGCGCCCTTGGGCGACACCGCCGTCGGGTCAAAGCCCGATTCGGCGGCCACCACGGCCTTGAGCAGCTCGTAATCCACCGAATGCTGCTTGGCTGCCTCGCGCAGGTGCTTTTGCACGGCCTTGTAGCCGCGGGAATCGTCGATGGCCGCAAAGCGCTGCGGCATCTTGAAGGCCGGGTCGCCGCTGCCGGCCGACGCGCGCAAGCCCACGGCGCCGCCCCGCTGCGCCGCGCCGGGGTTGGCCAGCCGGGTCTCGGCCGTCAGGCTCAGCCGGGAGACGTCGGCGCCCTTGTAGTACAGCTGATAGCGCTCGTCGATCTGCTCGGCGGCGAAATGGGTCACGCCCTGTTCATCGACGTGGCTCCACAAATCGGCGCGGGCGGGCGCGTGGCCCAGCGCCAGCAGGCAGGCCAGCGCGGGCGCCAGCCAGGTGGGCGCCCGGCGCGCGCCAAAGCGCAACGGCGGCTTAGTCATAGGCAAGTTTGCGGTGTGCGGCTGGTGTGACCGGCCGCTCAGATATCGATTTCGACGGCATCGCCGTGCAGTTCCATGAGCTCGCGCCGCGCGGCGGCTTCACCCTTGCCCATGAGTTTGGTCATTTCGGCCGCGGTTTCAAGGAAGTCGAAGCGGCCGAGTTGCACCGGCATCAGGCGCCGGGTGTCGGGATTGAGCGTGGTTTCCCACAAATGTTCCGCGTTCATCTCGCCCAGCCCCTTGAACCGGCTGATGGCCCATTTTCCTTCAGGCACGCCGTCCTTGCGCAGCTTGTCGAGGATGGACGCCAGCTCGGCCTCGTCCAGCGCGTACATCTTGGCGGCGGGCTTTTTGCCACGCGCCGGCGCATCGACCCGAAACAGCGGCGGGCGCGCCACGAACACGTGCCCCGTCTCGATCAGCTTGGGGAAGTGACGGAAGAACAGCGTGAGCAGCAGCACCTGGATGTGCGAGCCGTCCACGTCCGCATCTGAAAGCACGCAGATCTTGCCGTAGCGCAGGCCGGACAAGTCCGGCGTATCGGCCGGGCCGTGCGGGTCAACGCCGATGGCCACCGAAATATCGTGGATCTCGGTGTTCTTGAACAGCAGATCGCGGTCCACCTCCCAGGTGTTCAGCACTTTGCCGCGCAGGGGCAACACGGCTTGCGTCTCTTTGTCGCGGCCCATCTTGGCGCTGCCGCCGGCGGAATCGCCCTCAACCAAAAAGACCTCGTTGTGCGCGATGTCGCGGCTTTCGCAGTCGGTCAGCTTGCCCGGCAACACGGCCACGCCGCTGCCCTTGCGCTTTTCCACCTTCTGGCCGGCGCGCTGGCGGGTCTGCGCCGCCTTGATGGCCAGCTCGGCCAGGCGCTTGCCGTAGTCCACGTGCTCGTTGAGCCACAGCTCCAGCGCGGGGCGCACATAGCCCGACACTAGGCGCACCGCGTCGCGCGAATTCAGCCGCTCTTTGATCTGGCCCTGGAACTGCGGATCGAGCACCTTGGCGCTCAGCACATAGCTGGCGCGCGCAAACACGTCTTCCGGCATCAGTTTGACGCCCTTGGGCAGCAGCGCGTGCAGCTCGATGAAGCTCTTGACGGCCTGGAACAGCCCTTCGCGCAAACCGCTGTCGTGCGTGCCGCCCGCGCTGGTGGGAATCAGGTTGACGTAGCTTTCGCGCACGGGGTGGCCGTCTTCTGTGAAGGCCACGGCCCACTGGGCGCCCTCGCCTTCGGCAAAGCTGTCGGCGTCTTTGCCGGCGTAGCCCTCGCCTTCGAAGATCGGGATCACCGCGTCGGCGGTCAGCGTTTGCTCCAGGTAGTCGCGCAGGCCGCCCTTGTATTGCCAGCTTTGCGTTTCCTTTTTCTTCTCGTCCACCAGCTGCACGGTGACGCCCGGCATCAGCACCGCCTTGCTGCGCAGCAGGTGCACCAGCTCGCCCAGTGGCAGTGCGGCCGATTCGAAGTACTTGGCATCGGGCCACACGCGCACGGTGGTGCCCTGCTTGCGGTCGCCATCGCCCTGCGGGCGCAGCGCCAGCTTGTCGACGACGTCGCCGCCCGAAAACGCCATGGCCGCCACCTGGCCTTCGCGGTGGCTGGTGACTTCCAGGCGCTTGGCCAATGCGTTGGTCACACTGACCCCCACGCCGTGCAGGCCGCCCGAGAAGCTGTAGGCGCCGCCCGATCCCTTGTCGAACTTGCCGCCCGCGTGCAGGCGGGTGTAGACCAGTTCCAGCACCGGCGCCTTTTCTTCGGGGTGCATGCCGAAGGGAATGCCGCGCCCATCGTCTTCCACGCTGACCGAGCCATCGGCGTGCAGCGTGACTTTGAATTTCTTGCCGAAGCCCGCCAGCGCCTCGTCCGCGGCGTTGTCGATCACTTCTTGGATGACGTGCAGCGGGTTGTCGGTGCGGGTGTACATACCCGGGCGCTGCTTGACGGGCTCCAGCCCTTTGAGAACGCGGATCGAACCCTCGGAATAGCCCGAAGCCGGGGTCGTAGTCGATTTGGCCATAACCTCGCATTCTACTCAGCGCGCCGTGGTACGCTGTATGCAAATACAGTCCGTCATCTGGTTGGCGCTTAAAGTTTCATGAACAAAACCAGCGACTGGCGCCCGCTGCACCTGCGCCACCAGCTATATTTTTGATAGTCCACCACTGCCCTGCCATGCCGGATGTTCACCCTCACAACAGCGCACCGCCCTCACCCTGGGTGCGCCGCTTCGCTCCGCTGATCGCGCCACGCGCCAGCGTGCTGGATCTGGCCTGCGGCCAAGGGCGGCACATGCGCTGGCTGGCCGAGCAGGGTTTTCGCATGACCGGCGTGGATCGCGACCCTGCCGCCATCGCCGTGGTGCAGAACGTGGGCGAAGCCGTGCTGGCCGACATCGAAGCGGGCAGCTGGCCCCTGCCCGGGCGGCGCTTTGGCGGTGTGGTGGTCACCAACTACCTGTGGCGCCCGCTGATGCCGCAGGTGCTCGCCAGCGTGGCCGAGGGCGGCGTGCTGATCTACGAAACCTTCGCCGCTGGCAACCAGACCGTGGGTAAGCCTTCGCGCCCCGACTTCCTGCTGCAGCCGGGCGAATTGCTGCACTGGTGCAGCGGCCCCGACTGGCGCGTGGTGGCCTACGAAGACGGTTTTCTGGCCGGCCCCGACCGCTTCGTGCAGCGCATCGCGGCCGTGCGCCGCGCACCGGCGCCATCCGGCCCACCGGGTGCACCAGAGCCGGTGGTCGAGCGTTATCCACTGAACTGAGGCTTAAAGCCCAGTCCTCGCGCCCGCTGTCGTGCCCTGCCCACGCGGGCGCACACTAAAATGCGTGTTTTCCGCTGAATTTCACGGTAGCTATGAAATCCCTAACTGGCAGCATCGTTGCGCTGGTCACCCCCATGTTCGAAGACGGCAGCGTGGACTACCCCACGCTGCGAAAGCTGATCGACTGGCATGTTGCCGAAGGCACGGACTGCGTCAGCGTGGTCGGCACCACGGGCGAATCGCCCACGGTGAACGTGCAGGAGCACCAGGAGATCATCCGCGTCGCGGTCGAGCAGGCCAAGGGCCGCGTGCCCATCCTGGCCGGTTGCGGCGCCAACTCTACCGCCGAGGCGATCGAGCTGGCGCGCTTTGCCAAGCAGGTGGGCGCCGATTGCCAGCTGCAGGTGGTGCCCTACTACAACAAGCCCACGCAAGAGGGCCAGTACCAGCACTTCAAGGCCATCGCCGAAGCCGTGGGCGACCTGCCCATGGTGCTGTACAACGTGCCGGGCCGCACCGTGGCCGATATGCTGCCCGAGACCGTGCTGCGGCTGGCGCAGGTGCCCGGCATCTTCGGCGTGAAGGAAGCCACCGGCAACATCGAGCGCGCGCAGTGGCTCATCCGCGAGACGCCGAAAGACTTTGCCGTGTATTCCGGTGACGACCCCACCGCCGTGGCGCTGATGCTCTGCGGCGGCCAGGGCAACATCAGCGTCACCGGCAACGTGGCGCCGCGCCTGATGCACGAGCTGTGCGTGGCCGCCATCGCAGGCGACCGCCAGAAGGCCATGGAAATCCAGTTCAAGCTGATGCCGGTGCACAAACAGCTGTTCGTGGAGGCCAACCCCATCCCCGTCAAATGGGCCATGGCGCGCATGGGCCTTTGCGGCCCGACGATGCGACTGCCCATGACACCGCTGGCCAAGGCCAACGAGGCCGTGGTCGAGCAGGCCTTGCAAAACGCCGGTTTACTCTGATATTGATAGCTGACAGCGCAGGTGCCACCTGCGCCAGAACCCGATTTCCCTTCAAAGGATCGCACACGTGAAAGTCGCTGATAGCCGTTTTCCTCTGGCCCTGATGGGCGCCGCGGCCGTGATGGCCCTCAGCGCCTGCTCGGTGCTGGAGCCCGACAAGATCGACTACAAAACCGCGGGCCGCGGCGTGTCGCTGGAAGTGCCCCCCGATCTGACCCAGCTTCCCGGCCAGTCGCGCTACAGCGTCTCCGGCGGCGCAGTGACCGCCAGTGGCTACCAGGCAGGCCAGGCCGCCACGCAATCCACCGGCACCCAGGCAGCGGCCAACACCATTGCCGACGTGCAGTACAAGCGCGACGGCACTGAGCGCTGGCTGCACGTCAGCCGTTCGCCCGACAAGCTGTGGAGCCCCGTGCGCGACTTCTGGCTGGAAAACGGCTTCCTGCTCGCCACCGACCAGGCCAACACCGGCATCATGGAAACCGACTGGGCCGAAAACCGCGCCAAGATTCCGCAGGATTTCATCCGCAACACGGTCGGCAAAGTGTTCGACTCGCTCTACTCCACCGGCGAGCGCGACCGCTTCCGCACGCGCCTGGAGCGCACCGCCGACGGCGGCACCGACATCTACGTCACGCACCGTGGCATGGAAGAGGTGTTCAGCTCGGCCGCCAAAGACAGCACCATCTGGCAACCGCGCCCGCGCGATCCCGAGCTGGAAGCCGAATTCCTGCGCCGCCTCATGGTGCGCCTGGGCGTTTCGCAAGAGCAGTCCAAGGCCATGATCGCCAGCGGCGGCAGCGCCGCCACCAGCACCACGGCCGCAGCGCCCAAGACGGCGGCCCTGGCCACCGTCGGCGGCCAGCCCGCCGTGCAGGTCAACGAAGACTTTGACCGCGCTTGGCGCCGCGTGGGCCTGGCACTGGATCGCACCGGCTTCACCGTGGAAGACCGCGACCGCAGCCAGGGCACGTACTTCGTGCGCTACGTCGAACCCAACGTCGAGAAGAAAGAGCCCGGCTTCTTCGGCAAGCTCTTCGGCAGCGCCAGCAAGCAGCTGCCCACGACGAAGTACCGGGTGGTGGTGCGCGGCAGCGGTACGGCCAGCGTCGTCTCGCTGCAAGACGGCAATGGCGGCCCTGCCCCGCTGGCCGACTCGCAGCGCATCATGCGCGTGCTGGCGGACGAACTGAAGTAAACGCGGCGCGGCCCCTGCGGTGCTGCGCTTTCGCAGTCTGGCCAGCGGCAGCGCTGGCAACGCCACGCTGGTCGAGGCCACCGAGGGAATGCAACGCACCCGGGTGCTGATCGATTGCGGCCTGGGCTGGCGGCAGCTACAGGCTGCGCTGGCGCGCTGCGACCTGAGCGCCGACGACGTCGACGCCGTCTTCATCACCCACGAGCATGGCGACCACGTTGGCAGCGCGCCGCTGCTGGCGCAGCGTCACCGCGCAGCGCTGTGGACCAGCGCGGGCACCGCGCAAGCCCTGCGCGACGCGGGCTACGAAGGGCCCGCGAACATCGCGCGGGACGGGCAGATGCTGGCGATCGGCGCGCTGCAGATCCGCCCCTTCACCGTGCCGCATGATGCGCGCGAGCCACTGCAGCTTCGCTGCACGGATGGCGCGCGCGACCTGGGCATCCTGACGGATCTGGGGCACGTCACACCCTATGTGCTGCGGCAGCTGGCGCGCTGCCATGCACTCATGCTGGAAGCCAATCACGACCCGGCCATGCTGGCCGCATCGCGCTACCCGCCGTTTCTGAAGCGGCGCGTGGGCGGCGAACACGGCCACCTGAGCAACGATCAGGCCGCTGCCGCGTTGGCGTACCTGAACCACGACGCACTCACGACCCTGGTGGCTGCCCATCTCAGCGAACGCAACAACTTGCCCATGCTGGCCCGATCGGCGTTGGCCAGCGCGCTCAATTGCGCGCCCAAAGACGTGCTGGTGGCCGAGCGGCACGGCATGGCCGAGGGTTGGCTGACGGTTTGACGGCGGCCGATGCGGCGGTCTTTTTGAGCGCACTCAGCCGGTCACCTGCTCGCGCCAGACACGAAACCATCGCCCTGCTTCGCCCAAGCTCCGCGGGGGCGACTGCGACTGGGACTGCGACCAATCCGCCAGGCGTTGGCGCAAAAACGCCCGGCAACAAAAAAGCCACCCGAAGGTGGCTTTTCTCAGTGAAGCATGCGGCCCGCGCCCGACGGTCACCCGTCGCTGAACAGGCCGAACCTGCTTACTTGGAGGCAGCGCTGGCAGCAGCGTGGGCTGCATCGGCAGCGGCGCTGGCGGCAGCGCTCGTAGCGGCAGCAGCAGCGGCGCCAGCGGCGTCGGCAGCGTTGCCAACGGCGGTACCAGCAGCAGAAGCGGCGGTGTCAGCAGCGGCAGCAGCGGACGTAGCAGCCGAATTGGCAGCGCTGGCAGCAGCGTCAGCGGCGCTGGCAGCAGAATCGGCAGCCGATGCAACGGCAGCAGGCGCTTCAGCGGCAGGAGCAGGTGCTGCCTCTTCTTTTTTGCCGCAAGCGGCCAGAGCAGCAGCGGCGATCAGGGCGGCCAGAACGAGCGATTTATTCATTTCAAAAGTCCTCAAAAAAATCGGAATAGTTATCCAGAAGGTTTCAGGACGCTGAAATAAGCAGAAAACTGGGGCGCCCCGACCGATCAAAAAGCGAGAAACGAGCCTGCGCCGACTCTCGCTCAACCTGCGATTATAGCGACCGGCGCTGCAATTGCTACAAACCCTGATGCACCCGCGCCACGGATAAACAAAGTCTCACAAACCCAGCGTCGTGGCGGGAAAGCCACTGGCGCTGCGCCTTACCCATTCATCAATCGACTCGCGCAACACCACACGGCGTTCGGGCTCGGGGCCGCTGATGCCCCCGCTGCGCACCAGATCCATGCGCTGAACGATCCAATTGGTCGACCAGAGTGCGCTGGGCAAATCCTGCGGATCCGCCTGCGTCACCTGCCTGCACTCGATCTTGTGCGACCAGAAGCGGCGCCATTCGGTGAACAGCGGTTGCGTACGCACCACCAAGTCGTAACGCTTGCCCAGCATCAGCAGGCGGCTGTCGCCGCGCACCCAGGCGCCCAGCGCTTCAACGACCGGGCGCTCGTTCAGCGGCCAGTCCTGGAAATCGACGTCACTGAAAACCATCTCGCGCCAGCGCTGCTCAGCAGCCGCGAAGATGGCTTGGCGGATCGACTCGCGAAACGCCTCGCGGCCGGCAAAACGGCCAGGCGGCGCGGATTCGGGCACGTCATTCTGCACGGTGCACCCAACCTGCTTCTATCCATTGGGCCAGCAACTCCTGGGCGGCATGGCTGAGTTTTTGCACTGCACGCTGATCCAGGGCCCGCTGGTCGGCCAGCAGACGCATTGCCTGCGCGTCTCGCCCTGACGCAGCGAAACCCTCGCCATTGATGAAGACATGGTGCTCGTCGTACATCATGCGCGTGCGGCGGTCGAGGCTGACGCCCGTGTTGGCGTGAACGCCCTGCGCTGCGGGCTCAAACCACACGTCGGGCTTGGGCTCGGTCAGCCATTCGCCCATCAGCATGGCCAAGAGGTCAGGATCTTGCAGCGCGCGTGACAGCGCATCTCGCGCGAAATCGCGCATCGCGGCGGGCACCTCGGCAGGATTGGTCGTCGCCGCTTGACCAGGGTCGCGGTACGGCGCATCGCCCACCATATCCGTGGCCTCTTCGGCCAGACGCTCCAGAAGCTCTCGCGCCACTTCGCCCCGCGAAGGCTGGCGAAAACCGACCGAGTACGTCATGCACTCGCCCACGGCCACCCCGTCGTGCGCCCAGCGCGGCGGCAGATACAGCATGTCGCCAGGATCGAGCACGTACTCTTCCTGCGGCGTGAAGTTGGAAAGGATCTTGAGCGGCAGCCCTTCCACCAGGCTCAGATCTTTCTGCTGCCCGATACGCCAGCGACGTTGCCCATGAACCTGGATGAGAAACACGTCGTAGCTGTCGAAATGCGGACCGACCCCTCCGCCGGGGCTGGCGTAACTGATCATGACGTCGTCCAGCCGCGCGTCGGGCACGAAGCGAAACTGCTGCAGCAAGGCGTGAACGCGCTCGTCATGCAGATCCACGCCTTGCACCAACAGCGTCCAGTCGGGTTGCGTCAGCGGGGGCAGCGCGCGTCTTGTCAGCGGGCCTTTGCGGAAAGTCCATTCATCGGTGCGCGCAATCAGGCGCGATTCCACGCCATCCTGCGACGCCAGCGCAAAAAGCTCGGACCGCGACAGCAGCGGCTTGAGGCCAGGAATCGCCTGCCGAACCAGCAGCGGCTTCTTCTGCCAGTGGCGCTTCATGAACTGGGCCGCAGTCAGGCCGCCCAGCAAGGTCAGAGGTTGGTTCACATCCATAGCCGAAAGCATACGCAAGTCGCGCGCGCGTTTTTCTGCGATGCGACAATGGCGCGATGGAAATTCACACCCCTTGCGTGGTCGCGCTGACCTGGAAGCTCAAAGACAGCCTGGGCGAAACTCTCGATGAACTGGACGAGCCGGTCGAGTTTCTGGTGGGCGGTGGCGACCTGCTGCCCGCGATCGACCGCGCCCTGCAAGGCCACGAGCCGGGCGCTGAAATGCACCTCAACCTCGAGCCGGAAGACGCTTTCGGCGACTACGACGAAACGCTCGTTTACCTGGCGCCGCGCTCCACACTGCCCGAATCCGTGGAAGAAGGCATGCTGGTCGAAGCCAGCGCTCTGCCCAAGGAGACGGTGGAAGGCGCTGCGGCCGACGCGCTGCTGACCATCACTGAGCTGTACCCCGAGCACGCTGTGCTGGACGGCAACCACCCACTGGCAGGCATTGCGTTGCGGCTGGACTTGAAGGTGGTGGCCGTGCGCGAAGCGACCGAGGAAGAAGTCGAAAGCGGAACGGTAGGCTCAGGCTTTTTCCGCCTTCAGCCTATGGCGCCAGGCAACGACCAGTTGCACTGACGGCAACCCGATCAGCAGCAAAAAGGGCACCTTCAAGGTGCCCTTTTTGCTGCAAGCCCGCGCCAGCGCGGGCCAGCGCATCAACGGAACAACTGGTTGCCGTCGGCGCGGACACGCTCGCCAATGCGCACGTCGGGCGCTTGGCCGTAATCAAACGTGCGCACGCCACCGTTGTCCATTTGCACAGTCACGCGGTAGAAGTCTTGGCCGCCGCGGTTTGTATTCTGTTCGATGGCGCGCCCAATCAGCGCACCGCCCACCACGCCCAGCACCGTGGCTGCCGTACGGCCGGAGCCACCACCGATCTGGTGACCGGCCAAGCCGCCCACCGCACCACCGACCACGGCACCCGCAACGCCTTGCGATTGCCCGCCGCGCAGGTATTCCACGTTGGTCACGCGACCAAACTGCGCGTAATTGCCCTGCCCTTGCTGCGGATAGCCGCCCGACGGGTAACCGCCCTGTGGATAGCCGCCGCCCTGCGGGTAAACCGGCTGAGGCGATGTGGAGCACGCTGCCATCGCTACGGCGGCGCCCACGGCACCGATGGATGAAAGCAAGCGGGTTGGGATAGGCATAAGAATTTCTCCGAAGTGTTCTAAAGGAAACCGGTCAGGCCAGAACTTGGTGGCTCGGCTGCCTGAGTGACTAACGCATCAGAACCCCATTGGGCCCACAAACGACGTGTAAGAACACGTTCACGAAGCCCTACCCCACGTAAGCAGGCGCGCCTGGCGGCTATAAGAATCGGCCTACAGCCGTGGCCCCGCGCAGCGCCTTAGCCGCGCCCCGTCGAGCCGTACCCGCCCACACCGCGCTCGGTAGGCGGAAACGCTTCGACGATGCGGAACTCGGCCTGCACCACAGGCACGATCACCAACTGCGCGATGCGCTCCATCGGCTCAATGGTGAAGGCGGTGTCGCTGCGGTTCCAGGCACTGACCATCAGTTGGCCCTGGTAATCGCTGTCGATCAGGCCCACCAGATTGCCCAGCACGATGCCGTGCTTATGCCCCAGGCCCGAGCGCGGCAGGATCAGCGCCGCATAGCCCGGGTCACCCAGGTGAATGGCCATGCCCGTCGGCACCAGATGCCAAGCGTTGGGCGCCAGGGTCAACGGTGCGGCCAGACACGCGCGCAAATCCAGACCGGCGCTGCCCGGCGTGGCGTAGGCGGGCATCTGCTCGCGCAAGCGCTCATCCAGAATGCGGACATCCAGCTTCATTCCAATTCCTTCACATCAGTGCCCTTCACACGGCGCGCGATCTCGGCCACCAGTTGCTGGGCCAAGCTGCGTTTGCTGGCGCGCGGCAACTCGGTAACGCCCTCGTCGTCGACCAGCAGCAGCGCGTTGTCATCCTTGCCAAACGTGGCGGGGCCGAGGTTGGCCACCAGCAAAGGCACACCCTTGCGCACGCGCTTGGCCTGCGCGTTGGCCTGCAGGTTCTCGCTCTCGGCGGCAAAGCCCACGCAGTACAGCTCGCCCGCCACGGCGCGCGGCGAATGCGCTACTTCGGCCAGGATGTCGGGGTTCTCGACAAACGCCATCTGCGGCACCTGGCCAGAGCCGTCCTTCTTGATCTTGTGCTCTGCCGCTACTGCCGGGCGCCAGTCGGCCACGGCGGCAGTCGCTATAAAAATACTAGCTTCCTGCGCACTCTGCACGGCCGCTGAGCGCATATTCAATGCCGAATCAACGTTGATGCGCTGCACCCCGCGCGGCGTGGGCAGATGCACCGGCCCGGCGATCAGGGTGACGTCGGCACCGGCCTCGCGCGCGGCGCGGGCGATGGCAAAACCCATCTTGCCGCTGGACAGATTGGTGATACCGCGCACCGGGTCTATCGCCTCGAAAGTGGGGCCGGCCGTGACCACCACGCGCTCGCCTTCCAGCGATTTGGGCGCCAGATAGGCAATCACTTCTTCCAGGATTTCGGCCGCTTCCAGCATGCGGCCATCGCCAAATTCACCGCAAGCCTGATCGCCGCGCGCCACGCCCAGCACGAAGGCGCCGTCGGCAGCCACCTGCGTCAAGTTGCGCTGCGTAGCCGGGTGGGCCCACATCTCGCGGTTCATCGCCGGGGCCAGCAGCAGCGGCACGCGCCCAATGGGCCGCGCCAGGCACATCAGCGACAGCAGATCCGCCGCGCGGCCCTGTGCCAGCTGCGCAATGAAGTCGGCGCTGGTGGGCGAAATGACCATGGCGTCGGCCTCGCGGCTGAGGTTGATGTGCGCCATGTTGTTGTCGGCGCGCGCGTCCCATTGCGACACGAACACCGGCCGCCCGGACAGCGCCTGCATCGCCACGGGCGTGATGAACTGGCAGGCCGCTTCGGTCATCACCACCTGCACGGTGGCGCCAGATTTGATGAAAAGCCGGCACAGTTCGGCCGCCTTGTAACAAGCCGCGCCGCCCGTCAGGCCAAGCAAAATGTGCCGCCCGGCCAACTCATTGGTGTGTGCAGGATCGTTCATCGCGCGCAATGTAGCAGAGCACCCCCAGCAGGGCCGGGTTGACCGCGCGGGCAAGCCGATGGCGGGCCGGCGTCGCTTGCGCTTCGCTACAATCGGAATTTCCCACCCGGCGGACACCTTGCGCTGTCCGTTAGCGAAATGACCAAATTCGTTTTCG
The DNA here is from genome assembly GCF_003008535.1 of Ottowia oryzae. Classification (NCBI taxonomy): domain Bacteria; kingdom Pseudomonadati; phylum Pseudomonadota; class Betaproteobacteria; order Burkholderiales; family Comamonadaceae; genus Ottowia; species Ottowia oryzae. The sequence goes on from NZ_CP027666.1 coordinate 2,744,869, forward strand.
TCACCGGTGGTGTGGTGTCTTCCCTGGGCAAAGGGATCGCCTCAGCCTCCTTGGCCGCACTTCTTGAATCGCGCGGTCTCAAAGTTACCCTGATCAAGCTCGACCCGTATCTGAACGTGGATCCGGGCACCATGTCGCCGTTCCAGCACGGCGAGGTTTTCGTGACCGACGACGGCGCCGAAACCGACCTGGATCTGGGCCACTACGAGCGGTTCATCACCACGCGCATGCGGCGCGCGAACAACTTCACCACCGGGCAGATCTACAAGAGCGTGCTCGAAAAAGAGCGCCGCGGCGACTACCTCGGCAAAACCGTGCAGGTGATCCCGCACGTCACCAACGAGATCCAGGAATTCGTGCGCCGCGGCGCCGGCATTGGCCTGGCTGAAGCGGTGGACGTGGCGATCTGCGAGATCGGCGGCACCGTGGGCGATATCGAATCGCTGCCGTTCCTTGAGGCCGTGCGCCAGCTGGCGCTGAAGCTGGGGCCCAACAATTCTGCGTTCGTGCACCTGACGTACCTGCCCTATATCGCGGCGGCGGGCGAGCTGAAGACCAAGCCCACCCAGCACACGGTGCAAAAGCTGCGCGAGATCGGCATTCAGCCGGACGCCCTGCTCTGCCGCGCCGACCGCCCTATCCCCGAGGAAGAGCGCGAGAAGATCAGCCTGTTCACCAACGTGGCCGAATGGGGCGTGATCAGCCTGTGGGACGTAGACACCATCTACAAAGTGCCCCGCCTTCTGCACGAGCAGGGCCTGGACGGCCTGATCTGCGACAAGCTGCGCCTGAACACGCCACCCGCCAATCTGAAGCGCTGGGACGCGCTGGTCAAAGAGGTGGAACACCCGCTGAGCGAAGTGCGCATCGCCATGGTGGGCAAGTACGTTGAGCTGTCTGACAGCTACAAGTCGGTCAACGAGGCGCTGCGCCACGCGGGCATGCACAACCACGCCCGCGTACTTATCGACCACATCGATTCCGAAACCATCACGCCCGACACGGTCGACCAGCTTGCCGCCTACGACGCCATCTTGGTGCCCGGCGGCTTTGGCGTGCGCGGCGTGGAAGGCAAGATTGCTACCGCCCGCTATGCGCGCGAGCACAAGGTGCCCTACCTCGGCATCTGCCTGGGCATGCAGGTGGCCACGATCGAATACGCGCGGCACGTCGCCGGCTTGGCCAAAGCCAACAGCACCGAATTCGACCCCGCCACGCCAGACCCCGTCATCGCGCTGATCACCGAATGGAAGAACGCCGACGGCAGCATCCAAAAGCGCAATGAGAAATCCGACCTGGGCGGCACCATGCGCCTGGGCGCGCAAAGCTCGGATGTGGCCCCCGGCACGCTGGCGTACAGCATCTACGGCCCGGTGGTGACCGAGCGGCACCGCCACCGCTATGAGGCCAACGTCAACTACCTGGATCGCCTGCGCGAAAGCGGGCTGGTGATCTCGGCCCTCACGCAGCGCGAGCACCTGACCGAAATCGTCGAGCTGCCGCAAAGCGTGCACCCCTGGTTCGTGGGCGTGCAGTTCCACCCCGAGTTCAAGAGCACGCCCTGGGACGGTCACCCGCTGTTCAACGCCTTCGTGAAGGCCGCGCTGGTGCACCACGCGGCCGAGGGCGGCAAGCCGGCCGAATCGGCCGCTGCCGCCCCCGCTGGCAAGCTGATGAAGGCCGTGTCATGAAGCTGTGCGGCTTTGAAGTTGGCCAACGCGAGCCGTTTTTCCTGATCGCCGGCCCCTGCGTGGTCGAATCCGACCAACTGCAGTTGGACGTGGCTGGTCAGCTGAAGGAAATCACGGCCGAGCTGGGCATTCCCTTCATCTTCAAGAGCAGCTTCGACAAGGCCAACCGGTCGTCGGGCAGCAGCTTTCGCGGCCCGGGCCGCGAGAAGGGGCTGGACATCCTGGCCCACGTCAAGCGCGAGCTGGGCGTGCCGGTGCTGACCGACGTGCACACCGAAGAAGACATCACCGAAGCCGCCAAGCACGTCGACGTGCTGCAAACCCCCGCCTTTTTGTGCCGTCAGACCGACTTCATCCGCGCCGTGGCGCAGTCGGGCAAACCGGTGAACATCAAGAAGGGGCAGTTCCTGGCGCCGCACGACATGAAGAACGTGATCGACAAGGCGCGCGCGGCCGCGGCCGAGAAAGGTCTACCCACCGACAACTTCATGGCCTGCGAACGCGGCGCCAGCTTTGGCTACAACAACCTGGTCAGCGACATGCGCGGCCTGGCCATCATGCGTGAGACCGATGCGCCCGTGGTGTTTGACGCCACGCACAGCGTGCAGCTGCCCGGCGGACAAGGCACCAGCAGCGGCGGCCAGCGCGAGTTCGTTCCGGTGCTGGCGCGCGCCGCCATTGCCGTGGGCGTGGCGGGCGTGTTCATGGAAACCCACCCCAACCCGGCCAAGGCGCTGAGCGACGGGCCCAATGCCGTGCCGCTCAGCCACATGCGCGAGCTGCTCGAAACCCTGATGGCGCTGGACCAGATCACCAAACAGCAGGCACGCCGAAGCGGCTTTCTCGAAGAGCGCATCCAGACTTACTGAGCGCCTTGCGGCCCTCACCCTTCCCCCATCGACCCGTCAAAACCCAGGAGCCCACCCCATGCCCAGCGGCTATGTCATTGCCAACGTCAGCGTCACCAACCCCGAGCAGTACGAGGAATACAAGAAGTGGTCTACCGAGGCCTTTCGCGTGCACAACGCCGAGATCTGCGTGCGCGGCGGCAAAGTGGAGGTGATGGAAGGCGATTGGCAACCTGACCGCGTGGTGGTCGCCAAGTTTCCCAGCTTCGATGCCGCCAAGGCGTTCTACGACTCGGCCGAATACCTGCGCGCCCGCAAGGCCCGCGAAGGCGCCGCCATCATGCGGCTGGTGGTGGTCGAAGGCATGTGACGCGCTGCGGGCGGGCACGCTGACGGTACGCCAAACCGCCGCACCGCTCGCCAATAGATGCTATTTTTTGTATAGCTGCTCGCGCTTGCTGCACCAGCGCCAGCGGCCTTTTTCTTCTAGATTTTCAACTTCCAGGAAACCAGACCATGAGTGCCATTGTTGACATCGTTGGCCGCGAAGTGTTGGACAGCCGAGGCAACCCCACCGTCGAATGCGACGTGCTGCTTGAATCCGGCGTGATGGGCCGCGCCGCCGTGCCCTCGGGCGCGTCCACCGGCAGCCGCGAAGCGATTGAACTGCGCGATGGCGACAAACAGCGCTACGGCGGCAAAGGCGTGCTGAAGGCGGTAGAGCACATCAACACCGAGATCAGCGAAGCCGTGCTGGGCCTGGACGCTTCTGAGCAGGCCTTCCTGGACAAGACCCTGATCGACCTGGACGGCACCGACAACAAAAGTCGCCTGGGCGCCAACGCCATGTTGGCCGTGTCGATGGCCGTGGCGCGCGCTGCGGCGGAAGAATCCGGCCTGCCGCTGTACCGCTACTTCGGCGGCATGAACGGCAACATGCTGCCCGTGCCGATGATGAACGTCATCAACGGCGGCGCGCACGCCAACAACTCGCTCGACCTGCAGGAATTCATGATCCTGCCCGTGGGCGCGCCCAGCTTCCGCGAAGCGCTGCGCTACGGCGCCGAGGTGTTCCACGCGCTCAAGAAAATCATCGACGGCAAAGGCATGAGCACCGCCGTGGGCGACGAAGGCGGCTTTGCGCCCAGCGTGGAAAACCACGAAGCGGCCATCCAGCTGATCCTGCAAGCCATCAGCGATGCGGGCTACACCGCCGGCCAAGACATCGTTTTGGCGCTGGACTGCGCCAGCAGCGAGTTCTACAAGGACGGAATGTACGTTCTGGAGGGCGAAGGCGGCTTGAAGCTGTCGGCCGACCAATGGACGGACATGCTCGCCACCTGGTGCGACAAGTACCCCATCATCTCGATCGAAGACGGCATGGCCGAAGGCGACTGGGACGGCTGGAAGCTACTGACTGAAAAGCTGGGCCAGAAGGTGCAACTGGTGGGCGACGACCTGTTCGTCACCAACACCAAGATCCTGAAGGAAGGCATCGACAAGCACATCGGCAACTCGATCCTGATCAAGATCAACCAGATCGGCACGCTGACCGAAACCTTCCAGGCGATCGAGATGGCCAAGCGCGCGGGCTACACCGCCGTGATCAGCCACCGCTCGGGCGAAACCGAGGACAGCACGATTGCCGACATCGCCGTGGGCACGAATGCCGGGCAGATCAAGACCGGCTCGCTGTCGCGCTCGGACCGCATGGCCAAGTACAACCAGCTGCTGCGCATCGAGGAAGACCTGGGCGACATGGCCGTGTACCCTGGCCGCGACGCGTTTTACAACCTGCGCTGAGTTCTATTAAACTTATAGCAACTTAGATTGCCCCCGCCGTACCCATCGCATGTCCAACCGCGTCGTTCCAGCCGTTTTGATCGTGCTGTTGGTCATCGTCCATGCGCAGCTGTGGGTCGGGCGGGGCAGCTTGCCTAATGTCACCTCGCTGCAGCGCAAGGTGGATTCGCAGTTGGCGGCCAATACGCAAGCCAAGCTCACCAACGATCAGCTCAGCTCGGAGGTCGAAGACCTGAAGGCGGGGCTGGGGATGGTCGAGGAAAAAGCGCGCATGGAGTTGGGCATGGTCAAGCCCAACGAAATCTTTGTGCAGGTCACGCCGCGCTGAGCGCGTGGCTACGCCCCCGCCTGGGGCGCGTCAGTAGTCTGGCTGCCAGTCGACGGTGATGCGGCGCGCGGCCAGATCTACGTCGTCCACGAAGGCATCGACGAAAGGGATGAGCCGCTCAAGCGACTTGCCCTCTTCCTGGTAGCCAAGCACCAGCACTTGCTGCGGGCCCGTGGCCATGAGATCGGTCACTTCGCCCAGCGCTACGCCTTCGCGGTTGACCACGGCCAAGCCGATCAGATCAACCCAGTAGTATTCGCCCTCAGCCGGCGTGGGGAATGACGATCGTGCAATGAAAATGCGAGCGCCCTTGAGCGCTTCGGCTGCAGTGCGGTCGGGCACCTCGTGCGCGGTGGCGACCACGGTGTCGGCGTGCTCGCGCGCCTGCTTGATCGACAGGCCGACGGTGCCGGAGAAGTGCCGCGCGCCACGGTCGGGCGGCTGCAAGAACCAGCGTTTGGATGAAAAAAGCGCCTCGGGTGAGGCGCTGTAGGGCTGGACTTTGAACCAGCCCTTGATGCCCCAGGCGTCCAGTACGCGGCCAACCTCCACCGCATCGGGTGGCAGCTCGGCCGGCTCCAACGCGCCGGGAATCATCGACCGATCAGGCGGCTGCAGGAACCGCTTTGGCGGCCTGCTTGATTAGGCGCGCGACGGTAGGCGACACCTGGGCGCCCACGCCGGTCCAGTAGGCGATGCGGTCTTGGGAGACGCGCAGGCCTTCAGCACCGCCAACGGCGCCGGGGTTGTAGAAACCCACGCGCTCGATGAAGCGACCATCGCGGCGAACGCGCTTGTCGGCCACGACGATGTTGTAGAAAGGACGGGCTTTGGCGCCGCCGCGCGAGAGACGAATAACGACCATGATGTGTTGAGTATCCTGTGGGTGGTGAGTCGGCACCGTTTACCTCGGGTTGGGGCCAAGGTTTGGGCGCCTGATTCTTCCGATGTTGAGACACGCGACATAGCCACCCGGCCAGCGACACACCGAAAAGCCTATGATTATAGGCTGCGCTTGCGCCCCAACCGCTGCCGCCATAGCCGATCGCCTGCATTTCCCGCTTTTTTTGGGGTCGAATCGCCACAGTTCGACGGGCGAAGGCGTGTTGTTTGGCGTATTTGGCCTAGGTTAACAGGCCGCAGCGCTGCCCCGTACCGATCCCCTCATTGCCCCCATGCCACTCATTCGCCCCAGCCAAGAACAAGACATCGCCGCCGTGCAGGCGATCTACGCCCACCACGTTCTGCACGGCACGGGCACATTCGAGACCGAACCGCCCACCGAAGCCGACATGGCGCAGCGACGGCGCGAGGTGCTGGCGCGCGGCCTGCCGTGGCTGGTGGCCGAAGGCGCCGATGGCCGCGTGCTGGGCTATGCGTACTGCAACTGGTTCAAGCCTCGGGCGGCGTACCGCTTTTCGGCCGAGGATTCGATCTACCTGCACCCCGAAGCGCAAGGACAAGGGCTGGGCCGCGCCCTACTGTCTGAGCTTGAGCGCCAGGCGCAGGCGCGCGGCGTGCGCAAGCTGATCGCGGTGATCGGCGATTCGGCCAACGCGGGCTCCATCGGCTTGCACCGCTCCGTCGGTTTTCAAGACGTGGGCGTCATCACCGGCTGTGGCTGGAAGTTTGACCGCTGGCTGGACATCGTGCTGATGGAAAAAGCGCTCGGCCCAGGTACCTCGCAGCCACCTGCTGAAGGCGCGCCGTCCGCCTGATCGCGCGTTCAGCGCCGCCCCCCGAACGCCCCAACCCCGAGCCTCCCATCGTATGAAACCAAAGAACAAAACCGTCGCCACCTGGCTCACGTTTCTGGGTGGGCCGCTGGGTCTGCACCGCTTCTACCTGCGCGGCTTCGGCGACCTGCTGGGCTGGCTGCTGCCGATTCCCACCGCCCTGGGCCTCTATGGCATCGAGCGTGTGCAGCAGTTCGGCCAGGACGATATGTGGAGCTGGTGGCTGATTCCGCTGGTGGGCTTCACCATCTCAGGCTGCGCGCTGATGGCCATCATCTACGGCCTGATGGCGCCCGAGAAGTGGAACGCCCGGTTCAACCCCGGCGCCGACCCTGAAGCCCTGCCCGGCCGCACCAACTGGTTCACCGTGGTCGGCATTGCCACCGCGCTGATGGTGGGCACGGCGGTGCTGATGGCCTCGCTGGCGTTCAGCTTCCAGCGGTACTTTGAATACCAGATTGAAGAGGCGCGCAAGATTTCGCAGTAGCCGCTCATTTTGAGTCAACAGCGCCTCTAGCGCCCGCTGGATCAGCGCTGGCAGCTATCAAATTTGAAGCTAATGGCAATATCGTCGCAAGAGGTGCCAAGCCCGCAGCTTCGCGCCTAGGCCCGCGCCGGGCTCACTCCGTCGTCTGAACCCCGTGCGTTAGGGCGGGTTGGCCGAAACCCGCTGCGAACGGCCCCGCCCTCAGAACAGCCAGAGGCTGATCCAGTACGCCACCGCAGCCACGAAAGCGCTGGCCGGAATGGTCAGCACCCAGGCCCAGATGATGTTGCCCGCCACGCCCCAGCGCACCGCGCTGGCACGCTGCGTGGAGCCCACACCCACGATGGCGCCAGTGATGGTGTGGGTGGTGGACACCGGCACACCCAGCGCCGTGGCGATGAACAGCGTCATCGCGCCACCCGTCTCGGCGCAAAAGCCGCCCACTGGCTTCAGCTTGGTGATCTTCTGCCCCATCGTCTTGACGATGCGCCAGCCGCCGAACATGGTGCCCATGGCGATGGCGACATAGCAGCAGACGATGGCCCACAGCGGCGGCGATGTGTCGCTGGCGGCCGAATAGCCGGTGGCGATCAGCAGCATCCAGATGATGCCGATGGTCTTTTGCGCGTCGTTGCCGCCGTGGCCCAGGCTGTAGGCGCCCGCTGAAACCAGCTGCAGTCGCCTGAACCATTTGTCGATCTTGCTGGGGCGGGCGCGTCGGAAGATCCACGCCACGGCCACCATCATCAGCGAACCGAACAGAAAGCCCAGCAGGGGCGAGATGAAGATGAATGCCACTGTCTTCAGGATGCCGCCGGCAATCAGCACGCTGGCGCCCGACTTGGCCATCACCGCGCCCACGACGCCGCCAATCAGGGCGTGCGACGAACTGCTGGGAATGCCGTAGTACCAGGTGATCACGTTCCACGAGATGGCGCCGATCAGCGCGCCGAACACCACGTGCACGTCCACCACGCCAGGCTGCACGATGCCCTTGCCCACGGTGGCCGCCACGCTCAGGTGAAAGATGAAGATGGCGATGAAGTTGAAAAACGCCGCGAACACCACCGCCTGCGTGGGCTTGAGCACCCCGGTGGACACGACGGTGGCGATCGAGTTGGCGGCGTCGTGAAAGCCGTTCATGAAGTCGAACGCAATCGCCAGCGCGACCAGCAGCATGACAACCCAAAGGGCGGCTTGAGCGGTTTCCATGGAGGATGTGAAGGGTTGGAAGAAAGATGGTGGCTGGCCACAGGCGCGCGGCGGCGCCGGGGGGCCTCGGGCTGGGTCCGTTCGCGGCGGCGGCGACAAGCGCCACCGCAGGCGCTCAGGAGTTTTCCAGCACGATGCCTTCGATCTGGTTGGCCACGTCTTCGCAGCGGTCGGTGATGGTTTCCAGCAGCTCGTAGATGGCCTTGAGCTTGATCAGCTCGCGCACGTCGGGCTCGTGGCGGAACAGTTTGCTCATGGCGCTGCGCAGGACGCGGTCGGCGTCTGACTCCAGGCGGTCAATCTCTTCGCAGGTCTTGAGGGCCGCCTCGGCGGTGCCCGGATCGGCCAGGCGGCTCAGCAGGCGCACGGCGGCCTGCAGGCGCTCGCAGCACTTCACCGAAAGATCGGTCAGGCGCGTGATCTCCTCGGTCATGTGGTGCACGTCGTACAGCGCCATGGTCTCGGCGGAGTCCTGCAGCAGGTCGGCCACGTCGTCCATCAGGTTGATCAGCGAATGGATCTGCTCGCGGTCAATCGGGGTGATGAACGTGGTGTGGATGAGCCGGTTGACTTCGGCCGTCACGCGGTCGGCCGCACGCTCGGCGTTGTCCACTTCCAGGTTGTATTTCTCGCGCAACTGGGGGTCACCGTAGTGGCGCACCAGGTTTTCAAACGCTTTGGCACCCTCGACGATGCGGTCGGCGTGCTGGTTGAAAAGCTCAAAAAAATTGCCCTCTTTGGGCAACAGTTTGCTGAACAGCATGGTGGGTTCGTTCTTCCGCTGTGTGTGAGGGCGACTTGCTAATTGTGACATTTTTATGAAGCACGCCGGACACAGCCCAGCCTGCACGCTGCTTTGAAAGACGGCGCGCACCACGCCTGTGCGGTGGCCCACCGGCAGTGCGGCGGCCGATCCGTGGCGCCCGGTTCGCGATGTCGCTTCGAAGTGACATTGCGCCACAACGCGCCAGAATGCCCACTGCTGGCGCACGCCGTCGCGTGCCTGTAGCCGCCGCCTCCACGCGAAAAGGCCGGCGCTGGACCACGCACATTCGCATGGGCTTTGAGTTGGCGATACAGCAAATCTATCTAGAATCAGTGCTTCCGTAATGCAAATCATTGCTATTACGTGAAATCACATCGCCCCGCTGCAACCACCGCAGTACCAGCCAAATCGGCCTGCGCCGACGTCGCCACCTCCGCACGCGCGGGCACCCCGTCACCGTCACCCGCCCTTCGCAGCACCCGCTGCGCGATGGCGTGCGCCTGTGGCTCTATCTCGCCCTGCTGCACCTATTGCCATGAAACTTGAGCTTCGCTACCCCCCAACACCGCTGGCGCACGCGCTGACCTTGTCGCTGATCGGCCTGGGCGCCGCCGCCCATGCGCAGGACGCGCCAGAAGCCGCCGCCACGCTCGAAACCGTGACCGTGACGGCCGATCCGGGCGGCCAAAGCCCCACGGCGCCCGTCACCGGCTATGTGGCCAAACGGGCCCTATCGGCAACCAAGACCGACACACCGCTGATCGAAACGCCCCAGGCCATCAGCGTGGTCACGCGCGACGAGATGGACGCCCAAGGCGTGACCACCCTGCGCGAGACCACGCGCTACACCGCCGGGGTGATGTCGAACTACTACGACAGCCGGGTGGACAGCTTCTCAGCGCGCGGCGGCAGCGTGACGCAGTACCTGGACGGCATGCTGCGCGGCTATGGCACGTACAACAACAACAAGGTCGAGCCGTTTCTTCTGGAACGGGCGGAATTCCTGCGCGGGCCTTCGTCAGTGCTGTACGGCCAGGGCAGCGTGGGCGGCATCCTGAACCTGACCAGCAAGCGCCCGCAGCCGGAAACCAGCCGAGAAGTACAACTGCAACTGGGCAGCCACCAGCGCAAACAACTGGCCGCCGACTTGACCGGCGCGCTGGACAGCGACGGCAAGTGGCTCTACCGCCTGGTGGCCGTGGGCCGCGACAGCAACTCGCAGGTAGACCACGTGCCGGACGACCGCATGGTGCTGGCGCCATCGCTGACCTGGCGGCCCAGCGCCGACACCTCGCTCACCCTGCAGGCGCTGTACCAGCGCGACAAGAGCGGCTCGCTGATCGGCTTCTTCCCTTGGCAAGGCACGCGCCTGCCAAGCCCCTACGGCCGCATTCCCACCCACACCTTCATCAGCGAACCCGGCTGGGACAAGTACGACACGCGCAACCGCAGCATCGGCTACCTGTTCAGCCACCGCCTGAACGCCGACTGGACGGTGCGCCAAAACCTGCGCCGCACTGTGACCGACGTGGACTACCGCACGCTGTACACCAGCTTTCGCGCCAACCCCGCCACGGGCCGGCCGGCGCGCCCGGTGTTCAACGCCGACAACCTGACCTTCCCGCGCGATGCGTCCTGGCAGAAAAACGGCGGCAAGATGCTGCTGGTCGACACGCAACTGGAAGGCCATGTGCGCACGGGCCCTGTCGAACACACCCTGCTGGCGGGCCTGGACGTGCAGCGCAACAGCACCACCACGTCGAACTGGTCCGCCCTGGCGCCCGACATCAACCCGTACAACCCGGTGTACGGCAACTTCACCCCGCCGACCAGCGCCAACCTGGTCGCGCAGCCCGACGTTTCGCAAAAGCAGTTGGGCTTGTACCTGCAGGATCAGCTGCGCTGGGGCAACTGGACGGCCACGGCGGGCCTGCGCCACGACAAGGCCAAGACAGACACCGCGGGGCGCCCCGCCGCCGCCGTAGACGACAAGGCCTGGACCAAGCGCATCGGCGTGACTTACCAAGGGGGCGATTGGGCGCCCTACGCGTCCTACACCGAATCCTTCCAGCCCCTGGGCGGCGTGAACGCGTACGGCACGCCGTTCAAGCCCCAGCGCGGCCAGCAGTTTGAGCTGGGCGTGAAATGGCTGCCCGCAGACAGCGGCCTGTCCGGCTTCGTGGCCATCTACCAGCTGCGCGAGAAAAACCGCAAGACCAACGACCCGGCCAACCCGCTCAACAGCCTGCAGATCGGCGAAGTGAAGGTCAAAGGGCTGGAAACCGAGCTGAAAGCCAGCCTGGCCCGCCATTGGGACTGGGTGGTCAGCTACGCCTACACCGACGCCACCATCAGCCGCAGCAACGCGGGCGACCAGGGCCAGCGCGTGGCGGGCGTGCCGCGCCATACCGCAGCTACGTGGCTTTCGCACCGGTTTGCGTCGTCGGGCCGTGGCGGCTGGACCGTGGGCGGCGGCCTGCGCTACACGGGCAAGATGTGGTCGGGCACCACCGCCATCAGCACGCCCAGCAGCCTGCTGGCCGACGCCATGGTGGCCTACGAAGCCGGCGACTGGCGCGTGGCGCTGAACATCAACAACCTGACCGACAAGGTCGTGCTCACCCAATGCCTGGCGCGCGGGGACTGCTTCTATGGCGAGCGCCGCAATGTGCTGCTGACCGCCACGTACCGGTTCTGAAGGGTCGCAGCCGCCCGGCCTGATTGCCCAAGCGGTTCAGGGAGCGTGCCCCCTCAGCCAACGCCGTGCCCGGACCTGCGCCGGGCACTGGCGTTACTCCCCTCGCACAGGCGAGGGCGGAAGGCGCCCCAGCGCCTAAGGGGGTGCCCCTTAACTCCTGAAGATGAAGTAAACCGCGCCCACCATGCACAGGCCCGCCCACAGGTAGTCCAGCTTGAACGGCTCCTTCAGGTAGAACATCGCGAAGGGCACGAAGACCGTCAGCGTGATCACCTCTTGCATGATCTTGAGCTGCCCCACGCTGAACTGCGTGTGCCCGATGCGGTTGGCGGGCACCTGCAGCAGGTACTCGAACAGCGCAATGCCCCAGCTGACCAGGGCCGCCACGTACCACGGCGCCGTAGCCAGGTTCTTCAGGTGGCCGTACCAGGCAAAGGTCATGAACACGTTGCTGAGGATGAGCAGCAACACGGTCTGCATCGAGATCGGCAAGGATGTGAAAGTCGTCATGGTGCGGATGCGCAGAGCTTGATCGCTATGAATAGTGAAGCAGCCAGCGCTCTACCCACCTGCGCCAGCGTCGGTTTTTCTTTGTAAAGCTGACTTCAGCCGGTGGGCCGTGGCATGGCGCGCCCTAGCCCGGCAGGCGGCGAATGGCCTGGCCAGCCACGGCACGCAGCGCCTCGGGCGACACGCGTTGCGGGGCGATGTCGGCCAAGGGCAGCAGCACGAAGGCGCGTTGCGCCATGCGCGGGTGCGGCAGCGTGAGCGCAGGGCTGTCGATGCGGCCGTCGCCGTACAGCAGCAGGTCCAGGTCCAGCGTGCGCGGCGCGTGGTGGTAGGGCCGCGTGCGGCCCGCTTGCAGCTCTGCCTGCCCCAGGTGCTGCAGCAGCTCGGGGGCCGTCAGGCCGGTGCGCACCTGCGCCACCGCGTTGACGTAATCGGGCCCCTGCGCATCCACCGGCGCGCTGGCGTATAGCGGCGACCAGGCCAGCAGCTGCGTCTGTGGCAGCTGCGCCAGGCCGTCAATAGCGCGCCGCACCATGGCGGCGGCGTCGCCCAGGTTGGCGCCCAGCGCGATGAATGCGCTGACGGCGTCGCGTTGCCAGACGATCATGGATGAAACCAGGGCGTGATGGCCAGAAAGGTGTTTGTCAGGCGCACCGCCCTTGCCTTTTGGGCCTTGGCGGGTGCGGGTGCGCGGTGTGAATCGGCCGCGGCGCTCAATCCTCGGCATCTCGGCGGCGCGCGGCGGGCGCGCCGGCGTCCCCTTCGCCGCGCGGTGCGGCCGAGCCGCCCGTGCGGCGTGAACGCGAGCGGCTGGCGGCTGGGCGCGGGGCATCGCCGTCGCGCTCAGCCCCGGTGGCTTCGCGGGCGGCGGGTGCGGCGTTGCGGCGGTTGTTAGCAGCACCGTCGGCCAGCGTGCGCTCCTGCCTGCGCTCGCCCTCACCTGCGCCGTCGCTGCCACCTTCGCCCGGCGCAGCACCTGAACCGGCTCCGCTGGGTTTGCGGCGACGGCGGCGGCGCTTCTTGGCGGGCGCGGCACCGTTGTCTTCGCCGGTGCTGTCGCCGTCATCGGCGAAATCGTCGGCGTCATCTGCTACATTTTTGCTAGCTTCTGGCGCTGATCCATCCTGCGGCGCAGCCTGTTTGGGCAAGCGATGCACGCGCGGCGCCTTCTTGGCACGCTGCTGTTCGGCCCGCAGCTGCTCGACCATGCTTTCGCGCGCGCCGTCGTCGGCCAGGCTGAATTGCTGCCACCAGTCGGCCAGCTCTTCGCCGACCTCGCCCACGTCGGCGCGCAGGCGCAGAAAGTCGAAGCCGGCGCGAAAGCGCGGCTGCCCCGCCAGGCTGAACGGCGAGTTGCCGGCGCGCTTGTCAAAGCGCGGCTGCATCATCCAGATTTCGCGCATGTCGGCGCCCAACTTGCCGCGGCCGGACACGTCGCCCACGCGCGCATCGAACACCTCGTCGATCGCGTCCTGCAGCGCGGGGAAGGGCTGCTCCTTGCGCGCCAGGCGGGCGTTCCAGCCGGCCAGCACGTCCTGCCACATCACGCAAGCCAGCAGGAACGAGGGCGCCACCGGCTTGCCTTCGTTCACGCGGCGGTCGGTGTCGGCCAGCGCGGCGCGGATGAAGGGCTGCTCGGCCCGCTCGACCACCAGATCCAGCAGTGGGTAGATGCCGCTGGCCAGGTCCAGCTTACGCAGCTGATCGACACTGGCCAGCGCGTGGCCGGTCTGCAGCAGCTTGAGCATTTCGTCGAACATGCGGCTTTGCGGCACGTCGGCCAAAAGCCGCTTGGCTTCGACCAGCGGCTTGGCGGTTTTGGCCTCCAGCTGAAAGCCCAGGGCCGACAGCTTGGCGCCAAAGCGCACGGCGCGGATGATGCGCACCGGGTCTTCGCGGTAGCGCGTGGCCGGCTCGCCGATCATGCGCAGCAGCTTTTTCTTGGCGTCCTGAATGCCGCCGTGGTAATCCACCACCACGCGCGTTTCCGGGTCGTAGTACATGGCGTTGACGGTGAAGTCGCGCCGCGCGGCGTCCTCGTCCTGCGGGCCCCACACGTTGTCGCGCAGCACCCGGCCCGACGCATCGACGGCGTGGGTCATGTTGGCCAGCTGGCCCTTGGCCGTGCGCTCGTTCCCGCTGACCTTGTCGGCGGTGGTGTTATCGACCTGAGCGCGGAAGGTGGAAACCTCGATCACCTCATGCTCGCGCCCGCGGCCGTACACCACGTGCACGATGCGAAAGCGCCGCCCGATGATGAAGGCGCGGCGAAACAGGCCCTTGACCTGCTCGGGCGTGGCGTTGGTGGCCACGTCGAAATCCTTGGGCTTGAGGCCCAGCAGCAGGTCGCGCACGGCGCCGCCGACGATGTAGGCCTCGTACCCCGCTTCTTTCAGCGTGCGCACCACGTTGGCGGCGCGTTCGTCCACCAGCGCGGGGTTGATGCCGTGGCCGTCCGGGCCGATTTCCACCCGCTTGCCCAGGCGCTGGCGCTTGGCGCCGGCCTTGCCGGCCACTTTGCCGGTGGCTTTGCCGATCAGCTTGTCGATCAGGTTCTTGATCATTGTTTTTGTTCTTCTTTGAACAGGTCGAGAATGCGCCAGCCCCGCTGGGTAGCGATGCTGCGCAGGGTGTCGTCCGGGTTGGTGGCCACCGGCTGCTGGGATTTCTCCAGCAGCGGCAGGTCGTTCAGCGAGTCGGAATAGAAGGTGATGTCCACGTCGCCCCAGCCGCGCCCGCGCGCGGCCAGCCACTCGCCCACGCGGGTGACCTTGCCTTCGCGGAACGACGGCGTGCCGGCGATGTCGCCGCTGTACCAGCCGCCCGGCCCGCGCGCCAGTTGCACGGCAATCAGCTCGTCCACGCCAAAGCTTTGCGCAATGGGGCGGGTGACGAACTCGTTGGTGGCGGTGACGATGGCGATCTGGTCGCCCGCCTTGCGGTGCGATTCGACCAGCGCGCGCGCCTGCGGCGTGATGGCCGGGCCCACCACCTCGCGCATGAAGCGCGCCTGCGCCTCGGCGGCCGCGCTAGCGCCGTGGCGGCGCACCGGCTCCGTCGTGAAACGGATGTATTCGTGAATATCCAGCGTACCGGCCTTGTACTGCGCATAGAACTCGTCGTTGCGGCGCTTGAACACCTGCGGGTCGGCCCAGCCGATGCGCGTGGCGAATTCACCCCAGGCGTGGTCGGAGTCGATCGGGATCAGCGTGTGGTCAAGGTCGAAAAGGGCCAGTTTCATCATAAAAATAGGTTCTGGCGCCCGTGCAGACGGCGCAGCCAGCTATTCATTTTGCAGCATTGACTTGATCAGGGGGATTGTCACCCCCCGCTGCGTCTGCAGTGCGTAGCGGTCCAGGTGGTCCAAAAGCTCGACCAGACTACCCAGGTCGCGTGAAAAACGCCCCAGCACGTAGTCCATCACCTCGTCGGACAGGAACAAGCCGCGCGCATCGGCGGCGCGGCGCAGCACGGCGCGGGCGTCGCTTTCGGGCAGCGCGTGCAGCTCGAACACGTGGCCCCAGCCCAGGCGGGTGCGCAAATCCTCGCGCAGCTGCAAATCAGCGGGCGGCAAGGCGCCGGCGGCCAACACGGCCCGGGGGCGGCCCGACGCGGGTGCGACGGCGTTCACAAACCAGTTGAAGGCGGTGTGCTGCTGCTCGGCGCTGTAGCGGTCCACGTCGTCCAGCAGCACGGCGTCCCAGCTTTCGTCGAAGGCCTGCAGCGGCGGGGCGTCGGCGTCCAGCCAGCCCACCGTGGCGCCGCGCGCCAGCAGGGCCGTGCGGGCGGCGCGCAGCAAGTGCGACTTGCCGGCGCCGGGCGGCCCCCACAGATAGGTGGGCACGGGCGAGCGGGCAGAGCTTTCGCACCAAAGGCGCAGGTGCTGCAGGGCCGCGGCGTTGCGCCCGGGCAGGTAGTCCTCCAGCGTGGGCTCGGGCGCCAGGCCGATGTCCAGCGCAATCTGCTTCATGGGCAGGCGCGCGGGGCGGTCAGGGACACGGGCGAAGGCACAAACGAAGACACAAACGGACGCATCAGGTCTCACAAACGGGCGGTGGCGGCCATGGGAAGGCCGCAAAGCAGCGCCTAGAATTCAAGCCTAGATTTTACGCGGCGCCCCAGACGGGCGCCTTTTGCGCACACCGCGCCCGTTGCCCCCCGAACGCTTGTCCCCATGAGTGCCACCCCTACCCCCCTGAGCTACAAAGACGCGGGCGTCGATATCGACGCTGGCGACGCACTGGTCGAGCGCATCAAGCCGCTGGCCAAACGCACCCTGCGCGAAGGCGTGCTGTCGGGCCTGGGCGGGTTTGGCGCGCTGTTCGAGGTGCCCAAGCGCTACCAGGAGCCGGTGCTGGTCAGCGGCACGGATGGCGTGGGCACCAAGCTGCGCCTGGCGTTTGAATGGGGCGTGCACGACACCGTGGGCATCGACCTGGTGGCCATGAGCGTGAACGACGTGCTGGTGCAAGGGGCCGAGCCGCTGTTCTTCCTGGACTACTTTGCCTGCGGCAAGCTGGACGTGGACACTGCTGCGGCGGTGGTCGGCGGCATCGCCAAGGGCTGCGAGCTGAGCGGCTGCGCGCTGATTGGCGGCGAAACCGCCGAAATGCCCGGCATGTACCCGGACGGCGAATACGACCTGGCCGGTTTTTGCGTGGGCGCGGTCGAAAAGTCAAAAATCCTGACGGGCCGCGACGTGGCCGAAGGCGACGTGGTGCTGGGCCTGGCGTCGGCCGGCGTGCACAGCAACGGCTTCAGCCTGGTGCGCAAATGCATCGAACGTGCCGGCGCGCAAGCCCCAGCCACGCTGGACGGCCAGCCTTTCCGCCAGGCCATCATGGCGCCTACCCGCCTGTACGTGAAGAACGTGCTGGCCGTGCTGGCCGCGCACCCCGAGGCGATCCGCGCGCTGGCGCACATCACCGGCGGCGGCCTGCTGGAGAACATTCCCCGCGTGCTGCCCGACGGGTTGGCTGCTCACCTGGTGAAAGGCAGCTGGCCGCAGACCGAGCTGTTCGCGTGGCTGCAAAAGACGGCGGGCATCGACGACATCGAGATGAACCGCACCTTCAACAACGGCATCGGCATGGTGATGGTCGTCAAGCCGGATGCCGCCGACGCCGTGGCCGCCGCCCTGCGCGCTGCAGGTGAAACCGTCTACACCATTGGCCGGATCGCGCCGCGCGGCGACCGTGCGGCCGTGGTGGTGGCCTGATTTCACAGGCGGCGGCCCCATTCGCCGCCTTGAGTATTGGCCGCCTTGAATTGACGCGCCGCGCTGCCCACTGAGACAGCAACCGTTATCGGGCCGGCGCGGGGCAAGCCGCCGCGCCTGTCCTTGCCCCTCACCCGCTCACGCCGCATGAACACACTTTCCGCCACCCAGCGCCAGCGTATCGCCGAAGTGGCCAGCTACGTGATGATGGTCGGCGCGCTGCTGTTGATCATGTGGCAGGGGCTGCTGCCCGGCTTGCTGTGCGTGTGCCTGGGCTTTCTCAGCGCGCGCTGGCTCAGCCCCCAACTGGCGGTGCTGACCCGCGCACCCGACGGCCATGCGCCGCGCCTGGCGGCCGCCGTGGTGGCGCTGCTGCCGGTGCTGCTGCTGGCCTTCGCCCTGCCGCGCACGCGCGGGCTGATCCTGGACGCGCCGGGCCAGTACCGCGAGCTGCTGGGCTTTCTGGCCCGCACCGTGCTGGAATTGCGCGAAAAGCTGCCGCCCGAGCTGGGTTTTCAACTGCCCGACGGCGCCGCTGAAATCCAGCACGTGATCGCCGCCTACCTGGCCAGCAAGGCGGGCGCGCTGGCCACCGCGGGGCGCGCGTGGCTGGTCGGCCTGCTGTTCGCTTACGTGGGTCTGCTGATTGGCGCGCTGGCGGCCGCACGCCCCAGTGCGTTCGATCTGAAGCCGCTGGCCGCGCAGCTACACCTGCGCCTGTCGCGCTTTGGCGAAACCTTTCGGCAGATCGTGGTGGCGCAGTTCTGGATCGCGCTGTTCAACACCTGCCTGACGGCCATCTTCCTGCTGGTGCTGCTGCCGCTGTCGGGCAACAAGCTGCCCTATTCGATGGCGCTGCTGCTGCTGACCTTCGTAGCGGGGCTGGTGCCCATCGTTGGCAACCTGCTGTGCAACGCGGTGTTGACCCTGGTGGGCCTTTCCGTGTCGCCCAGCGTGGCGGCGGCCTGCCTGGTTTTCTTGGTCACCATCCACAAGGCGGAATACTTCATCAACGCCAAGGTGATCGGCCACCGCACGCACATGGGTGTGTGGGAATTGCTGACCGTAATGTTCGTGATGGAGGCGGTTTTCGGCCCGCCCGGCCTGGTGGCGGCGCCTCTGTTCTACGCGTACTTCAAGAAAGAGCTGCAGGCGACCGACTGGGTGTGAGCGGGCTCGCGCCCAGTTCAGCTCCAGATGGCGCGTTTAGGCTGGCCTGCAGCCGAATGCTATGGTTTGAATAGCTGCCAGCGCACATTGCACCTGTGCCAGAGCCATATTTCATTCAGAACATTGGCGATAAGCACCATGTCCTGATCGGATGGTTTTCTGTCCGCCAGCGTGCGGACTGCGCAGCGGCTGGCGGGCACCATAGGGCACCCCAACCCCATGGAATCTGCCCGTGACCACCGCCCTTCTCGTCATCGACGCCCAGGAATCCTTTCGCCACCGGCCCTTCTGGTCTGAGGCCGACTTGCCCGCCTACCTGGCAGCCCAAAACGCCCTGATCGAAGGCGCCGCCGCCCAGGGCACGCCCATCGTGCGCATCCTGCACCGCAGCGGGCTAGACGTGGCAGACAACCCGTTCTCAGACGCCAGCGGCCACGTGCGGGCGCTGGCCGGGCTGGCCGAATTCGACGCCGCCGCCACCTTCAGCAAGTCGCGGCACAGCGCGCTGGTGGGCACCGGGTTGGACGTGCGGCTGACCGAGCGGGGCATTCGCCGCCTGATCGTCAGCGGCATCCGCACCGAGCAATGCTGCGAAACCACCGCCCGCCACGCCGCCGACCTGGGCTGGCAGGTGGACTACGTCCCCACCGCCACGCTGACCTTCGACATGGTGCAGCCCGACGGGCGCCCCCTGCCCGCCGCCGACATCGTGGCGTGCACCTGCACGGTGCTGGCCGGGCGTTTCGCGCGCATTTGCAGCGTGGCCGAAGCGCTGGAGGCCGCGCCATGACCGCCCAGACGCTGACGCTGACGCTGACGGTGCACATCCTGGCCTTCGATGGCGTGGAGGCGCTGGATTTCGCCGGCCCCTACGAGGTGTTCACCACCGCCACGCGCATGCACCAGCGCCTGGCGCCCGCCCCCGCTGCGCCTCTGTTTGACGTGCGCGCCGTCGCCGCAGACAACCAGCCGGTGCGCGCCCGCGCGGGGCTGCGCCTGCTGCCTGAGCTGGATTTCCACACCGCGCCGCGGTGCGACGTGCTGATCGTGCCCGGCGGCGTGGTGGACGGCGCCCTGGCCTGCCCTCGCACGCTGGCTTGGCTGCGCAAGCAGTCGGCGCTCGCGCAAATTACCGCGTCGGTCTGCACCGGCGCCTTTCTTCTGGCCGAAGCTGGGGTGCTGACCGATCAAGAGGTCACCACGCATTGGGAAGACCTGGCCGACCTGCAGCGCCGCTACCCCGCGTTGCGCGTCACCGACAGGCAGCGCTGGGTGGACGGGGAGCGCCTGGTGACGTCAGCCGGGATCAGCGCTGGGATCGACATGAGCCTGCACCTCGTGGCGCGCCTGGGCGGACAAGCCCTGGCCGAGCGCACGGCGCGCCAGATGGACTACGCTTGGCAAGCAGCCTGATCCGCCCGCCGATCCGTCGGAACGTCTCGCCCCACCTTCGCCCCACCTTCTCCCCAACGCCGCCCATGTTCGCCCGTACCCCGCCGCCGCCGTACTGCGCCGTCATCTTCTCGTCCGTGCGAACGCCGGGCGACGCCGGTTACGACGCCATGGCGCAGCGCATGGCCGAACTGGCGGCCCAGCAGCCCGGCTACCTGGGCGCCGAAAGCGTGCGCAACGCCGAGGGCGAAGGCATCACCGTCTCTTACTGGACCGACGAAGCCGCCGCGGCCGCCTGGAAGCGCAACGCCGAGCACCTGCAGGCGCAGCGCCTGGGGCGCAGCCAGTGGTATGGGCGCTATGAATTGCGCATTGCCCGCGTCGAGCGCGCCTATGGCGGCGGCGCCGACTGACCGCCGCGCGCGCCGCGGCGTAGGCGCGCGCGCATCCGTTGACGCAGCGGGCCTTGCGGGCGCGCCCATCGACGTGTTCTTTCTGCTGCTGCCGGATAGCCTGGTGCTGGATTGGGCCGGCCCCGCCGAAGCCCTGCGCAGCGCCAACCGGCACCTGGAGGCGCTGGGCCAGCCTGCGCGTTTTCGGCTGCATTTCGTCAGCCCGACCAGCCAGTCGGTCAGCTCGGTGGGTGCGACGCTGTCGGGGCTGGCGCCCTTGCCTGCCGCGCTGCCCCGCCCCGGCTGGGTGGTGCTGATCGGCCAGCCCGGCGACCGGCTGAACCTGCAGACCGATGACACGCGGGCCGCACTGCACTGGCTGCGCGGCCTGCGCCTGGCCACCGGCGAATGCGAACTGCTGTGCGTGTGCGCCGGGGCCGTGCTGATCGCGCACGCCGGGCTGCTCACGCACCACCAGGCGACCACCCACCACCAGCATTTGGACGAGCTGGCGGCGGCCGACCCGCAGTGCGACGTGCAGGCCAACCGCGTGTTCGTGGCCGACCCGCGGTCTGGAGCAGCGCGGGCGTCACCTGCGGCATCGACCTGAGCTTGCAGCGCATTGCCGACCTGTGCGGCCCGGCCGTGGCCGCGCAAGTGGCGCAAAGCCTGGTCGTGCCCTTGCGCCGCAGCGCGCAGGATGCCGAGCTATCGCCCTTCCTGCGCCACCGCAACCACCTGCACCCCGCCGTGCACCGCGTGCAGGACGCGCTCAGCCGCGCGCCCCAGGCCGATTGGCCGCTGCAGCGCATGGCCGAAGTGGCGCACACCTCGCCGCGCCACCTGTCGCGCCTGTTCGCCGAACACGCGGGCGTCAGCCCGCACGACTACCTGCGCGGGTTGCGCCTGTCGATCGCCACCACCGCCCTGGCCAGCGGCCAGTCGGTCACGCAGGCGGCGCAGTTGGCAGGTTTTGGCACCGACACCCAATTGCGCCGCGCATGGCGCGCGGCGGGGCATGTGGGATGGCCTTCGCATTTGGCGCGCGCGGCGCAGGCTGGATAAGCGAGACAAGCTGGACAAGCGGCTAAGGGGCAGCCTGAAGTCGATTGAGGGGCGCTTGCTTGGCCTTGTGCAAGGCGAGCCACACACCCGATATTCGCTATATAAACAGTAGCTTCCGCCGCAGTTGGCACCAGCGCCAGCGGCCGATTTGATCTGAAATTGGATGGCGCTGCGACGGGCCTGCGCGCATCGACTTGCTCGCGCCTCGGCGGGCAAACGCGGCGCCCCTACCCGATCGGCAGCGCGCAAAAACGGGGGAGCTGTCAGTCGGCCGAGCCACCCAGCGCCGACAGGCGCTCGGCCATGGCATCGCGGTCGGCGGCCTCGGCCGCTTCGCGCAGGTACACGCTCAAGTCGGCGCGCGCACGCTCGATATCGCCCAGTTGCGCCAGCGCCAGGCCGCGGTCGCGGTACTCGGCCCAGGCTTCGGGCAGCAGCGTGACCAGCCGGTCTTGCACCCGCACCAGGCGCGGCCAGTCGCGCCGCGTGCGGTGGATGTCCTGCAGGTTGCGCAGCATGCGCGCCAGGATCTGCCGGGGCGGCGTGGGTTGCAGAAACTGCGCGAGCGTGGCGTCGCTGTGCGCCAGCTCGCGGTCGAGCTGAAACTGCTCCAGCCGCTCGTGAAGCTCTGGCCGCCCCAGCGACTGGCCGGTGAACGGGTCGATCACCACGCACCCGTCCTCGATCTTCGCCTGCACCAGGAAGTGCCCGGGAAAGCCGACCCCGTCCACCTTCAAGCCGGCCGACTGGCCCAGCTCCAGCCACAGCACCGCCAGAGAAATGGGGATGCCGCGCCGCGTGTGCAGCACCACATCCACGTAGCTGTTCTTGGCGTTGTAGTAGTCGTTGACGTTGCCGGCAAAGCCCAGGTCGGCAAAGAAGAACTGGTTGACGGCGCGCAGCCGCTCCACCGGGTCGGCGCTGGGCGAAATGCGTTGGTTGAGGCGGTCGGCCAGCTGATCGACCTGCTCCAGCACCTGCTCCACGTCCAGGTCGGGCGTGTCGTCTTGCGCCAGCGCGGCAGCGGCTTCCAGCAGCGGCAGGCCTTCGTCCTGCTGAACCAGGGCCGCGAAGTAGGCCAGCGGCGTGGGCAAAGTCAAATCCAGCGGCATGGCCGAATTGTGACCAAGGGCGGCGCGGCGCGTCAACGCGGTGGCCCTTAAGGCCGTGCCCCTGTGGCGCCTTGGCGCCATACGCGGGGCCCGGAGCTGGGCTCGGACGCGGCAGCCGGATCAGCGCCTGACCAGCTGCCGCAGCTTGACCCCGGCCGCCGCCAGCGCGCCAAAGTAGACCACCATGGCCACCAGGATGGAGCCCGCCAGCAGGGCCACACGCTGCCAGCTGACCAGCGCCAGCCAGTCGAACTGGTCGCCGGCCCAGGCCAGAAAAGCGCTCATCAACAAGGTGGCGCCCAACGTCTGCGCGCCAAACACGCCCCAGCCTGCGGCGGGCTGGTAGCTGCCGCGCCGGATCAGCCCCGTCAGCAGCCAGCCGGCGTTGAGCAGCGCGCCCAGCGCAATCGACAGCGTCAGCGCCGCGTGCTGCAACTGCGGCACCAGCACCACGTTCAGCAGCTGCGTGACCACCAGCACCGCAATGGCGATCTTGACGGGCGTGCGGATATCCAGGCTGGCGTAGTAGCCCGGCGCCAGCACTTTCACCGCCACCAGCCCGACCAGGCCCACGCCGTAACCGGCCAGCGCCAGCGCCACGCGCTGCACGTCGTCAGGCGCAAATTTGCCGTGGTAGAACAGCGTGGCGATCAGCGGCGTGGCAAACACCAGCAGCGCCGCGGCGCACGGCAGCGACAGCACCACGACAAGGCGCAGGCCCCAGTCCAGCATTTGCGAATAGCGCGCGTCGTCGCCCTTGGCGCGGGCGGCGGACAGTTGCGGCGTCAGCACCACGCCCAGGGCCACGCCCAGCAAGGCGGTGGGGAATTCCATCAGCCGATCGGCGTACCAAACCCAGGTCACGCTGCCCGCCGCCAGGTGCGACGCGATTTGCGTGTTGATCAGCAAGGACAGCTGCGCCACGCCCACGCCCAGCAGCGCGGGCAGCATCAGCGTCAGCACCTGCCGCACGCCCGGGTCGCGCCAGGCTTCGCGCACGCGGCGCCAGCTCAGGCTGATGTGCGGCAGCAGGCCCAGGCGCCTGAGCGCGGGCACCTGCACGGCCAGCTGCAGGATGCCCCCCACCATCACACCGACGGCCATGGCGTAGATGGGCTCGATGCCCATCTTGGCCAACCAAGGCGCGCCCAGCCAGGCCGCCACGATCATGGCCAGGTTCAACAGCACCGGCGTGGCGGCGGGCACGACGAAATGGCGCCACGTATTCAGAATGCCAGCCGAAAAAGCCACCAGCGACATGCATCCGATGTAGGGGAACATGATGCGCGTCATCAGCACCCCTGAATCAAAGCTGTGCGCATCCAGCCCGCTGGCCAGCAGCCACACCAGAATCGGTGAGGCCACCACGCCCACCGCGCAGGTCAGCACCAACACCCAGGTGAGCACGGTGGCCACCGCATCGATCAGGTGGCGCGTGGCTTCTTCGCCATTGGCCGCCTTCGACCGCGCCAGCACCGGCACGAAAGCCTGGCTGAACGCACCTTCAGCGAACAGGCGGCGCAGCAAGTTGGGAATGCGAAAGGCGACGTTGAACGCGTCCGTCAGGCCGCTGACGCCAAAGGCCGACGCCATCAGCAAATCGCGCACCAGACCGGTGATGCGCGAAGCCAATGTCAGTAGGGAGACGGTGGAGGCGGCTTTGAATAGGCTCACGAAACGGCACGCAGGTGTGGGGCGCCAGTGTAGTCCCGCAAGGCGCCGGCGCCGCGCGGGCATGGCACATCGCTGTCACAAAGAGTAGAATGCTGGGTTTTGCTGACAACATCCCCAAACCCTTAAGGAATACATCATGGCAGCTGGAAAGCCCAAGAAAAAGAACCCTCGCCTGGCATCGGGCCGCAAACGCGCCCGCCAGAACATCGTCCTGAATGCCGCGAACACCTCGCTGCGCTCGAAATACCGCACCGCTGTGAAGAACGTCGAAAAGGCTGTCCTCGCCGGTGACAAAGAGAAAGCCACCAGCGCCTTCGCGCTGATGCAGTCCGTGGTTGACACGGTCGCTGACAAAGGCATCTTCCACAAGAACAAGGCTGCTCGCGACAAGAGCCGCCTGTCCGTCAAGGTCAAGGCCCTGGCGCAAGCCGCCGCCTGAAGCTAGTCAGGCAAACCGCCCGGACGGCCCCGCCGTCTGCTGTTTGATCGGGTGCGCTGTTGGCAAAAAACAAGAGAACCGCCTTCGGGCGGTTTTTTTGTGGGCGCGTGGCAAAAAAAGTGGTGCGCGCCCTGGCGAAGGCGCACCGCGCCAGCGCGTTGGGGTGAAGCCTCATGCCAGCTTTTGGGCGACCGCCCTGCGCAAGTCCGCGATCCTCAGCAGCGTTGCCTCTGCTGGCAGCAACGCGCCGCCTTCAGGCAGATCGCTCCCAAGCCTCGTTCTGCTCCTTGCGAACCATCTCTTGCGCCGACGCGGGCAGCACCGTCCGATACGGCGGGTTGTCTGCCTCGATCACCTCGATCATGGCGGCGATCATCTCCGCCGGGTCGTGCTGGCGGTTCAACTCGCGCACGGGCCAGTGCGCGACGACACGCTCCCCCTGGCCCCACCACTGGTCCATGCTTTCCATGCCGGTGTCGTTGAACCCCGTGCGGTACGCGCCTGGGTTGACCGTGACCACCTGCACGCCGTACGGCTTCAGTTCCTCATGCATGGCCGAACAAATGCCTTCCACCGCATGCTTGGAAGCGGCATAGGCGCCGTCGAACGGAACCTTGACCAACCCAGCCACCGAAGAAGTCCAGACTATTCGCCCGCTGCCGCGTTGAACCATCTTGCGGGCGAAGCCCTGCGCAAGCTCCAGCGCAGCAAACACGTTTGTTTCAAACACCGAACGAAACACCGCCATCGGTATTTCGACCATCGGGCCGGATTCCATGATGCCGGCGTTGTTGTGCAGCACGTCGATGTCCAGCGCCAGGGCGTTGGCGCGGTCAATGTCGTTCAGCACGTCCAGCTTGATGACTTGCAGATCAAGCGCCTGGCTTTTCGCTGCCTGCCGCAGCTCCCACACCTGGGGCCATATCTGGCAGCCAGCGATCACACGATGGCCGCGCTGCGCCAACCCGAATGCCACGCCACGGCCGAAGCCCGTGGCTGCACCGGTGACCAAAACTGTCTTTGCCATAACGATTCGCTCCTGGTTAGTCTTTGTAGGGCGCGCCTCTTTCCGGCGGGATCACGCCGCGATCTCTCCGTTGCGGATCGCGACCCGCACCGCCTGCGCGGTGGTTGCCACGCCCAAGCGCCGTCGCACTCGCCGCAGGTGATTCTCGACCGTCCGCTCAGACAAGCCCAGCGTTTCAGCAATCTCCGTCTGACGGCGGCCTGCCGCTGTCCAGGCAAGCACCTCTCGCTCTCGATCTGATAGCGCGGTCATCGCCTCTTCAACCGGCATTTCCAGCAACTTGCGCGCCGCAAGAAACGCTGCCTGCCCCACCAGCGAAAGCGCCAGCTTGGTTTGGGCCGACGCATCGATGCGCTCGCCGCCCAGGCTCATGGCGCCCTCCAGCCCCAGCGGCCCGAACACCGGAACCTGCAGGCCATGAACGCCAACGCCCTGCGGCGTGCGCACCACGCGGTACAGGTCCTTGTCACGGGCGCCCGTCTTCGTCCAGAAGAAAGGCTCATGCAGGCTGAGCATGTGGCGCGAAACGGGGCAGCGGCGCAGGTAGGTCTGGGCGTCCAATTCCGTACCGTCGCCGAACCAGTCGCCTTCCAGCCAGTAAAAGGTGTCGACAACTTCGTCGCGGGCGGCGGACGCAGAGAAAAGCACAAACCGGTCGTAGCCCAGCGGCGTTGCCAGCGCGCGCACCGCGGCCTGAATCGCCACCAGGGTTTTGGCCCCCTGAATGGCGATGGCGGTGGCGAACGCCCTCTCGGCCGCGTCGGCAGGGGTCATCAGGCTGCGACTTCCTTGAGCAAGGTCTTGGCCGCCAGTTGGCCCAGCGCATTGCCGGCCAGGGGGCTGTCGCCCGTGATGAGCAAGCCGTCGCGAAGCACTTGGCCGCTGATGTTGTCGTTGACGATCTCAAAGCCCAGCGCCTTGAGCTTTTCGCCAAACTTCCACGTCAGGTGGCCGGGCATGTAGCCGATGTCGGGGGTTTTGGCGTCGAGCGAATCGGGAAACGCGCAGATCTTCTTGCCGCGGTAAATGTCGCTGTCGCCCACCGCCAGAAACGCCGCCGGGCCATGGCACAGCGAGATCACGAAACGGTCGTTCGCCGCCGCCCATTTGAGCGCCGCGCCGACGTCGTCGCTTTCAGGCAGGCCGATCAAGGCGCCGTGACCGCCGGGGATGAACACCGCGGCGTACTCGTCCAGCCCCTTGGCGACGACGTCCGCCAAGGCCAGCGGCCGCTTGAATTGCGGGTGGTACTTGTCGAAAAAGCCTTTGACGGCCTCGTCCTCGCTGGGCATCGCCCAGAACTCGAACTTGACCGGGTTGCCGGAGACGGTGGCCACGTCGAACGCAAAGCCGGCCTTGTCCAGGTGGTACATCGGCAGCAGGGCTTCAACCGGGTGGTTGCCCGTGGAGAAAAAGCTGCCGTTGTCGGTCAGCAGATAGCGCTCGTCGGCGCCGATCATCAAAATCTTCTGGCGGCCCTTGTACGGATTGGGGTAGTCGGCGCCGCTCAGATCCGACTTGGGGGCGGTGAACTGGCTGAGCGAATAGCTAGAGGGGAAAAACGCATCCTTTTCGGCTGGATCGGGTTGCGGCGCTTTGCTGTGGGTGGTTTGCTCGGACATGGGTTTACCTCAGAAGGTCACGAAAAAAGAAGCAACGATGCCCGGTCGCCCCACCGAGGGCAATGAGGGATTTCCGCTCGCCAGTCGGCCAAGCCGCCCTCAAAACGCGCAGCCTGCCAGCGCTGAACGGGCCAAAGCGCCAAGTCAACGCCGAAGCCGACTCTGACTCTGACTCTGGCAACCAAGCCAATTTACTATAGATTTTATAGCTACCGCCGCAGTAAGGGCGGGCGCCAGAAGGCAATTCAAGCAGCGAATGCGGGCAAAGCCGCGACAAGCAGGTCAAGCCTTGTCTGGCCCTGCCGCCGCGCCTTGCGCGCCCTTGGCTGCCTGCGGCGCGGCATCGGGCAACAGGCAGGCTTCGGCGACCTGCAACTCGTTGTCCTTGGCGAAGTTCATCACGAAGTCCCAGGCCATGGGCTCGTGCTCACGCAATGCGGAGTTGACCACCACGCACTTCACCCCATCCAGCGTAGTGGGCACGCACCAAGGGGAATAGCCGATGTGCGAACCGGGCCCGCGCATGGCGCCGCCGGGGCGGAACTGGGCCATCACCCCGGCCAGGCGCTCGGCCCAGTCGCTGGGGCGAAAGGTGCGACCGGCGGCGGTCACGCCCTTGATGAAAAATTCGCTGGTTGACGGGTTGGCGGCCATTGAAGCGGGAAGGAGCTGCGTGCGCGCCGGGGGCCTGATGGCCCTTCTCAGGGCTTGCGCCAACCGGCCGATGGGCAGGCTGTCGACCGTTGCTGCGACGCACAAGAATTCTACCGCCCGGCGGCCATCCGCGCCGCGCCAGGGGCATCGCTGTCATGCGCAGCTTTCAACAAACTGCCGTACGCGACACCCTAGAATGCGTCTTCAACGGGCCGCGTTGGCCCGCTTTCTTTTTGCGAACCGCAACCCAGGAGCACCGTCGTGACCGCTTTCATCGAAGCCGCATCGCCTCACACCATGAACACTTACGCGCGTCTGCCGATCGCGATGGAGCGTGGTCAAGGCGTGCGCGTGTGGGACGTCAACGGCAAGAGCTACCTGGACGGCCTGGGCGGCATCGCGGTCAACACGTTGGGCCACAACCACCCCAAACTGGTGCCTGCGCTGCAAGACCAGATCGCCAAGATCATCCACAGCAGCAACTACTACCACGTGCCCAACGCCGAGGTGCTGGCCAAGAAGCTGACCGAGCTGGCGCACATGACCAATGTGTTCTTCTGCTCGACCGGGCTGGAGGCCAACGAAGCCGCGCTGAAGCTGGCGCGCAAGTTCGGCCACGACAAGGGCATTTCCAACCCACAGATAGTGGTGTACGAAAAGGCCTTTCACGGCCGCAGCATCGCCACGCTCAGCGCCACTGGCAACCCCAAGGTGCAAAAGGGGTTCGAGCCGCTGGTGGAAGGCTTCATCCGCGTGCCGCTGAACGATATCGACGCGCTCAAGAAAGCCACCGAGGGCAACCCCAACGTGGTGGCCGTGTTCTTCGAGACCATCCAGGGCGAAGGCGGCATCAACCCCGCGCGCATCGACTACCTCAAGCAAGTGCGTGCGCTGTGCGATGAGAAAGACTGGCTGCTGATGATCGACGAAGTGCAGTGCGGCATGGGGCGCACCGGCAAGTGGTTTGCCCACCAGTGGGCCGACATCGTGCCCGACGTGATGCCGCTGGCCAAGGGCCTGGGCTCGGGCGTGCCGATTGGCGCCGTCGTGGCAGGCCCCAAGGCCGCCAACATCTTCCAGCCGGGCAACCACGGCACCACCTTTGGCGGCAACCCGCTGGCGATGCGCGCCGGCGTGGAAACCATCCGCATCATGGAAGAAGAAGGCCTGCTGGCCAACGCCGACAAGGTGGGCAAGCACCTGCACGCTGCGCTTGAAAAGGCACTGGCGGGCAACCCTGGCGTGAAGGAAGTGCGCGGCCAGGGCCTGATGATCGGCATTGAGCTGGCCAAGCCGTGCGGCGCCATCGTGCAGCGCGCCGCCGACGCCGGGCTGCTGCTGTCGGTCACCGCCGACAGCGTGATTCGCCTGGTGCCCCCGCTGATCCTGAGCACGGCCGAAGCGGACGAGATCGTCGCCATCCTGGTGCCGATCATCGAAGCGTTTTTGAAAGAGTGAGCGGCGGATGACCGAGTCGATCAAGCACTACCTGCAATTCAGCGATTTCACCGCCGACGAATACGCCTACCTGTTCGAGCGCGCGGCGCTGATCAAGCGCAAGTTCAAGGCCTACGAAAAGCACCAGCCGCTGGCCGACCGCACGCTGGCGCTGATCTTTGAAAAGGCCAGCACACGCACGCGCGTGAGCTTTGAAGCGGGCATGTACCAGCTGGGCGGCAGCGTGGTGCACCTGACCAGCGGCGACAGCCAGCTGGGGCGCAGCGAACCGATTGAAGACACGGCGCGCGTCATCAGCCGCATGACCGACGCGGTGATGATCCGCACCTTCGAGCAGGCACGCATTGCGCGCTTTGCCGAGTATTCGCGCGTGCCGGTCATCAACGGGCTGACCAACGAATACCACCCCTGCCAGATCCTGGCGGACATCTTCACGTACATCGAGCACCGCGGCTCCATCGCCGGCAAGACCGTGGCCTGGATTGGTGATGGCAACAACATGGCCAACACCTGGGCGCAGGCCGCCGCCCTGCTCGGCTTTACCTTGCGCGTGTCCACGCCCGCTGGCTACGAGGTCGATACCGCACTGGCCGCGCTGGACGGCGCGCCGCAGCGCGGCTGGCAAAGCTTTGCCGACCCGATGGAAGCCTGCGCCGGCGCCGACCTGGTCACCACCGACGTGTGGATCAGCATGGGCTACGAGGCAGAGAACGAAGCGCGCAAGAAGGCCTTCGCCAGCTGGTGCGTGGATGCGGAGATGATGGCCGTGGCCAAGCCCGACGCGCTGTTCATGCACTGCCTGCCCGCGCACCGCGGCGAGGAAGTGACGGCCGAAGTGATCGACGGCCCGCAATCGGTGGTGTGGGACGAAGCCGAAAACCGCATGCACGCGCAGAAAGCGCTGCTGGAATACCTGCTGCGCGGGCGGCTGGACTGATCGGCGCAGCGCGCGCCGTGGCGGCGCCGTGCCCCCACGGCGCAATCTTTAGTGCCAAATCAGCCTCTAGCGCAGGCGGCACCAGCGCTGGCAGCTATCAAATTAAAAGCAAACGCCGGTAGATCGCCCGCCCGACAGCGGCGGCTGCGGCTGCGCTCAGTTGGTCGAAAACTTGGTGCCTGCCACCCGGATGCCCCAGATCAGCTCGACCAGCGCGCGGTTGTTCAGCAGCGGCTCGCCCCCCAGAATCAGCCAGTAGCCCACGCCGTCCACCCAGAACAGCATGAACGTGGTGGCCGGCAGCAGCATGTCGATGCTCTCGTGGAAGGACACGGCGCGGCCGGTGCCCCGAAAGCCGCGTTGCTTTTGGCGCGCCACGAAATCGAAGAAGTCTGCGGCCGCCACGCACAGCGTTTCGGCGTCGTCCTGCGAATAGCCGACGCGCGCCAGGCAGAACCCGTCGTCAGACGCCAGCGCCGCCATGCGCGAGCCCGACAGCCCGGCGATGGCGTGCGGCAGGTAGTTGTCCAGCCGGACGTCGGGCGCGTGCAACTCGCGCTCTACCTCGTGAACCCAACCTTCGTGCAGCGCGCGCGGCAGCAGCGAAGCGTGCTGCGGCAGGTGGCTGAGCCATTCGCTGCGGCGCAGCGACACGCCGCGCGGCAGCAGGGTTTGCAGCATCGCGGCGTTTTCGTCCGGCACCTTGTCGGCAAAGGCGAGCATGGCGCCGGCCGGGGTCAGCATCAGGTGCGGGTCAGCGGCGGAAGGGTTCATGCGGTTGCCCCCGGCGCTCAGTGCGCCTCGGTTCCATTGAACGGGTCGATACCGTAGATCAGCGCCTTGACCAACTGGGCCATGTGGCTGCGTTCGCGCGCGTCGGTGTCCATCACGCTGGGCGGCAGGCCGAGCGCTTCCAGCTCGGCCGCCACCAGGCGGCGCGTTTCCCAGCCGCCCTGGTCGGAATGGGTGATGCCAACCACCAGCGAAGTGCGGTCGATGAACTCGCGAAACTCCTTGACGTAGGTGCGCAGATCGGCCACCGGGTCGGGTGCGTTGCCGCGCAGCATGAGCACCAGGCCCAGCGCGTTTTCAGTCAGGATGTCCCACATGAAATCGAAGCGCTTCTGGCCGGGCGTGCCGTACAGGCGCACCTGGTCGCCGCTGGCGAGCTTCATAAGCCCGTAGTCCATGGCCACGGTGGTGGTCTGCTTGAGCTGCTTGACGTCATCGGTTGCGCTGGCTTCGGTGCGCACCACTTCGATGTCTGACAAAGATTGGATGGCCGTGGTCTTGCCCGCCCCGACGGGGCCGGCAAACACGAGCTTGTAGGTGGTCGCCATGAATATCGAAAAACGTCAGAAAAGCTTGTCCAGCAAGGACTTGAAAAAGCCGCGCCGCGCGGCGGTTTGGGCCGTGGGCTTGGCCGCCCCTGCAGCGGCGCCTGCCCCCGCTGCCGGCGGCTCCCGACGGTGAATGAAGCTGGTGCGCGTGATGCCCGCCACGCCAGACAGCACACACAGCACGACGAAGCGGTGCACGTCGGCCTCGTTGCGTGGGAAGGCTCGCACCAGGTCTCTGGCCGATTGTTCCACGCGCGAGCAGATCGAAGCGAGCTGGACGTCCAGCGCACCCACGCTCTGCAGGTGCGTGAAGTTGGGAAAGCGATGCAGCCGAAAGCTCAGCTCACCCTGCGGCGCCAAGGGCAGGTCTTTCAGCGCATCACTCAACAGCTCCCACATGACCGCATCCAGGGCGGTCTTGGCACCGCGAAACCTGGCGCCAAAAAGCCTCTCCAGCGTGGCATCCACGTCACTGGCGGGCAGTGGCTGCACTTCCATGTGCTCGACCAGATCGGGGGTGTGCAGCATCTTGACCAACGCCGAGACCGGCAGGCCCGAAGCGATCCAGCCCTGAGACGCATCAACGACGAAGGCGGACTTGCCCGCCACACGCAACAGCTGCGCTCCCTGGCCGGCCAGCGCGCGCTCGCACACACGCAAGAGGGGCACGCCCGCCAACGCGGGAAAGATTCTTTGCATATCCGCCAGCGCGCCTTGCGTCACACCCTTGGCGGGCGCGCGCGGTGCTGCGCTTGCTCTCGCCTCGGGCGTTAGCGAGGCCGTCGCCGTGCGGGACACGCCCGCCCCTGCGGCGGTGGCGCCTGTGCTGATGGCCGCGCCAACGCCAGCCGCTGTTTTCGACGCCAGCGCTTTGGCGGCTTCGCGCAAGGCGGCCACCTTGAGGCTGACCGCCGTTGGCGTGGGCGAAGCTGCGCCGGGTGCCAAGGCCACCTCGTCCGTGGCGGAGCGCATCGCCGCACCCACCGAGGCGGCGGCCGATGCTCTGGACGCTTTCAATTGATCGGCCAAGGCCATTGCACGGCGCCAGGCCGGAACCGGCGGCTCAGCCGCGTCGGCCTCGGTGCCGGTTTCGGATGGCGAGCGATCTTCAGCCTCGGCGGTCGATAGGCGCGAGCGCCCTGGCGTGGCCGCTCTGTGCGCGCCAGCTTCATCGGGCGCGGTGTCTGCAAAATCACTGAAGGCGTCGTGCCGAAGCCGCACCGGCGGCCCCACGTCGTGAATCTGCTTGATCGCCGCGAGCATTTCGGCGCTGGTGTAGGGCATGCTGACCCAGGCCACCGCCTGACCGTGCGCCCAGCGCAAATGCTGCTCCAGCCAGCCGCCGCCGTTGCCCCATATCAGCAGCACCGCCGAGCGGTTGCCCAAAAAGGCGCGCAGCTTGACCTCGTTCTCGGCGGAGTAGCGGCGCAAACCGAAGCCAAACAGGTCCAGCACGCAATGGGTGCACGCCCTGGCGGCCGGGGTCTGTTCGGGCACGCCCAGGCCGACGCCACGGGCGATCGTCAGCACGTGCCGGTCTGACCAGTTCATGCCCACCATGATTTCTATCGCGGCGGCTTCATGGTCCGTCAGCCCGGCCAGCAAGATCGAACTCAACTGCGTACTCCTTGTTGCAACGCCGCGGAAACCTCGTCCCAGCGCGGCGCCATCGGCCGGCCGGCGCGCGACAGGGCGCGGCTGCCCAGCATGAAGGCCAGCGAGTCGCCCGCGCCCTCACAGTGATCCAGGAAAGCGGCTTCCGCCTCTTCGTCGCCCGCCAGCAGCGCGGGAATGGCCTGGGCCGCCAACTCGCGCGAATCGTCCACGCCGACCAGCAAGGCGCGCTTGGGCACGTCCAGCGACGGCATGGCCAGCACACAAAAGCGCGTGGCCAGCGCGCTGACGCGCGGCAGGCGTTGGCGCTGGCTGGACAGCCGCAGGAAGGCGCGCGCCACAAACGGCGCCAGCCGCTGGGCCACCTGCGGGCGCCGCAGGAGGCGCACGGTGGCCTCATCATCCGGCAGGCAGGCGACCATCAGGTCCGCCAGCGCGCCCTGAACCGGCTCGGCGCCGTCCAGGGCGCAGGCCGCCATCACGCGCGCCTCGTGCAGCCGGCGATCGCC
Source organism: Ottowia oryzae (assembly GCF_003008535.1). NCBI lineage: Bacteria > Pseudomonadati > Pseudomonadota > Betaproteobacteria > Burkholderiales > Comamonadaceae > Ottowia > Ottowia oryzae. The sequence goes on from NZ_CP027666.1 coordinate 2,778,571, forward strand.
CGGCACGCGCAGTACATCACGCCCTGCCTGACGGAAGCGTTCGCGTGGCGACAAGGTGCGCAGCGGCATATCAGCTCAGCAGCGTGTCCATCAGGTCGATCATGAACTCGCCGTCCTCGACCGACATGGCTTCAAAGCCCTGCTCGATGCCCAGCTCGTCCAGCGCGGGCTGGCCGTCGGCGGTGCCTGCCAGGCCCAGCAGCGCGTCGCGCAGCTTGTCCAGGCTGGCGCCGATGCGTGGGTGAATCAACAGCACGTGGGTGATGTCGGCCAGCTTGCTTTCCATCAGCGGCTTGAGTTGCGTCTTGGTCAGGCGCGACAGCGAGTTGTAGGCCTCGGCCAGGAAAAAGCCGATGTCGACCTCGCCCTTGATCGTCATGCGCGCGGCCGCCTGGTAGCTTTCCACCAGTTGCCACTGCACGTCGGCCTCGGTCAGGTCGGCCGCTTCCAGCAGGCGCAGGCCGATCAGCTTCACGTCCTTGTTGTCGGTCAGCGCAATCTTGCAGCCGGGCTTGAGGCCCTCGATCGAATTCAGCGGCGAATCGGCGCGCGTGGCCATCACCATCTCGTCCGACTTGCCCAGCGGGCGCGCCACGGCGACGTAACCCGCATCGCGGATCATCGAAGCGGCATCAAACGGGTTGGCGTAGACGGCGGCCACATCGCCTTTGGCGATCAGTTCGGCCTGCTCGGCGGCCGAAGCGGGCGTCAACAGGTGCAGCGATTCAGCAGAGCGCTTTTGCAGCACGGTGTTGAGCATGTGCCAACCGGCAAAACGCTCGGGCGCGAAATCGGGCGCGATCAGAAAGTTCAAGCTCATGCCGGGCTCCCTTCCTTGGCCAGCCATTCTTTGTAGGTTGCGGTGATTTCCGCGATCTTGGCGCGCGAGGGCTGGCGGCGCACCGAGGTGTAGCCAACGATCTTGCCGCCGCGCACGTTGGGCACCGCCGTGGCGTAGACCCAGTAGTGCGAGCCGTCCTTGCACAGGTTCTTGACGTAGCCGTGCCACTTCTTGCCGGACGCCACGGTGGTCCACAGGTCCTTGAAAGCGGCGCGGGGCATGTCGGGGTGGCGCAGGATGGCGTGGGGCTGGCCGATCAGGTCTTCGCGCGCGTAGCCCGACAACTCGACAAACGCGTCGTTGGCGTGGGTGATGATGCCGTCCAGGTCGGTGCGCGAGATGATCAGGCGGCCTTGCGGATAGGCGATTTCGCGCTCGCTGACCATCACGGTGCGGCTGCTGCCGTCGTGGTAGGTGTGTTCACGCGCCACCGTCGCGTCGGCGGCCGGTTGCATGGGGGGAAATACCATGGTGCGATCCCCCTCAGATCAGCTTGGACAGGGCTTCGGCTGCGCGCTTGATGTCCAGGAACAACAGGCCCAGCTTGGCGTTTTGCTTGGCCAGCACGGTCAGCACGGCCTCGGTGCCGGACGAACTCATGATCACGTAGCCGCGCTCGCCCTGCAGCAGCACGCGCTCCAGCGTGCCACGGGCCAGTTCGCGCGCAGCGCGGTCGCCCAGCGACAACAGCGCGGCAGACATGGCGCCCACGCGGTCTTCGTCCATGCCTTGCGGCAGGGCCGAGGCGATCATCAGGCCGTCGGTCGAGATCAGTGCCGAAGCTTCGACGTCGGCGGAAGAGCCCTTCAGTTCTTCCAAAACTTGCTGGAACATGTCGGTGCGCATGGTTCTTATCCTTCGTGGTAGGTTGAATCAAAAGCTCTGTGGCCACGCTTTGATTTCGTATCGCGGTCGCAGACAACTCACATCGAATTTAAACCATAGTTACGGTTTTGTGCGACACCGCAGCCGAGACGGAATGCTTAAGCGTTGATATTTCGCGTTCCCCTCTCCTGTGGCGCAGCCATCCACCTCACCCACCGCACCGCAGCCAGTGACAGCCTCTCTAATCGACGCCAACCCACCCGATTGCCAGCACTGCGGCGCCTGCTGCGCGACATTCCGCGTGGATTTCTCGGTGCACGAACTTTTGTCTGAAGGGGGCTGCGTGCCCGACGGCCTGGCCGCGCCGCTGACGGGCAGCAACTGCCGCCTGCGCGGCACCGACCACCAACCGCCGCGCTGCGCGGCGCTGACCGGGCGCGTGGGCGAGCGCGTGGCCTGCGGCATCTACGAATGGCGGCCTTCGCCCTGCCGCGAATTCGAATCCGGCAGCGATGCCTGCCACCGGGCGCGCGCGCGGCATGGGCTGGGCGACCTTGGGGCTTACTAGCCAAAACGCCGTCTAGCGCCGGTGGGAAGAGCGCCACCAGCTACTCTATCCATAGCAGTTCACCGTCACCAAAGCCTGCTTGACGCGCCCTTGCCAAGCGCCGACGCGCCCACCGCCAGGCCATCCGGCGCGGGTGCGGCCCAACACGGCACATGCGCCCTGCCCCGCCGCTGCGCCGTACCCAGCGCCATCCGTTGGAAATAACCGACACCACGCCCCGGCGCGCGGCCTTAAGTTCCACGGCATGCCCACGCCACCTGACTTTGCCCATAACGCCGCACCGGATGCGCCCGGTGCGCCAGCCGCGCCCGCTGCGCCACGGCTGTGGGACATCTCGCCGCCCGTGCACGCCACCACGCCCGTCTTCCCGGGCGACACGCCGTACAGCCAGGTATGGGCGGCCGAGATCGGCCCGGGTTGCCCGGTCAACGTGAGCGCCGTCACGATGTCGCCGCACGTGGGCGCGCACGCCGACGCGCCGCTGCACTACGCCCCGGGCGGCGAGGCGATGGGCGCAGTGCCCCTCGCGCCCTTTCTGGGCCGCTGCCGCGTCATCCATGCGCTGGACTGCGGGCCGCTGATCGAATGGCACCACATCGCCCACGCCATCGGCGCTGGCCTGCCGCCGCGCGTGCTGGTGCGCACCTACGCGCGCATGCCCGTGGACCGGTGGGACGGCGCCTTGGCCGCCTACGCTCCCGCCACCGTAGAACGCCTGGCCGACGCGGGCGTGCAGCTGATCGGCATCGACACCGCCAGCATCGACCCTGCCGACAGCAAGACGCTGGACAGCCACCAGGTGATCCGCCGGCGCGACCTGCGCGTGCTGGAAAACCTGGTGCTGGACGACGTGCCCGAGGGCGACTACGAGCTGATCGCCCTGCCCCTGAAGTGGATGACGGCCGACGCCTCACCCGTGCGCGCGGTGCTGCGTGCGCTGGCTTGATCGGCGGGGCCGCATTCAAACCGGTTTATCCATCCAATCAGCTGCTGGCGCAGGTGCCACCAGCGCTAGCAGCTATCAATTTCATACCATGAGCCCAACCACCCACACCCTCGAATCCTGCCGCGCGCTGGACGCCGCCGACGCGCTGGCGCCGCTGAAGGCGCAGTTCAGCCTGCCCCAAGGCGTGATCTACCTCGACGGCAATTCCCTCGGCGCCCAGCCGCGCGCCGCCGCCGCGCGCGTGGCGGAAGTGGTGCAGCAGGAATGGGGGCAAGACCTGATCACCGCATGGAACAAGGCCGGCTGGATCGACTTGCCCCAGCGCCTGGGCGACCAGTTCGCCCCCTGGATCGGCGCTGGCACGGGCCAGGTGGCGTTTACCGACACCACGTCGATCAACCTCTACAAGGTGCTGACGGCCGCCGCGCGGCTGGCGCAGGCCGAACATCCGGGCCGCACGCGCGTGCTGAGCGAGCGCAGCAACTTCCCCACCGACCTGTACATCGCCCAATCCGTCTGCCAGGCGCACGGGCTGGAGCTGGTGCTGCTGGAGCCCGAAGACATCACCGCGCAGCTGCGGGACGACGTCGCCATCCTGATGCTGACGCACGTCAACTACCGCACCGGCGCCATGCACGACATGGCCGCCCTCACCGCGCAGGCGCACGCCCAGGGCATCGTCTGCGTATGGGACCTGTGCCACAGCGCCGGCGCCGTGCCCGTCGACCTGCTGGGCGCCAACGCAGACTACGCCGTGGGTTGCAGCTACAAATACCTGAATGGCGGCCCCGGCGCGCCCGCCTTCGTGTGGGTGCACCCGCGCTTGACCGACCGCTTCTGGCAGCCGCTGTCCGGCTGGTTCGGCCACGCGGCGCCGTTTGAATTCACGCCGGATTACCGGCCCGCAGCCGGCATTCAGCGCTACCTGTGCGGCACGCAGCCCATCCTCAGCCTGTCGGCGCTGCAGTGCGGGCTGGATGTGTTCACCGCCAGCGAAGCCCTGGGTGGCATGGCCGCGCTGCGCGCCAAGTCGCTGGCGCTGACGGATCTGTTCATTGCGCTGGTCGAGCAGCGCTGCGCCGGCCACGGCATCGGCCTGGCCACCCCGCGCGAGCACGCCCGGCGCGGCTCGCAGGTGTGCCTGACGCGCGCCGAAGGCCTGGGCGTGGATGGGCAAGGCAGCGGCGCCTACGCCATCGTGCAGGCGCTGATCGCGCGCGGCGTGATTGGCGACTTCCGCAAGGGCGACGGCACGGGGCGCCATCTGGACATCCTGCGCTTTGGCTTCACGCCGCTGTACGTGGGCTTTGCAGACGTTTGGCACGCGGTGGAACACCTGCGCGACGTGCTGGCCAGCGGCGAATGGCAGCAGCCCGAGTTCAACCACGTGAATGCGGTGACCTGAGTAAGCTTGGCCGCCATGACCCAGCGCATCGCCATCCTCGACTTTGAAACCACCGGCATGAGCCCGGCGCACGGCGCGCGGGCCGCCGAGGTGGGCATCGTGCTGATCGAGTCTGGCCGCATCGTCGACCGGTTCCAGAGCCTGATGAACGCCGGGCAGGGCATGCCCGCCTTCATCACGCAGCTGACGGGCATCACCAGCGCCATGCTGCGCGCCGCACGGCCCGCCGATGCAGTGATGCGCGACGCCGCCCGCTTTGTGGGCGATGCGCCGCTGGTGGCGCACAACGCGTCGTTCGACAGCAAGTTCTGGCTGGACGAACTGACCCGCGCCGGCCACCCGCCCGCCCGGCCCATGGCCGAGCTGTTCGCCTGCACGGTGCTGCTGTCGCGCCGCCTGTACCCTGAAGCGCCCAGCCATTCGCTGGGCCGCATCGTCAGGCACTTGCAGTTGCCGCCGGCCGAAAAAGCCCACCGCGCGCTGGCCGACGCCGAGATGACTGCCCATCTGCTGCTGCGCATGCAGGCCGACCTGCGCGCGCGCTGGCACATTCCCGATCCTGCCCACACGCTGCTGCACGGGTTGCAGCGCACGCCGGCGCGGCATTTGGCGCGTGTTCTGGCGGCCGAATCGGCGCGGCAAACGCAGCCGGATCTGCCGCAGGTGCCGGCAAAAAGCGCGGTGCAATGGGCGACCAGTGCGTCGCATGCTGCCGTAGCCCAGCCCACCGATCCGCTCAACGCTGCGGCGCCTCACCCTCTCGCCTGACGTCCGCCTGGGCGACATGACAACCTGACACGCGCACACCGATGACCGAACCCCAACGCCCCGAATCCATCGTGCACGAAGAGCGCGCCCAGCTCGACTTCAGCCAGTCGATGAGCTATGGCGACTACCTGCACATCGACCAGATCCTGAGCGCGCAGCACCCGCTTTCGCCCGCGCACGATGAGATGCTGTTCATCATCCAGCACCAGACCAGCGAGCTGTGGATGAAGCTGCTGCTGACCGAGCTGACCTCGGCCATTGGCGACGTGCGCGAAAGCCGCCTGCCGCCCGCCTTCAAGAAGCTGGCCCGCGCCAGCCGCATCATGGAGCAGCTGGTGCACGCCTGGGACGTGCTGGCCACCATGACCCCGCCTGAGTACAGCGCCATTCGCCCCTACCTGGGGCCGTCCAGCGGGTTCCAGAGCTTCCAGTACCGTTGCATTGAATTCGCCCTGGGCAACAAGAACGCGGCCATGCTGAAGCCGCACGAGCACCACGCAGACAGGCTGGCGCTGGTGCAGTCCTACTACCAGGCGCCGTCGCTGTACGACGAGGCGCTGCGCCTGCTGGCACGCCAGGGCGTGCCGGCGCCCGCCAACCGCCTGAGCCGCGATTGGACCCAACCGTACCAAGCCAGCCCCGAAGTCGAAACCGCCTGGCTGAGCGTGTACCGCGCGCCCGAGCAGCACTGGGACTTGTACCAGCTGGCCGAGAAGCTGACCGACCTGGAAGACGCCTTCCGCCTGTGGCGCTTTCGGCACGTGACCACGGTAGAACGCATCATCGGATTTAAGCGCGGCACCGGCGGCACGGGCGGGGTGAGCTACCTGCGCAAGATGCTCGACGTGGTGCTTTTCCCAGAGCTTTGGCAGCTGCGCACCGATTTGTGAAGGCGCGGCCGGTGGCTTTCACCACGCCACGGCTTACTTCGTGCGCGCCCGACGATTCAAGTGATCCAGGTAAGAGCCAGGCTTGATAGGCAGCTCCACCCGATCTTTCGCCACACCGACCCGGTCCGCCACTAACACCACCGTGTCGGGCGGAAAAGCGAAAAACTGGATCAGGTCTGGCCGATCCAGCGCGAGGCGGTAAAGTGAAATCCGGCTCATCGACGCCGAGTCGGCTTCAGCGCCTGGCTCAGACACCCACCACCCAGAGTCGTGCCCCTCCGGGCGCGCCCGCTGCATGACCAGCACGCGCGACTTTTTGTAGTTGACATGGACAACCGCACTTTCCGTCATCGATGGGAAGGTCAAGGATGCAGCAGGCAGCACGCTCTCGACAGCATCCTTTTGGGCGCGAAGCTGACGCAAGGTGGCATCGACCGAATTCACATAGCGAATGGGAAAAGCCTTCATGTCCGGCTCATGCAGGCGCAACAAGCCTTCATCGCCAGCCACGACACGCAATGCAGACCAGCCCACCTGCAATGTCTGCCCAGGGCTGAACCGCGATCCCGCGGCCACCATACCTTCAAGGGATTTCAGGAAATGTTGAATGTCAACGTCGGGAATCGGCTCGTCGCTTATCGATACCTGAAACTCGGGTTGACCGAATTGGGCACACGCAGAGGTGGTGTAGACAGCCGGCGCTGTCGCTTTGTTAACGCCAACAGCGGCCAGTACAGTCCCAAAGATTTTCAACATCAGAAACAGCCTTGTCCTTGATCGGTCGGGCTTGCCAGTCTAGCCCCACCTACACCGATCGCTCGGTGGACTCAGCCTTTAGCCAGCTAACGTAGCGGCTGTCCGCAACAGCTGGAGCAAAGCCCAGATTCAGAACAAATTGCCCACGTTCAAAAGGGTCAGCACGCCCAGCACCGCAAAAATGGCGGCTGCAATGCCGTGCACCAGGCGCATCGACACTTTTTGCGCGATCTTGTCGCCCAGAAAGACGGCGGGCGCGTCTGCCAGCATCATGCCCAGCGTGGTGCCCGCCACCACCGCCACCACGTCGGGGTAGCGCGCGGCCAGGGCCACGGTGGCGATTTGTGTCTTGTCACCCATCTCGGCCAGAAAGAACGTGATCACCGTGGTGCCAAAGGCGCCGAAAGCGTGGCTGGTCTTGGCCGCGTCGTCCTCGATCTTGTCGGGGATCATCATCCATGCCGCCATGGCCAGGAACGAGCCGCCGATCACCCAGCGCAGCACGTTCGGGCCCATGGCCTGCGCGACCCAGCCGCCCACGGCGCCTGCCAGCGCGTGGTTGATGATGGTGGCGGTGAAGATGCCGGCAACGATCTGCCAGGGCTTGCGAAACGTGGCGGCCAGCAGGATGGCCAACAACTGGGTCTTGTCGCCCATTTCACCGAGCGCAACGACGCCGGTGGATACCAGAAAAGCTTCCATGATTGTGGGATCTCCGGGCCTGAAATAACCAATGAACCACGGCGCGTCCCCGGCCCAATTCCAGAACGCGCAGTGGTCAAAGGTCTTGCCAGGCTTTGGAAGCTGCCCACGCCATGGCCGTGAGGGCCAAGTGTGTTGACGAGGGCCCCTGCATTGCGCAGGTCAGCTACTCCCCGATGACGCGAAAGCGGCGATTGTAACGGGACTTTGTTGAGCTGCGCCTGACGGCGTGCCGCAGCCGCGTGGCGCGCGACTGGCCGTATAAGCGCCCTACCGCGAGGGCGGGCCACCCGAACCGATCACGCCGATCGACGCTTGGCGGCTGCCCGGGTCAGCGTGCGAGGCAGCGCGGCGCTCCTCCGTGCGGATTGCGCCAGGCCATGCAACAAAACCGCCTTCAGCGCCCATCCCACCAGCGCCAGCAGCTATCTTTTTAAAACCATCTGGCTAGAAGAAAAGCCACGTCGCCACGGCGAAAAGCGGCAGCAGAACACCGCCGCTCCACGCCATGTAGCCGAAGAAGCTGGGCATCCTCACGCCCCGGTCTTCGGCCAGCGCCTTGACCATCAGGTTGGGCGCGTTGCCGATGTAGGTGTTGGCGCCCATGAAAACCGCGCCCGCGCTGATGGCGGCCAGCGTGCTGGCCAGCGGCCCCATCAGCTGCGCTGGCTCGCCCCCGGCGGTGTTGAAGAAGACGAGGTAGGTGGGCGCGTTATCCAGAAACGAGCTGAGCAGGCCGGTGGCCCAGAAGTAGGCCGCCGGGTTGGGCGTGCCGTCGGCGTGCGTCACCGCATGCACGACGGTGGCAAACGGCCCGTTCGCCCCCGCCTGCAGCATGGCGATGACGGGGATGATGGTCAAAAAGATGCCGGCAAACAGCTTGGCCACCTCTTGCATGGGCGCCCAGCCAAACTGGTTACGTTCGTGCACCGGCTTGGGCGTGAGGGCCAGCGACAGCAGCGTGACGGCGACCAGCCCCGCGTCGCGCACCAGGCTGGGCAGGCCGACCTGCGTGCCCATGATGTCGAACTCGATGCCCGGCTTCCACACGCCGCTCATCAGCACCAGCGCCACCACCACCGCCAGCAGCGCGAAGTTGATGCTGCCGTCAAAGCCGAAGCGCGTGGTGTCGGGCGTCGGGTCGGCGCGGGTCACGCCCTGCTTCTTGTAGAGGTAGCTGTCGAGCACGTAGAACAGCGCCAGCAGCGTGACCATCAAAAATGCCGTGTCGGGCAGGATGTGGCCCACCGTCCAGAAAAAGCTGACGCCCTTCAAAAAGCCCAGAAACAGCGGCGGATCGCCCAACGGCGTGAGCGAGCCGCCGATGTTGCTGACGATGAAGATGAAGAAGACCACCACGTGCGCGCAGCTCTGGCGGTTGTCGTTGGCACGGATCAGCGGGCGAATCAGCAGCATCGACGCGCCCGTGGTACCCATGAAGCTGGCCAGCAGCCCGCCGACCAGCAGAATGCCGGTGTTGAGCAGCGGCGTGCCATGCAGGTTGCCGCGGATGTAGATGCCGCCCGACACCGTGAACAGCGCCGTCAGCAGCAGGATGAAGGGGAGGTATTCGGCCAGCAGCGCATGCACCAGCCCGGCCATCGCCGTGCCCGCGCCAAACACCAGCGCGAACGGCACCAGAAACGCCAGCGCCCAGGCCGCCGCGATCTTGCCGAAGTGGTGGTGCCAGAAATGCGGCCCGGCCAGCGGCCAGATGGCGATCGACAGCAGGATGCCGGCAAACGGCACCGCCCACAGCACCGACAGCTGGCTGCCGTCCAGCGTGGCCGCCTGCGCCGGCGCGCCGGCCGTCAGCACGCCCAGCAGCAGCGCGAGGCGAAAGAACGTGGCAAGGCGGAGGCTGGAAACGCGCGGCAGGGTCATCAGGAGAATCGGTTTTTGAAGTTAAGAATGGCTCTGGCGCATGACTGGCCAGCGCGGGCAGCTATCAATAATAAAGCACTCGCCTAGCGCATGACCGGCGCCGAGCGGTTGATGGGCGTGGTGGTTGGCGGCGGTGCAGGCAGGTCGAACACCTGGCGCAGGTAGGTCAGGTAGCCCTCGTCCTCCACCATCGTCTTGCCGGGCGTGTCCGATATCTTGGCCACGGGCTGGCCGTTGCATTCGATCATCTTCAGCACAATCTGCAGCGGCTCGGGCCCCAGGTCGTTGGTGAGGTTGGTGCCCACGCCGAACGCGATCTGGATGCGGCCTTCGAAACGCTGGAACAGCTCGATGCAGCGCGGGAAATCCAGCCCGTCGCTGAACAGGATGATCTTGGTGCGCGGATCGACGCGGTTGACGCGGTAGTGCTCGATCATCCGTTCGCCCCAGCTGAAGGGGTCGCCCGAATCGTGGCGCGCGCCGTCGAACAACTTGCAGAAATACATGTCGAAGTCGCGCAGGAAGGCGTTCATGCCGTACACGTCCGACAGCGCAATGCCCAGGTCGCCCCGGTATTCCTGCGCCCATTTCTCAAAGGCGAAGACCTGGCTGTCGCGCAGGCGCGGGCCCAGCGCCTGGCTGGCCTGCAGGTATTCGTGCGCCATGGTGCCCATGGGGCGCAGCGCCAGTTCTTTGGCGAACAGCACGTTGCTGGTGCCGGTGAACTGGCTGCCCGGCGCCGTGCCCAGGCGCGCCTTCATGGTTTGCAGCACCTCGCGCTGCCAGTCGCGCGAAAAGCGCCGGCGCGTGCCGTAGTCGGCGATGCGCAGGCCTTCCAGGCCCGGCGCCTTGAGCAGCTCGAGCTTGGCGTCCAGCCGGCGGCGGCCTTCGGTGAAGTCGAAGCCCGGCTGCGTGTTGCGGTAGTACACCTCGCTGACGATGGCCAGCACCGGAATCTCGAACATGATGGTGTGCAGCCAGGGGCCGCGCACGCGGATGTCGATCTCGCCGCTCTCCAGTGGGGTGAGGGTGATGTACTTTTCGTTGAGCTTGAACAGGCCCAGAAAATCGACGAAATCGCTTTTGACGAAGCGCAGGCTGCGCATGTAGGCCAGCTCATCATCGGTGAATCGCAGCTGGCACAGCCGGCGGATCTCGTCGCGGATCTCGTCGATGTAGGGCGCCAGCTGCACGCCCGGGCTGCGGCACTTGAACTTGTACTGCACCTGCGCGCCCGGAAACTGGTGCAGCACCGCCTGCATCATGGTGAACTTGTACAGATCGGTGTCGAGCAGGCTCTGGATGATGCCGGACATGCTTTGTCTCACTCCTTGGGTGGCGCCCTCAAAAGCGCTTCAGACAGTGTAGCGCCCCGCCCGCGCCCAGTGGGCGTGAAGTGCCTTTTTCGCGGCTGGCTGCCGAGCGCCGTGGCCGCCGCGCTGCCCGCTTCAACGAACCTGAGCAAAGAACATCAAAATTGATAGCTGCCCGCGCAATACCCACCAGCGCTGGCGGCCGATTTGGCCAACAAACTCAGCAGCCTAGCCCAGCCAGCGGGTAAAGCCCTCGACCGGTTCGCGCGGCGTGCTGTAGGTGTTGATCAGCGCGGCGGGGTCGGCCCAGCCCAGCGCCATGCCGCACACCAGCATCTCGTTCGGCCCTGCGCCGATCAGCGGCAGCACGATGCTGGAAAACGGGTTCCACGCACCCTGCGCACAGGTGTGCAGGCCGCGCGCGCGGGCGGCCAGCATGATGTTCTGGATGAACATGCCGTAGTCCACCAGGCTGCCCTGGCCCATGGCGCGGTCGAGCGTGAACATCAGCGCCACGGGTGCGCCGAACAGGCGGTAATTCTGGTGATGCTGGGCGTACATCTTGTCGGTGTCGCCCTTCTGGATGCCCAGCAGGCCGTACAGCGACCAGCCGTTGTGGCGGCGGCGGCTGAGGTACGGCTCGACCCATTGGCGGGGGTAGTAGTCGTAGGCCTCGCGGTATTTGTCGGCGCGCTCGGGGTGGTCGCGTATCTCGTCGTGTGCGGCGCTCATCTGGCGCACCAGCTCGTCGCGCCGGTCGCCCTGCAGCACGTACACGCGCCAGGGCTGGGCGTTGGTGCCGCTGGGCGCGCGGCTGGCCACGCGCAGGATGTGCGTCAGCAGCTCACGCGGCACGGGCGTGGGCAGGAAGGCGCGCACCGAATAGCGGTTTTCGATGGCCGCGTCCACGCTGCCCGGGTCGGCGATGGGGGCGTTCAGCTGATCCACGGGTGCCCTGCTTTTGGGAGCGCCGCTGCGCTGCTGCTAGCCGTTGACGAGCAGCGGCGCCAGCACGGCTTTGAGCGCATCGGGCAGCGGCACCGGGCGCTGCGTGGCGCGGTCGACGTAGACGTGCACGAAGTGCCCGCGCGCGGCGGTGGTGGCGCCGTCTTCGGCAAACAGGCCCACTTCATAGCGCACGCTGGACGAGCCCATGTGCGCCACGCGAATGCCCGCCACCACGTTCTGCGGGAAAGCCAGCGGCGCGAAGTAGTGGCACTGCGTTTCAACGACGAAACCGATGGTGCTGCCGCCCCCCGTGTCCAGCGCGCCGTGCTCGATCAGGTGCGCATTCACCGCCGTGTCGAACCAGCTGTAGTAGATGACGTTGTTGACGTGGCCGTACTGGTCGTTGTCCATCCAGCGGGTGGTGATGGTGCGAAAGACGCGGTAGGCGTCGCGCGGCTCGGCTTGGGGGCGTGCGGGCGTGTTCATCGCGCGCCATTCTGCCAGCGGCGCAATGCGGCCAAGGCCACGCCGAAGGTGTGCATCTGCACCTGTACGGTGGTGGCCAGGTCGTGTCCGTAGCCGCCGCCCATGCACAGCGCCACGGGCAGGCGGCGGCGCCAGGCCCAGTCAAAAACGCGCTCATCGCGGGCCTGCATGCCGCGGTCGGTCAGCTTCAGGCGGCCCAGGCGGTCGCCCTCGTGGGCGTCGGCACCGGCCAGGTAGATAACCAGTTGCGGGTCAAAGCGCTGGGCCAGCTGCGCCAGCGCTTCGTCCAGCGCGCGCAGGTAATCGGCGTCGCCGGTGCCGTCCGGCAGGCCGACGTCGAGGTCGCCGGCCACTTTGCGAAAGGGGAAGTTTTTGTCGCCGTGTACGCTCAAGGTGAACACGCAAGCATCGTCCGCAAAAATGCTGGCGGTACCGTTGCCCTGGTGCACGTCCAGATCAATCACCGCCACGCGCGCCGTGGGGGCGCTAGGTTGGCGTCGCCGGGCATCGGCCTGGAACACACGCGCCGCGACGGCCACGTCGTTGAATACGCAGAAGCCGCCACCGCTGTCGGCGCTGGCGTGGTGGGTGCCACCCGCGAGGTTGGCGGCCACGCCGTCGCTGAGCGCCGCGCGCACCGCCGCGACAGTGGCACCCACCGATCGGCGCGCGCGGTCGACCATCGCCTCGCTCCAGGGAAATCCGATCTCGCGCTGCGCGGCGGCCGTCAGCGTGCCTTGGCTGACGGCACCGATGTAGTGCGCGCTGTGCACCAAGGCGAGCATCTCGTCGCTGGCCGGCTCGGCCGGAACCTGCTGCAGCGCGGGCAGCTCGGCCGCCAGCCGGGCGCGCAGGCGCTCGTACTTCTCGATGGGGAAACGATGGCCCTCTGGCAGGGGCAAGGTGACGCGCGTGGAATAGAAACCCTGCATGGCCAAGAAACTGAATGAGAGGCTGCGGCACGCTGCCGGTCAACCCACCTTGTAAGCGTTTTAGAAAAGCGCACCTAAAAATGCTGCGATGCACCAAACGCTATTGCAATCGCTTGCAGCGCACCTAGAATTCAAACCATGCTGCAGCGCAACAAAGACGCACCGAGGCAGCTTTAAAAAAGTAGTTCTTTCCACCCATTGTCCAGGAGATTTTGAAAGTGCTGACCCCCGAGCAACTCGTCGCTTCCCAAAAAGCCAACATGGAAACGCTGTACGGCCTGACCGCCAAAGCCTTCGAAGGCGTTGAAAAACTGGTCGAGTTGAACCTGCAAGCCACCAAGGCCGCGCTGAGCGAATCCGCCACCCACACTCAGGCCCTGCTGTCTGTCAAAGACGCGCAAGAGCTGCTGGCCCTGCAAGCCGGCCTGTTCCAGCCCCTGGCCGAGAAAGCCGCTGCTTACAGCCGCCACCTGTACGACATCGCTTCAGGCACCAGCGCCGAATTCGGCAAAGCCTTTGAAGGCAAAGTCGCTGAAGGCCAGGCCCAGTTCGCCGCACTGGTGGACAACGCTGCCAAAAACGCTCCCGCCGGTTCTGAAACCGCTGTGGCCGTGATGAAAAGCGCCGTGGCCGCTGCCAACAACGCTTTCGAATCGGTTCAAAAAGCCGTGAAACAAGCGTCCGACGTGGCTGAAGCCAATTTTGCCGCCGTGACGACCAGCGCCACCAACGCCGCCAAATCGGCCAGCGCTGCTGCCAAAAAACGCTAAGCCTTCGGGCTGAGTGATCTGGCTGCCCTGGTGGCAAGCCAGATCGCCCAAGCGAAAGTGCTTGGCCAGCGCACCTGCTGGCCAAGCCGCCACAGCCAAGCCCACCGCCTGCGCGGGTTTGGCTGTGGCGGGACACCCTCCCGCTGACCGCTTGTCTCCTCGGGTCCTTTGGAAACCATTGGTTCAGGATCCCTTCAAGGGCCGATCATCCGATCGGCCTTTTTTTGTTTGCGCGCTTGGCTGAGGCCGCGCGCCGGGTCCTGACGCACGCGCTTTGGGCGAAAGGCCAAGCATCAGCCCTGCCCCACCGTCAGCCGGTGCCCGGCGCACCTCACGACTGAGAACGATTCTCGTTTTGGCTATCATTGGCGGCGATGCTCGCCCCTAGCGGGCGCAGCGCGTTACCCCCACCCTTTCCCCATTCCAGAAGGACAAGCCCTTATGAAGAAGCACGTGGCCCTTGCCGTTGTGGCGGCCAGCCTGTTTGGCGGCGCCGCCAGCGCCCAGCAGCAGGTTCTCAACCTGTATTCGGCGCGCCACTACAGCACGGATGAAGCGCTGTACAACGACTTCACCAAGGCCACCGGCATCAAGATCAACCGCGTGGACGCGGACGACGCCGGCATCATCGCGCGCCTGAAGGCCGAGGGTGCCGCTTCGCCCGCCGACGTGATCCTGCTGGTGGATGCCGCCCGCCTTTGGCGCGGCGAGCAGGACGGCCTGTTCCTGCCGATCAAATCCAAGGCGCTGGAAGACGCCATTCCCGCCAGCCTGCACGGCGCAGCCACGGCTGATGGCGGCATCCCTTGGTATGGCTTTTCTACCCGTGCGCGCGTGATCGTGTACGACAAGGTCAAGGTCAAGCGCGAGGACGTCGACACCTACGAAAAGCTGGCCGACCCCAAGAACAAAGGCAAGCTGTGCATTCGCAGCGGCTCGCACCCCTACAACCTGAGCCTGTTTGGCGCCGTGATGGAGCACATCGGCCCCGAGAAAACCGAAGCCTGGCTCAAAGGCATGGTGGACAACATGGCGCGCCCACCCAAGGGCGGCGACACCGACCAGATCAAGGGCGTGGCGTCTGGCGAATGCCAGATCGCCGTGACCAACAGCTACTACCTGGCGCGCATGATGCGCTCCAACGCCCCGGAAGACCGCGCGGTGACCGAGCGCGTGGCCGTCGTCTTCCCGAACCAGCAAAGCTGGGGCACGCACGTGAACATCGCCGGCGCTGCCGTGGCCAAGCACACCAAGCACCCGGACGTGGCCATCAAGTTCATGGAATACCTGGCCAGCCCGTCGGCCCAGCAGTACTTTGCCAACGGCAACAACGAATGGCCCGTGGCCAAGGGCGTGACCACCAACAACCCGGCGCTCAAGTCCATGACGGGCGGCGGCACGTTCAAGTACGAAACCATCCCCATCAGCGCCGTGGGCGCCAACCAGGTCAAGGTGCAGCAGATGCTGGACCGCGTGGGCTTCAAGTAAGCATGCCTTGCGCGCCACCGGCCGTTCGAGTGACGGCCTGGTGGCGGACCATGAACGCGGCCCAGGGCCGCGTTTTTTTGTGCCCGGCCGCGCTCGGCGTCGCTGCGGAGGCGCCTGGCCTTCGGGACCGGATCGGACTTCAGCCCTACAGCCGCCTGCGCGGCAAGCTCCTGATCTGAGAGCAAACTGGCACTTGGAGCTTGCCGCCCCAAGGGCGTCGGCCTGTCACCGCCCTTCCCGGCCTCGCTCGTCTGAAATGAAGGCCAAATCGGGGCCTAGCGCTACAGCCACCTGCGCGAGCAGCTCCTCTTTTGGAAGCGCCAGCTCACCATCCGCAGGCAAAAAAACACCCGCCAGCTGAACAGCTTCGCGGGTGTGTCGGCAGCCAGACGATGCCTGGCTACGCGGTCGGCGCGGCGATCAGCTGGCGCGGCCCTTGCGCAGGCCGCGTGCCGCGAAGCCGGCCAGGCCCAGCGACATCAGCAGCAGGCCCCACTCGCCCACCGTCGGCACGGCGACCGCGGTCGCCGTCGGCGTGGCCGTCACCGCAGGCCCCACGGGGGTGGTGCGGCCACCGGTGAGGTTGATCTGCAGCGTGCAGCTGTATGGCGTGCCGTTGGTCAGGCCCGTCATGGTGTAGGGCAAGGTCACCGGGTTGGGGATCGGCGTGGGCGGCGTGGGCGTGCAAACCGCGACGTAGTCGACGACGTCCGCTGCATTGATGCCAGGCGGCAGCGTCGCAGGCGGCCTGATGACGATTTGCGCGTCACCGGGCATCAGCACCGGCGATACCACCGGCAGGGGCGCTGCCATCGGCGTGGCCGTGTCCGTCTGGGGCAGCGTGGTGCGGCCGTCGGTCAGGTGCGCCTGCAGCGTGCAGTCGTAGGCCGCGCCGTTGGTCAGGCCCGACACCGTCAGCGGCAAGCCGGTCGGGTTGGCGATGACCGCCGCTGCCGCGGGGGCTGGCGCGGTGCAGGTGAGGGTGTAGTTCGTCACGTCCGCGGCCGTGATGCTCGGCGGCAGGTTGGGGGTGACCGTGATCGTGCCGTCCCCCGGCGCCAGCACCGGCGGCACGACCACGAGGTTGGGGGTAAACGTCACGGTACCGGCCGTGCCATCGATGCCGCCCGGGGTGTTGGTGCCGTTGCTGCCTGCCGCGCCAGCCCCGCCCGCGCCGCCGCCAGCCGGCGCGCTGGTCACCAGGGTCATGCCGGTGGAATAGCAGGAGCCGCCAGCGCCACCAGGCGTGGACTGGGTATTGCCGTCAAAGCCTGCCTCGCCGGGAGCGCCCTCCGCACCCATGTAGCCACCGCCGCCACCACCGCCGCCGCCACCGCCGTTGTTGAGCTGCGCAGCACGCGTGCCCGTGCCCGCGGCACCGTCGGCGCCCACGCCTGGGGTTGCGCATGCTGCTGTTCCTCCAACCGCTGCGGCGCCGGGCGTGCCTGCGCCGCCGCCTTGGTTCCAACTGCCGCCGCCGCCGCCGCCGCCACCACCGGCACGCGCCGTCAGGCCATTGACGGTGATGGACGTCGCGCCGCCACCGCCGCCGCCACCGCCGCTGGCGCTGCCCGGATCTGGCGGGTTGGTGCTCAGGTTGGCTAGCGGCGCGTCGCCGCCCTTGCCGCCGCCACCCGAGCCGGCGCCACCCGCTCCACCGGCCATGCCGGCGGAAGGGTTGAGCCACGTCGCACCACCGGCGCCGGCCGCGCCTTCGGTATAGGTCACCACATCACCGGGGTTGACCGGGATGCTGACCGTGAGTGAAGCGCCCGGGCCACCCGTGCCGCCGGGGCCGCTGGCGTCCGAGCCACCACCGCCGCCGCCCGCGCCGGTCAGGGTGACGGTCAATTCGGTCGTGCCGGGCGGAACGGTGTAGGTTTGTGCCTGTGCCGCTGCCAGGGCACCCAGGCCCATGGCGGCCAGTGCCGCGGATCGAATCAGTCGTTGGTAAGCAGTCATGCCCTGGGGCCCCTCTGTTGTCAGGTATCGAACCATTGTGTTTGACCTGGCAGTATAGGTTGTGCACCCAAAAGGAGAGCAGATCGCCACCGTCGGGCAGACGAATGGCGCACTTGTTGGCGGTCAGCGTGGCAGCCAGTCAACAAACCGAGGCCATTTGGCGTCACCGGTCGCCTGGGTGACCCGCATTCAGGGGAGCCTCGTGCCGGGCCAATGCGCGCGTTCGCGCACCGACCGGCCCGCGGGCAGCACCCCTGGCGCGGTGTCAGCCCGCCGCGCCAGATGGTCCGGACGCTCCGCCATGCCCTCCCGGCAGACTGCTCCGGTGCGACCGCCCCTTACCGCCAAGCATGAAATCAAGCGCTGGCGCTACATCCACCTGCGCGACCAGCTACCCTATCCATAGCAACTTCAAGGCTGAGGCTGCAGCCGCACCAGCTTGCCCATGGGGCTGTCGGTCAGCACATAGAGCAGCCCATCCGGGCCCTGGCGCACGTCGCGGATTCGGCCCAGGTCTTGCAGCAGTTGGTGTTCGGCCACGACCTTTCCGTCCTTCAGCTCGATGCGGTCGAGGTACTGGAACTTGAGCGAGCCGACGAACAGGTTGCCCTTCCAGGCCGGCCCGTATTTGTCGCTGGCCAGAAACGCCATGCCGGACGGCGCGATCGACGGCGTCCAGTGGTGCAGCGGCGGCTCCAGCCCCGGTTTGACGCTGCTGCCGTCACCGATCTGGCTCCCGTCGTAGTTGACGCCAAAGCTGACCAGCGGCCAGCCGTAGTTTTTGCCCGGCTGCGGCAGATTGATCTCGTCGCCGCCCTGGGCGCCGTGTTCGTGCTGCCACAAACGACCGTCGGGGCCCATGGTCGCGCCCTGGCTGTTGCGGTGGCCGTAGCTCCAGATCTCCGGCAGCGCGCCCGCCTTGCCGACGAAGGGGTTGTCCTTGGGCGCGCCGCCGTCCTTGCCCACGCGCACGATCTTGCCCAGGTGGTTGTCGAGCTTTTGCGCGTCGTCGCGGCGCGAGAAGCGGTCGCCCAGGGTGAGGAACAGCGTGCCGTCGGGCTTGCCGTCCACCCGGCGTTCGACCACGCGGCAGCCGAAATGCGCCGTGCTGCTGACCTTGGGCTGCTGGCTGAACAGCACTTTCACGTCCTCCAGCCGCTGGCGGTCCGCCGACAGGCGTGCGCTGGCCAGGGCGGTGCTGTTGGTGGTGCCTTGGCCGGGCTCGCTGTAGCAGAAGTAGAGCGTGCGGTTGCGGGCGAAATCGCTGTCGGTCACCACGTCCAGCAGTCCGCCCTGCCCGCCTGCCACCACTTCGGGCAGGCCTTGCACGGGCGGCTGCAGCTTGCCATCGGCATCGACCACGCGCAGGCGCCCCGGCCGCTCGGTCACCAGAAAACGCCCTTCGGGCAGAAAGGCCACGGCCCAGGGGTGCTGAAGGCCGGTGGCGACGGTCTGCGCGGTGACGGACGGGCTGGCCGCCGACGGCGCAGGCACAGGCACAGGCACAGGCACAGGCACAGGCGCTTGCGCCAGCACGGCAGAGGCGCTGAGGCAAACGCTGGCCGCTATCACTATTAGTCTGATAGCTGTCGGCGCTGGTGGGGTAAGCGGTAGGGCCATATTTCTCTCCTGATACAGCGGTGCAGCACGTGGCCAACCGCAGGCATTCACCATAACCCGACCAGCGCCCGCCCACCAGGCGCGCCCTGGTGCCTGGCCCCACGCCAGACGCTATCGATCTCGGGCGGGTGCAAGCGGAGGCTCCGCGCCACGGTATTCAAGAATCGCATGGGGCGGTGGACTGATCGAGATCGCCAGGGGAAAAGACGTCGCCAAGCCCGGGTGTCAACGCGCTTCAATTCGTAAACCATTGATTCACAATGAGTTTCACCCCAGCGCAATGAAGAAGACGCGCCACGCATCTGTTGAAAGCCAGCACCACCGGCCGCGCCTGCCGCCGCTCACGCCGGAACAAATCCACAGGCGATCGGGCAAACCCTGAACGATTTACAGGGTTATAAGGACATGGGGGCAAGAACTTGTCCTACACTACGCCGGCAGTTGTTTAACACAGCTGTAACACCAAAGATTTCGATTGCAACCCTTTGTCTAGGGTTGCATCCGCTCCCCCAGGCAAACCCTCCGGCGCCTGACACGCGCCGCTGATCGGATCCATGTCCAAATCCTTTGTTGCTTCATTGATTTTTCTGGCCGCCAGCCTGCCGGCCTTCGCCGCTCCCCAGGACGATCTGGACAAGCTGCTGGCGCAAAAGGGCCTCATGGCCCGTCTGGGCGACACCATTCAGCAAGCCACCGACCGCGCGGGCGATCTCGTCTCCCACGCCATGCAGTCGCTGGGCGTGCCTTACAAGCTGGGTGGCACTTCCGCAGAAACCGGGTTTGATTGCAGCGGCTTTGTCCGCGCGATGTACCAGCAAACCGTGGGCCTGATGCTGCCGCGGACCTCGGCCGAACAAGCCGCCGCCACCAGCCGCATCGAAAAAACCGACCTGAAGCCCGGCGATCTGGTCTTTTTCAACACCTTGCGTCGCACCAACAGCCACGTGGGCATCTACGTGGGCGACGGCAAATTCATTCATTCGCCGCGCACCGGTTCTCAAGTGCGGGTGGAAAGCATGAACATCAGCTATTGGCAGCGCCGCTTCGACGGCGCCCGCCGCGTGCTGCCCACGGGCGAGAGCGACAGCACCGCCAGCGTGTCTGCCCAGGCCAGCTCCTCCAGCGTGATCGACCGCCCGTCGCTTGCGCCGCGCAGCGTGCGCCTGGGGGGCACCTTTGGCAAGTCGAGCGCCCCTTCTGCATCCGCGCCGGCGGCCGTGGAATCGGTTTTGCGCCCAAGCAGCGGCGACAGCATCTGATTGAGGGTGGAAGGGCCAGTCAAAACGGGCTCTTCCAAAATCATCGGGCCCTTCGGGGCCCTTTTTTTTGCTTTCGACGAATCGCCCCCGAGGGGGCGGCCGGGCTGTTCAGCCTAGGTGGCGCGGAACCATCCAGCCATAGCGCAAGGCAACCAGCCTCAATCGTCTTCCACCGCGGCGCGCCCCGGAAAGAGCACATCGGTGAACCCGAAGCGGGTGAAGTCGCGCACCCGCATGGGGTAAAGCTTGCCGATCAGGTGGTCGCACTCGTGCTGGACCACGCGCGCGTGAAAGCCTTCCACCTCGCGGTCGATCGGGTCGCCGTACAGGTCGAACCCGCAGTAGTGAATGCGCCGCCAGCGCGGCACCACGCCGCGCAAGCCGGGCACGGAAAGGCAGCCCTCCCAATCTTCCTCTTCCTCGTCGCCCAGAGGGGTGATGACGGGGTTGCACAGCACGGTGCGCGGCACGGGCGCGGCATCGGGGTAGCGCGGGTTGGACTGGCCGGTGCCAAAGATGACGACCTGCAAATCCACGCCGATCTGGGGCGCGGCCAAACCCGCGCCGTTGACGGCGTTCATGGTTTCGAACATGTCGGCCGTCAGCTGGTGCAGCTGGGGTGTATCAAAGGCCTGCACGGGCTGGGCGATGCGCAGCAGGCGCGAATCGCCCATCTTCAGGATGTCGTAGACCGCCATGACTCAGGGGTTAGCAGGTGTGCCGCCACGGCGGTCAATGCCCATGCCCGTTGCGCCAAACCCGCGGCCAGGGCCAGGGGCGATGCCCCCGCCGGGCATCGGCGGGCGGGGCAGAATCTGCGGCGGAATGGGCGGACGTGGCATCGGTGGCACTGCGCCGCCGGGCGGCCGGCCGCTCCAGCCATTGCCGCCCCAGTTGCCGCCATTGCCGCGCCAGCCATTGCCTCGCCAGCCGTTGTCGCCGCGCCAACCACGGTTGTCACGCCAACGGTCGTTGCCGCGCCAATGGCCATTCGACCCGCCGTAGATGCCAAGGGACACAGCGGGCCCGTAGTACGGCGTGCCGTAGTAGTAAGGCGCGCCGTAGTAGTTGCCGTACGCCGGGGCGTTGTAATAGTAGGGCGTGCCGTAGGCGCCATCGGTGTAGACCATCGGTGCGCCCACGTCGTAACCATCCACTGGCGCCACCACGCAGCCGCCCAGTACCGCCAGCACCGTGGCCGCACCCAGAAGCCCGAGCCGACGAAGGCCCGCGCCGTGAATAACAGGTGTTGAACATTGAACTGCCATGTTCGCTTCTCCTTGTAAGAGCGGGCCAGGCGAGGTTCTTTAAGAAATGCGCCCAACCCATGGCGCCAGGGCAAGCGCCTGACGCAGGTTCAGTCTATACAACGCTCGTAGAAGCCGCCGCGCCGACGCGGGTTCACCCTATGCCGGGCCGGCGCTCAGCCACGCGGCGCCACGCACGCCTGACGAATCGCCGTGGCGCGCCGGACGCAACTCGGTATGGATCACGTCACTGAACACGTAGGGGCGCCACAGCTCGGGCACAAGGGTGTACAGCGCCCGGGCATTGCTCATGCCGCCACCCAGCACGATCACGTCCGGGTCCAGCACGTTGATGATCTGGGCCAGCGCCCGCGCCAGGCGATCGGCGTAGCGCGCCAGACTGGCGCGGGCGACCGGTTCACCGGCATCCGCGGCCGCCACGATGGCGCTGGCGTCGGCCCCCTGCCCTGCGTGGCAGCGGTGGTCGGCAAGCAGGCCCGGGCCGCTCAAGAATTGCTCCAAGCAGCCATCGCGACCGCACCAACAGCGCGGGGCCAACTCTTGCGCATCGGCGTGTGGCAAGGGGTTGTGCCCCCATTCACCTGCGACGCCATTGCGCCCGGCCAATACGCGGCCATGCACCGCCAGACCCGCCCCCACGCCAGTGCCAAGAATGGCTGCGAACACCACGTCGGCCCCAGCGCCCGCACCATCGGTGGCTTCGGACAAGGCCAGGCAATTGGCGTCGTTGGTCAGGCGCACGGGGCGGCCCAGAAGGGCTTGCAGGTCGTCACCCAGCGCCTGCCCGTTCAACGCGGTGGAATTGGCGTTGCGCACCCGGCCCGTCAGGGGCGACAAGCTGCCGGGAATGCCCACGCCCAGCGGCAAGCCAGCCCGGCCCAATTCGGCTTCGGCCGCCAGCACAAGGGAATGGATGGCCGCCAAGGTGCCGGCGTAGTCGCCTTGCGGCGTTGCGACGCGCCGGCGCAACGCAAACTGGCCTTGCCCATCCAGGGCGGCAATTTCAATCTTGGTGCCGCCCAGGTCCACGCCCAGCAGCCAATCGTCACGTTCAAGCATGGAGGCAGACTATGCCGCATGAGGCGCAGCGCTTGGCCTGCGTGCCCCACCGATCTCCGCCCCGCCGATGCGCAGGCAGCCCGGGCTGACTCAACATCTCAGCCACTGCGCTGCGTCTGCAGCCGCCACGGGCGCCCTCGCCTGCCCGCTACTTGGCGTCGACCAGCAGCGCCTGCATCTGCGCCTCGTCGATCACCGGCACGCCCAGCTCGCGCGCCTTGTCCAGCTTGCTACCGGCTTCTTCACCGGCCACGACGTAGCTGGTTTTCTTGCTGACGCTGCCTGCCACCTTGGCGCCTTGGGCCTCCAGCAAAGCCTTGGCTTCATCGCGGCTGAGGGTGGGCAGTGTGCCCGTCAGCACAAAAGTCTTTCCAGCCAGTGGCAGCGTGGCGCCGGCTGCAGGCTCTGCCTCGGGCCAGGTCACGCCCACGGCGCGCAGCTGCTCGACCACCTCGCGGTTGTGCGGCTGGGCGAAAAAGGTGTGGATGCTGTCGGCCACCACGGGGCCCACGTCGGGCACCTGCAGCAGCTGATCGGCGCTGGCGGCCATGACCGCGTCCAGCTTGCCGAAATGGCGCGCCAGATCCTTCGCGGTGCTTTCGCCCACGTGGCGGATGCCCAGCGCGTACAGAAAGCGCGCCAGCGTGGTCTGCTTCGATTTGTCTAGCGCGGCAATCAGGTTCTGCGCGGACTTTTCGGCCATGCGGTCCAGCGCGGCCAGCGCCACGAAGCCCATTCGGTACACGTCGGGCAAGGTGCGCACCACGTTGCCGTCGACAAGCTGCTCGACCAGCTTGTCGCCCAGGCCTTCGATGTCCATGGCGCGGCGGCTGGCAAAGTGCAGCAGCGCCTGTTTGCGCTGCGCGGGGCAGAACAGGCCGCCGGTGCAGCGGTGATCGGCTTCGCCCTCCTCGCGCACCACGTCGCTGCCGCATACCGGGCAGTGCGTGGGCATGGTGAATTCGGCCGCGCCTGGCACACGCTTGTCTGGCAGCACCGAGACCACTTCGGGAATCACGTCGCCCGCGCGGCGCACCACCACGGTGTCGCCCACGCGCACATCCTTGCGGCGTGCCTCCAGCTCGTTGTGCAACGTAGCGTTGGTCACGGTCACGCCGCCCACGAACACCGGCGCCAGCTTGGCCACGGGCGTCAGCTTGCCGGTGCGGCCCACTTGCACGTCAATGGCCTGCACCGTGGTCAGTTGCTCTTGCGCCGGGTATTTGTGCGCCACGGCCCAGCGCGGCTCGCGGGTGACAAAGCCCAGCTCGCGCTGCAGCGGCAGGCTGTCGACCTTGTAAACCACGCCGTCAATGTCAAACGGCAGCGCGTCACGCTGCGCTGCTACGTCGGCGTGAAACGCTATCAAATCCGAAGCGCCTTGCGCTTGTCTGGCGAGCGCTGAGACCGGAAATCCCCATGACTTCAGCGCCTGCAACACCTGCCAGTGGGTTTGAAAATCAGGCCCGCCCTGTGCCGCCGGGGCGACTTCGCCCAGACCGTAGGCGTAGAAGCTCAGGGGCCGCTGCGCGGCAGCCGCTGGGTCCAGTTGGCGCACCGCACCGGCCGCCGCGTTGCGCGGGTTGACGAAGGTCTTGGCCTTGTCGCCCGCCGCCATGCGGGTGCGCATGCGCTCGTTCAGCGCCTCGAAGTCGTCGCGGCGCATGTAGACCTCACCGCGCACCTCCAGCACGGGCGGAATGGCGGGCGCGCCAGGGCCGACGTGCAGCGTCAGCGGGATCTGCCGGATGGTGCGGATGTTGTGGGTGACATCCTCGCCCGTCTCGCCATCGCCGCGCGTGGCGGCCTGCACCAGCACGCCGTTTTCATAGCGCAGGTTCATGGCCAGGCCGTCGAACTTGGGCTCGGCGACGTAGGCGGTGGGCTGGCCCGCCAGGATGGCCTGCGCCTCAGCGCCCAGCGGTGCGGCGCGAAAACGCTCGTCGGTGGCTTTCAGCAGCGTGCGGCGTTGTTCGCTGGCCAGGTAGTCGCGCACGCGCTGGTCGAAAGTGACGGCGCCTTGCGGCGTGGTGTCGGTTTCGGTGCGGATGCTGAGCATGGGCACGGCGTGGCGTACGGGCTGCAGGCTGGCCAGCACCGCGCCGCCCACGCGCTGGGTGGGCGAATCGGGCGTGCGCAATTCGGGGTGGGCGGCCTCCAACGCCTGCAGTTGCTGGAACAGGCGGTCGTACTCGGCGTCGGGCAGCTCCGGCGCGTCGAGCGTGTAGTACTGGTGCGCGGCGCGGTGGAGGGCGGCGCGCAATTCGGCCGCTTGCGTGGCCACGTCTGCTTTTGAATTCATAGCGGCCTGCGCTGGTTGCATCAGGGCCGGTGCCCTGAAAGGCTTAGGAACACGTCAACTGAACAGGCGGCGCGCCTGCGCCGAGCCCGCTGCCAGGTCATGCCCGTCCAGCGTGTCGTACAGGCGGGTGAGGTCGGCGCCGATGGTGTCGATCATCTCGCTGCGCAGCATCTGCCCCGCGTCGTCGGTGATCACGCCATCCATCGCCTCGGCCAGCGTGAAGGCCGCGTCGCGCAGGCGCGCGAAGGGCTGCTCTTCGCGGTGCACCTGTGGCACGTCCAGGTTCAGCGTGATTTCGGTGATGGCGGTGTGCGCCGGGTCTTCGGCCAGGGCTGCCTGGGCGTCGAAGCTGAGGTCCAGCACCGGCGGCAGGCCGGGCTCGCTGGAAGGCAGCACCATGCGCCCGGGCAGTGCACCGGGCACGAAACCCAGGCGCGCGGCCTGTTGCTGTACGAAGCCGGGGCTCCAGGCGGCGCCGTGGGCGCGCAGGGTGAAGCCCAGTTGCGCGTCGTGCTGGCTGGCGAACTGGTCCAGCTCGCGGGCGCGGGCCACCTCATGCAGCATGTCGGGCAAGTCGGCCGCGCCACCCAGCGCGTCGGCAAAGCGCTCGGTCTGCACGGCGAAATCGGAGTATTCGATCTCGTTCAGCGCACCAGTGCGATTGGCCAGCTGCACACCGGCGCGCAATTCGTTGTAGCGGCGGCCGGGGGCGGGCGGCTCCCACTCGCCCGTGGCCTCGCTTTGGCCTTCGACCAGAAAGCGCTTGCTGCCTACGCGGCGCGTGGTCGGCAGCGCGGCCAGCACGGCGTCGCCCGACACCACCCGGCCGTCCAATGCGATGGGGGCGATCACATCGATCAGCGCATCCAGGTGCGGGGTGCGATCTGGCAAGGGCAGCATGCCCAGCGTGGTGGTGCTGACGAAATCGGCCGGCGCAGCGCCCGAGGGGGCAAAGTCGGCGCGCGGCGGCACGGGGGTGCGCAGCTCGCCATCCAGCACGGGCTCGGTGCGGTCTTCGGACAGGGGCACGCCGTCGATTGTTGGCTCGGCGCGCTCGCGCTGCTCGGCCCGTGGCGGCTGTGTGTCGGGTTGCGCCTGGCGCGGCTCATTGCGGCGCGCGTTCCAGGTGTTGTAGGCGATCACACCCCCCAGAACCAGCCCGCCGGCCACCGCCAAACCCACTTGCAAAGAACTCATTTTCTTGTGGCTCCCTTGGCCGACAAAGTTTCCGTCCATCGACCCTGCTTGGCGCCCGGGCCGAGCCCGCCGCCGCGTATCAAAGTCCAGCCGTACCCGGCATACCGCGAAGCCAGTGGCCGCGGAGCAGGCCATGTCAGCAAACGCCGTTCCCGGACCTGCGCCGGGAAGTGGCGTTGTCCCCCTGCCCGAAGCGCGTCAGCGCGAAGAGAGCGGGGGGAAGGCGCCGTAGGCGACTCAGGGCAGCTTCTCATGTCTCCGCCATGCCCACGGCCGACTCCATATCGACCGCCACGATGCGCGACACGCCCTGCTCCTGCATGGTGACGCCGATCAGCTGCTCGGCCATCTCCATCGCGATCTTGTTGTGGCTGATGAAGAGGAACTGCGTGCCCTGCCCGCTCATCTTGGTGACCAGCTTGGCATAGCGCTCGGTGTTGGCGTCGTCCAGCGGCGCATCCACCTCGTCCAGCAAACAGAACGGCGCGGGGTTGAGCTGGAAGATGGCAAACACCAGCGCGATGGCGGTCAGCGCCTTCTCGCCACCCGACAGCAGGTGGATGGTCTGGTTCTTCTTGCCCGGCGGCTGCGCCATCACCTGCACGCCGGAATCCAGAATCTCTTCGCCGGTCATCACCAGCTTGGCCTGCCCGCCGCCGAACAGCTCAGGGAACATCCGGCCAAAGTGCTCGTTGACGGTGTTGAAAGTGTTGCCCAGCAGGTCGCGCGTCTCGCCGTCGATTTTCTTGATGGCGTCTTCCAGCGTGGTCATCGCCTCGGTCAGGTCGGCCGATTGAGCGTCCAGGAAGGTCTTGCGCTCGCGTGCGGTGGTCAACTCGTCGAGTGCGGCCAGGTTGACGGCGCCCAGCGCCTGCACTTCGCGGTGCAGGCGGTCGATTTCGCCTTGCAGGCCGGTCAGCCGCACGTTGCCTTCGTCGATGGAACGGGCCACCGCATCCAGATCGGCCTCGGCGTCGGTCAACAGCTGGGTGTACTGCTCAGTGCCCAGGCGCGCGGCCTGCTCTTTCAGCTGGAAATCGGTGATGCGCTGGCGCAGCGGGTCCAGCTCGCGCTCCAGCGACAAGCGCTTTTCGTCGGACGCGCGCAGCTTGGCGGTCAGATCGTCGTAGATGCTGCGCTGAGCGCCCAGCGCCTGTTCGCGCTCCAGCTTGAGCGACAGCGCGGCCTGCAGCCCCGCCTGGGCGGCGGCGTCGGTCAGGCGCGTCAGTTCTTCGCTGGCGCGCTGCTGTTCGGCTTCGATGCTGGCGCTCTGGCTGGCAGCGGTATCGATGGTGCGGGCGAGCTCGGCGCGGCGCGCTTCCAGGCTGCGCTGGGCGAAGGTGGCTTCCTGCGCCTGCCGCTCCAGCGCGCGTTGCTGCTCGCGCGCCTCGGCCAGTTTCCGCTCGGCCTCGATGACGCGCTCGTCCAGCTGGGCGTGGCGCTCTTGCGTGTCGGCCAGCTGCATGTCCAGCTCTTCAAAGCGCGCTTCGGCGGTCACGCGGCGCTCTTGCAGCTCTTCCAGGCCGGCATCCACCTCGGCCAGATCGCCGGCGATCTGCTCGCTGCGTGCGCGCGTCTGCTCGGCCAGCTGCGTCAGGCGCAGGGTTTCAACCTGCAGCTCGTGCGCGCGCTGCTGGGCTTCTCCGGCTTCGCGGCGCGAACCCACGAGGCGCTGCGACGCATCGCTGTACGCCGCCTCGGCCCTGACCAGCGCGCTGCGCGCTTCTTCGCTGATCAGCTGTTGGGCGCGCAGCTGCTTTTCCAGGTTCTCGATTTCTTGCGCACGCGCCAGCAGGCCGGCCTGCTCGGAATCGGGCGCGTAGAAGCTGACGCTGTTCGCGCTGACGCCGTGCCCACTGGCCACGTAAATCACCTCGCCGGCTTGCAGCTGGCCGCGCTGCGCCAGCGCTTCTTCCAGCGACGGCGCCGTGTAGCAGCCCGCCAGCCAGTCGCTCAGCAAGGCTTTTTGGCTGGCGTCGTGCAGGCGCAGCAGATCGGCCAGGCGGGGCAGCGCGCCGCTGCTTTCGGCAGGCGCACCGCTGGGTGGGCTGTAAAAGGCCAGCTTGGCCGGCGGCGCGTCGTTGGCGAAGGCCTTGACCGTTTCGATGCGGCCCACTTCGAGAGCGGCCATACGCTCGCGCAGCGCGGCTTCGAGGGCGTTTTCCCAGCCCGGCTCGACGTGGATTCGACTCCACAGGCCTTGCAAGCCGTCCAGTCCGTGCTTTTTCAGCCAGGGTTGCAGCTTGCCGTCGGTCTTGACCTTGTCTTGCAGCGTTTTGAGGGCGTCCAGCCGCGCCGACAAATCGCTTTGCCGCGCGGTCTCAGTGTTCACCGCCTGTTGCGCGGTGCGGCGGGCTTCGTCCAGTTGCGGCACGCTGTCTTGCAGCTCTTGCAGGCGCGCGTCGGCCACTTCGTGCGCCTCTTGGGCGGCCGCCAGTTGTTCTTGCAGGTTGAGCAAACGCTGCTCGTCTGGGGCGGCCAGGGCGTTCTTATCGGTGGAAAGCCGCTCGCGCCGCTGGTTCAGCTGGCGCGATTGCTCTTCCATGCCGCGCTGCTCGGCCGCCAGCACCTGAATCTGCTGCTGCACCTGCGCGACGGCGCTGCGCTGCTCGGTGGACTGCGCCTGCGCACGGCGCAGCGCGTCTTCCAGGTCAGGCAAGGCTTGCTGCTGCTCTTCCAGCTGCGCCGCCAGGGTGATCTGCTGGTCTTCCGCCTCGACGGCGTTGGCGGCCAGGTTTTCGATTTCTGCTTCAGCCTCTGCCTTGCGCTCGGCCCACTGGGCCAGTTGCTCTTTGAGCTGCAGCGTGCGCTGCTCGGCGCGCTGGCGGCCTTCGACGACGAAGCGGATCTCCGCCTCCAGCCGGCCCACCTCGGCACTGGCCTCGTACAGCAGGCCCTGCGCGCGGTTGACCTGATCGCCGGCCGCGTAATGGCCTTGGCGCACGGCCTCCAGATCGGCTTCGATGTGGCGCAGGTCGGCCACGCGCGATTCGAGGTCGTTGACGGCCTTTTCCGCCTCGGCTTTGAGCCTGACCTGCCCCTCTTCAGCCTCGGCGCGCTTCAAAAACCATAGCTGGTTCTGCTTGAGCGACGCCGACGCCTGCATGCTTTGGTACCGCTGGGCAACTTCCGCCTGCTTTTCGAGCTTGTCCAGGTTGGTGTTCAGCTCGCGCAGGATGTCTTCCACCCGCGTGAGGTTTTCGCGCGTATCCGACAGGCGGTTTTCCGTCTCGCGGCGGCGTTCCTTGTATTTGCTGACGCCCGCAGCCTCTTCCAGAAACAGCCGAAGCTCTTCGGGCCGGCTTTCAATGATGCGGCTGATGGTGCCCTGGCCGATGATGGCGTAGGCGCGGGGCCCAAGGCCGGTGCCGAGGAACACGTCCTGCACATCGCGCCGGCGCACCGGCTGGTTGTTGATGTAGTAGCTGCTGGTACCGTCGCGCGTCAGCACGCGCTTGACGGAAATCTCGGTGAATTGGCTCCACTGGCCGCCGGCGCGGTGGTCGGCGTTGTCAAAGACCAGCTCGACCGACGAACGGCTGGCCGGCTTGCGGTTGGTGGTGCCGTTGAAGATGACGTCCTGCATGGATTCGCCACGCAGCTCGGACGCCTTCGATTCGCCCAGCACCCAGCGCACCGCGTCCATGATGTTGGACTTGCCGCAGCCATTGGGCCCCACCACGCCGACCAGCTGCCCGGGCAGCATGAAATTGGTGGGCTCGGCAAAGGACTTGAAGCCCGAAAGCTTGATCGAGTTGAGTCGCACTGGCGCGCAGCCCGCACGGGGCGCAGTAAGGGTCGGGGCAAACCACCAATGATACCGTGCAGGTGCCCCCAGGCGGACCAACGGCAGGCCCAGCTACACCCTGTTTCGCACTGCCGGCTTCATCAAAATTGATAGCTGCCAGCGCTGGCGCATGCTGCGCCAGGGCCCGATTTGATACACAAAACGCAACGGCGCGGGGCCGGTATGGTGCAGCCCCAAGGGGCCACACCGCCCGGCGCCCCGCGCCGTTGCGTCAGCTCGGGTGCCGATCAGGCGCCGCAGGCCTTGCCGTGAGAGGCGTGGAAGCCCTTCGCCTTGGCGTCGGCTTCGCTCATGTATTCGCCCTTCTTGGTCTTGCCGAAGAACTTATCACCGGCGCAGTGGTAGACCTTGGTGGAGTCGTTGGCCCACACCTGGCCAGGAGCCGCACCGGCAGCAAGCATCGACGCCGTAGCGGGCGCGGTTTTGGTCAGGCCTTTGGCGGGTGCGGCAGGGGCAGCGGGTGCAGCCGATGCGGCGGCCACCGGTGCGGCGGGGGCGGCGCCACCGGCAGCAGCGGCTGTGACTTTTTTGTCTACACCGCCGTGGCCGCGGCAGGCGCCGCTCATCTTGGCGCCTTCAAAGGGCGTGCCATCTTTGCAAACGGCGTGCACGGTGGCCGCGCCGGTCGTGGCGGGGGCAGCGGCGCCTTGGGCCCAGGCTGCGCCTGAACAAACTACAGCGGCGGCAACGAAAAGCGGTGCAAATTTCATGACGATGACTCGATTGGGGGCGCATGAAAACACATGCATGGCCCTCCAACGCGGGCCAACCAGCCGGGGATGACGCCGGAAGCTGAAGGCATTCTTAAACCCCATATGCTTCGGGGCACGCGCAGCTTTTTCGCATCGCCTAAGCCGTTTGAGCTGCGCCTTGCGGCCGTGCCCGCGTTCGGCCGTGTCACCGCCAGGGTGCGCAAGCCGCCAAGCCAGCCGCCCCTGCGCCCGGCGCCATAATCAGGCGCCATGAACCCCTTGCTCTCCCAGCTGCAACCCTACCCTTTCGAGCGGCTGCGCAAATTGTTCGAGGGCGTCACGCCCAACCCGGCCTACCGTCCCATCAGCCTGGGCATTGGCGAGCCGAAACACGCCACGCCGCAATTCATCCAGGATGCGCTGGCGGCCGACCTGGCCACGGGGCTTTCGGGTTACCCGCCGACGGCCGGTACACCTGCCCTGCGCGAAGCCTGCGCGGGATGGCTCCAACGCCGCTACGGGGTGGCTGTGGACGCAGCCACTCAAGTCATCCCGGTACTGGGTTCGCGCGAGGCGCTGTTCTCGCTGGCGCAAACAGTGATCGACCCCACGCGGCCGGGCGCCACCGTGGTCTGCCCCAACCCGTTCTACCAAATCTACGAAGGCGCGGCGCTGCTGGCCGGTGCGCAAACACACTACGTGGCCAGCGACCCGGCGCGCAACTTCGCACCACGTTGGGACCAGGTGCCCGATGAGGTTTGGGCCCGCACGCAGCTGGTGTACGTGTGTTCACCCGGCAACCCCACGGGCGCGGTGATGCCTCTGGAGGAATGGCAGCTGCTGTTTGAGCTGAGCGACCGCCACGGCTTTGTCATCGCGTCCGACGAGTGCTACAGCGAGATTTACTTCCAGGGCGAGCCGCCCCTGGGTGGCCTGCAGGCCGCAATGGCGCTGGGCCGCACCGATTTCCGCCGGCTGGTCATGCTGACCAGCCTGTCCAAGCGCAGCAACGTGCCGGGGATGCGCTCGGGCTTCGTAGCGGGCGACGCCCAGGTCATCAAGCCATTCCTGCTGTACCGCACCTACCACGGCAGCGCCATGAGCCCCGTGGTGGCCACCGCCAGCATCGCGGCCTGGGGCGACGAAACCCATGTGGAAGACAACCGCCGCCAGTACCGCGAGAAGTTTGCGCGCGTGACGCCCATGCTGGAATCGGTGATGGACGTGCGCCTGCCCGACGCGGCCTTCTACCTCTGGGCCGGCGTGCCCGCGGCGTGGAATAGTTCCGACACCGACTTCGCCCGTGAGCTGCTCGCTCAATACAATGTGACGGTTTTGCCCGGCAGCTACCTCGCGCGCGACGCGGGCGGCGCCAATCCGGGCCGGGGCCGCGTGCGCATGGCGCTGGTCGCCGACACCGACGAATGCGTGGAGGCCGCCGAGCGCATCGTCCAGTTCATCCAATCCAAAGCCTGAATCCAGACATGACCCAAGCACTGCAACAAACCATCGACGCCGCGTGGGAAAACCGCGCCGACCTCTCGCCCGTCACCGCATCCGCCGAAGTCGCGAGCGCCGTCGAGCAGGTGATCGCCCAGCTGAACAACGGCCAGCTGCGCGTGGCCACCCGCGAAGGCGTGGGCCAGTGGACGGTGCATCAGTGGATCAAGAAGGCCGTGCTGCTGTCTTTCCGCCTCAAGGGCAATGAAACCATCCGCGCGGGCGAGCTGGCCTTCTTCGACAAGGTGCAAACCAAGTTTTCCGATCTGGACGAGGCGGCCATGCGCGCCTCGGGCGTGCGCGTGGTGCCGCCCGCCGTGGCGCGCCACGGCAGCTACATCGGCAACGGCGCCGTGCTGATGCCCAGCTACGTGAACATCGGCGCCTACGTGGGCGAAGGCACCATGGTCGACACCTGGGCCACCGTGGGCAGCTGCGCCCAGATCGGCAAGAACGTGCACCTGTCTGGTGGCGTAGGCATCGGCGGCGTGCTGGAGCCGCTGCAGGCCGGCCCCACCATCATTGAAGACAACTGCTTCATCGGCGCGCGCTCAGAAGTGGTCGAAGGCGTGATCGTCGAAGAAAACTCGGTGCTGGGCATGGGCGTGTACCTGGGCCAGAGCACCCCGATCTTCAACCGCGAAACCGGCGAGATCAGCTACGGCCGCGTGCCCTCCGGCAGCGTGGTGGTCAGCGGCAACCTGCCCAAGAAAACCGCCGGCGGCCAGGACTACAGCATGTACGCCGCCATCATCGTCAAGACCGTGGACGCGCAAACGCGCAGCAAGACCAGCATCAACGACCTGCTGCGCCCCTGAGCGCCGCACCGCTGACCCGCACATCCGAACGCCAGAGCCAAAGGAAGCCCCATGCCCGCCGCACCGCAATCGATGATGGAACGCATCCTGTACCTGATGGCCGAGAAGCAGGCTTCGGATGTGTACCTTTCCGCGCACGCACCGGCCACCATCAAGATCAACGGCGTGTGCCACCCGATCAACACGCAGCTGTTGCCGCCCGAGGCGGTGATGAATCTGCTGATCGACGTGGTGCCGCCCAACCGCATCGAAGAGCTGCGTGAGAGCGGCGAGCTGAACATGGCGCTGCCCATCGAAGGCGTGGGCAACTTCCGTCTGTCGGCCATGCGCCAGCGCGGCACTTACGCCGCGGTGATCCGCTTCATCAGCCCCCATATTCCGCCGTTCGACTCGCTGAACCTGCCGCCCGTGCTGAAGACTCTGGTGATGGAAAAGCGCGGCCTGATCCTGATGGTGGGGGCCACCGGCGCCGGCAAATCCACTTCGCTCGCTTCGATGCTGGACCACCGCAACCGGCTGGTTTCGGGCCACATCCTGACGATCGAAGACCCGATCGAATATGTGTTCACCAACCGCAAGTCGCTGATCAACCAGCGCGAGGTGGGCACCGACACCGGCGCCTTGCAGACCGGCCTGAAGAATGCGCTGCGCCAGGCGCCCGACGTGATCATGATCGGCGAGATTCGCGACCGCGAAACGATGTCCTCGGCCATCGCCTACGCACAGTCGGGCCACCTGTGCCTGGCCACGCTGCACGCCAACAACAGCTACCAGGCGCTCAACCGCATCTTGAGCTTCTACCCGGTTGAAGTGCGGCCTACCCTGCTGGGGGATTTGGCCTCGGCGCTCAAATCCATCGTGTCGCAGCGCCTGGTGCGCACGGTGGACGGCGGGCGCACACCCGCGGTCGAGGTGATGCTGAACACCAAGCTGGTGGCCGACCTGATCGAGAAGAGCGATTTCTCCGGCGTGAAGGAAGCCATGGACAACTCCATCGCCGAAGGCTCTCAAACCTTCGAGCATGACCTGGCGCGCCTCATCAATGCGGGCCGTGTGGAGCGTCAGGAAGGCCTGGTGCACGCCGATTCGCCCACCAACCTGCTCTGGCGCCTGCAGAACGACACGGCCCGCGTGACGGCCAACAAGCCGCAGGAAGAGGAAGCCGTCAGCAACGAGCCCTCTTTCACCGAAATCACGCTGGACGTGCCTGCCATGAACCGGCGCAGCTTTGCGCGCACCGGCTACGGCGACAGCGGTTTCAGCCAATCGGGCTACTCCGACTCCAAGCTCGGCGGTTTTACCGACTCGCGCCTGGGCGGCGGTTGATCGGCGGACGGCCTTCTTCCATGTCTGCAGCACCCAGCGCCACGCGCGCCCTCGCTGAAGCGCTGATCGCCCGGCCCTCCGTCACGCCGCAAGACGCGGGCTGCATCGACCTGCTGGCCGCCAGGCTGGCGCCCCTGGGCTTCGTCAACGAAATCATCGACAGCGGGCCCGACAGCTTCCGTGTGCGCAATTTGTGGTCAAAACGACCTGCAGCGCTTTCCGCACCTGCGTCAGCAGCTATAAAAACCATAGTATTCGCGGGCCATACCGACGTGGTGCCCACCGGCCCGCTGGCGCAGTGGGCCAGCGACCCCTTCACGCCCACCGAGCGCGATGGCAAGCTGTTCGGCCGCGGCGCCAGCGACATGAAGACCTCGATCGCCGCGTTCGTGGTGGCCACCGAGCAATTCCTGGCCGCGCACCCCGATGCGCCCTTGAACATCGCCCTGCTGCTCACCAGCGACGAAGAAGGCCCGGCGCTGGACGGCACCGTGGTGGTGTGCGAGGCACTGAAAAGCCGCGGTGAAGTGCTGGATTACTGCATCGTGGGCGAGCCCACTAGCGTGAACCACACTGGCGACATGATCAAGAACGGCCGCCGCGGCACGCTGTCGGGCCGGCTAGCGGTCAAGGGCATCCAGGGCCACATCGCCTACCCGCACCTCGCAAAAAACCCGATTCATGAGCTGGCGCCCGCGCTGGCCGAGTTGGTCGCCATCGAGTGGGACAAGGGCAACGACTTCTTCCCGCCCACCAGCTGGCAGGTCAGCAACATCCACGGCGGCACCGGCGCCAGCAACATCATTCCGGGCCAGGTCGTGGTGGATTTCAACTTCCGCTTCAGCACCGAATCCACGCCCGAATCGCTGCAGCAACGGCTGGAAGCGGTGCTGGCCAAGCACGGGCTCGACTACGACCTGAAATGGACGCTGGGCGGCCGCCCCTTCCTCACGCCGCCCGGCACACTGGTGCAGGCGGTGCAGGCCGCCATCCGCGCCGAAACGGGGCTGGATACCGGGCTTTCCACCACGGGCGGCACCAGCGACGGGCGCTTCATCGCGCAGATCTGCCCGCAGGTGATCGAGCTGGGCCCGCCCAACGCCAGCATCCACAAGATCGACGAGCACATCGCCGTGGCCGACATCGAGCCGCTGACGGCCATCTACCGCCGCGTGCTGGAAAACCTGGCCGCGCTGCCAGCGGCCGCATGACGCTGGCCGAGCTGATCGCCGACACCGAACGCGCCCTGACCGCCGCGGGCGTGGGCTTTGGCCACGGCACCACCAACG
Source organism: Ottowia oryzae (assembly GCF_003008535.1). Taxonomy (NCBI): domain Bacteria; kingdom Pseudomonadati; phylum Pseudomonadota; class Betaproteobacteria; order Burkholderiales; family Comamonadaceae; genus Ottowia; species Ottowia oryzae. Next base: position 2,814,193 of record NZ_CP027666.1, read on the forward strand.
CGCACGACGAGGCCGCCTGGCTGGTGCTGCACGCCGTGGGCCTGCCGCTGCATACGGACTTCACCGATTCCAAGCAAAACCAGGATCTGGCGCCCGAGCAGCTTGGGCAGGCAGCTACGCTTTTAAGAGCAAGAACCGAATCCCGAAAACCCCTGGCCTACCTGATTGGCGAGGCCTGGCTGCAAGGCGTGCCGTTCACGGTGGACGAACGCGCCATCGTCCCGCGCAGCCTGATCGCCGAAGTGATCGCCGATGGCAGCGTGGATCCGTGGCTGGGCGACAAGACGCACCGCGTGCTGGACCTGTGCACCGGCAACGGCAGCCTGGCCGTGCTGGCCGCGATGGCATGGCCGGACGTGCAAGTGGACGCGGCCGATCTGTCGCCCGATGCGCTGGCCGTGGCCGCCCTCAACGTGCAGCGCCACGCGCTGACGAACCGCATCCGCCTGATCGAATCCGACGGGCTGGCGCGGTGCGACGGGCCTTACGACCTGATGCTGTGCAACCCGCCCTACGTCAACGCGCAAAGCATGGCGACGCTGCCGGCGGAATACCTGGCGGAGCCAGAACTGGCTTTGGCAGGCGGCGCCGACGGCATGGATTTTGTGCGCCAGCTGATCGAAGCTGCTCCGCAGCACCTCAGTGCGCAAGGCGTGCTGGTGCTGGAAATCGGCAACGAGCGTGCGCATTTCGAGGCCGCCTTCCCCACATTGAACCCGGTGTGGCTGGAGACCAGCGCGGGCGGCGACGCGGTGCTGCTGCTGACCCGCCAGGCCTTGCGTGCCTGACCCGGTTGGCGTGCCGGGCACCCAGGTAGCGCCTGATCGCCGCACCGGCGCAGAGATGGCCGCATCCAGCAGCGCGGCGGCATGGTCCTTGTCCGACGCCCTGCGCGACCAGATCCGGGCCGCCCTGAGCCGCTTCGCCGTGCAAGCGGTCCACGCGCCGGAGGGCACGCCACGCGCCGCGGTCACCCTGACCGTGCTGGACGAAGGACTCGGCGCCGACGTGCACGGCATCGCCGCACCCGCGCGCTGGAGCGACGCCGCCGCCTTGCTGCTCACCCGGCGCGCCGCGCACCTGAAGCGCCACGCAGGCCAATGGGCGCTGCCCGGCGGGCGCATCGAGCCCGGCGAATCGCCCGAGCAGGCGGCGCTGCGCGAGCTGCACGAAGAAGTCGGCCTGGCCCCCCACCGTGTGCAGGTGCTGGGGCGGCTGGACGACTACGCCACGCGATCCGGCTTCGTGATCACGCCCATCGTCGTATGGGCGGGCGCGGTGCCCGCTCTGGCGCCCGACGCGAACGAAGTCGCCAGCACCCACCGCATTCCCTTGACTGAACTCCTGCGGCCCGACGCGCCGCTGCTGGACGCGAGCGAGCATTCGCCCCACCCCGTGCTGCGCATGCCCGTAGGCACGAGCTGGATCGCCGCGCCCACCACCGCCTTGCTGTACCAGTTTCGCGAAGTCTGCCTGCGCGGCCAGGCCACCCGCGTGGCGCATTTCGACCAACCGCAGTTTGCCTGGCGCTGATACCGGCCAAGCCATCCTTTCACCCGCTGGCGCGGAAAGATACTGTGATCGCCGCCCAGCGCTCGGCGCAGTCTTCCGCCTTTGTGGCCCGCCGCCTTGGTTTTTGGAGCGGTGTGACCGCCGATGGCCGCGCCCGCGCCAGCACGCGCTGCTTGGGCAGCGGACGACACCCGTCGCCTCAGAATGTCGCGTTCAGGCTGATCCAGTATCGCCGCCCGTCGTACACCGCACCATAGATATCGTTGTCGACCTTCTTGTCCAGCAGGTTGTAGATGCCCACGCCCAGCTTCATGTTCTTGGTGAAGTTGTAGTTCAGGCCCACGTCGACGAAGGTGAAGGCTGGCGTACCTTCCACCATGCTGGTGCGGCTGAGGTAATCCGAGGTGCGGCCGCGAAAGTTGACGCGGCTCCACACGTTCATTTGGGGCAACGCACGCCAGTCGGCGGTGGCGTTGAACATGTGCTTGGGCATCTTGTTCAACGGCTTGCCCTTGAACGTGCCGCTCTTTTGCTCTGAATGGGTGAAGGTGTAGTTGGTGGCCAGGCGCAGGGCGTCGGTGGCGTCCCAGGTCAAGGTGGCTTCAATGCCGCGCATGGTGGCTTTGTCCACGTTGACCCGGTCGCTGATGAACTTGTAGGGCGTGCCGTAGATGGTGCAGTTGCCGGTGATGATGCGCGAGCCCGCGCCCTCCGTGTCGGAGCAGCTGCGGATCTCGGTGATCTTGTCCTTGAAGTTGGTGTTGAACACCGTGAAGCTGGCACCCAGGCCGCGGCGGTTGTCCCATACCACGCCGATTTCCTGGCTGGTGCTCTTTTCGGGCTTCAGGTTGGGGTTGCCGCGAATCACCGCCGGATCGCCTCCGCCGCCGGTGACCTGGCCCCAGTCGGCCACAGCCGACCGCAAGCTGGGCGCCTTGAACCCGGTGGAAATCCCGCCTTTGACGCTGAGCTGTTCGGTGGCATGCCACACGCCGTACAGGCGCGGCGTCCAGTGCGTGCCGTAGTTTTGGTCGCGATTCATGCGCAGGCCCGCCGTTAATGCCAGAGATTGCGTCACGCTCCATTCGTTCTCGGCAAACAGCGCCCATTGGTAGCGACTGAGCTTGCTGATCGGGTTGGCCACCACCATTTGGTTGCCTGAGTCTTCCAGGTTTTCCTTCTGGTAGGACACGCCCAGCGTCGCGAGGTGCTTGCCGCCCCCCAGCGGCATCGTGATCTGGCTGTTGAACTCGGTGTTCTTCAGGTACATATCGCGCCCGGGGTTGTCGACCTTGTCCTGCTGCAGGTAGGTTGTCGAAGTGCCCAAACCCCAGCGCCCGGTGTGCGACAGCGCGAAAAGGTTCTTGTCGTAAGCGCTCTTGGACGCGACGTTGGGCGTACACCGTCCGGCGCGGCAAGTCTCGGAAGCAATGGTGCGCCCCGGCGTGGCGATGCGGTCCTGGAGCGTTCGACTGGCTTCGAACACCAGGTCGTGATCCTTGTTCGGCGTCAGGCTCAGCTTGAGCGTGCCTGACGTCGTGTCCTGCTGGTTGAAGCCGCTGACAAAACGGTCTTCGTTGCGGTGCGATTTCTGGCCATAGATCTGCAGGCCCAGCACGTCGTCCTTGATGGGGCCGCCCAAGTAGAAGTTGCCCATGGCGATATCCCCCGAGCGGGACGATTCCTGCAGCGTGCCTTCGGCGCGAACCGAACCGTTCCAGGCCTTGGGTACTTTGCGCGTGATGATGTTGATCACCCCGCCCATGGCGTCCGAGCCATAGAGCGAGGACATCGGCCCTCGGATCACCTCGATGCGGTCGATGGCATTCAGCGGCGGCAACCAGCCTTGCTCGATGCCCGCCCCGTCGCTGTTGGGGCGCGTCTCGCGGGAATTCTGGCGGCGCCCGTCCACCAGCAGCATGGTGTAGCCCGCTGCCATGCCCCGAATGCTGATGTCGCTGCTGCTGCCCCCGCCCGTGACCACCACGCCCGGCACGTCGCGCAAGGCGTCGGTGACGTCCTTGTAGGCACGCTTTTCCAGCTCGGCGCGCGGGACGACGGTGATCGAGGCAGGGGCATCGGCCACCGTCTGCTCAAACCCCGACGCGGTGATGACCACCGTATCCAAAGTGGCCGCGCCACCACCGTTGCCGTCTTCGGCCTGCGCTGCCCATGGAGCGAATACGCTCATCGCGCCCAGCGCAGCGGCCATCGCCGTCGGACGAGCCTGGCCGCCTCGTAGCCCAGCTGTTGCTGCGGCGGCACACCCAGCCACGCCCTTGTTTTTACTCCGTTGCATACCCCAAACCCTCCAGAAAAGACGACACGGACGTCAGCAGGCGCACTGGCCGCCGATCTGTTTTGAATCGCCGATTATTTTTGCGAATGATTCTCATTATAAATAACTGAAATGACCCGTCTCCATGAAGTGCCATTTCTGCGCATCAGAGACCACTCGCCAGTGAGCGGTACCGAGCCTGTCTGCCCGGCTGAAGTCGGATCGAATCGGCGGGCGCAGCCGATACCGCGCGCGGATCACCGCGATCACGTTGGCCCAGGTGAGGCCAGGCCGCGCAGTGGCGGGCAGGTGCCTCTGTCGTTGCGCGCTCTTCAAGCGCACTGAAGGGGCATGCGCAGCGCGCGGATAATCCCCCCTCCCATGATCATCCTGAAGAACGTCATCCTGCGCCGCAGCGCCAAAGTCTTGCTGGACGGCGCCAGCGTCACCCTGAATCCCGGCGAAAAGGTGGGCTTGGTGGGCCGCAACGGCGCGGGCAAGTCCACCCTGTTCGCGCTGATCAACGGCACGCTGAGCGAAGACGGGGGCGACTTCTCCCTGCCCCGGCAATGGCGGCTGGCCCAGGTGGCGCAGCACATGCCCGAAACCGACGAGCCAGCCACCGAATTCGTGGTGGCCGGCGATACGCGCCTCATGGAAGTACGGCAGACCCTGGCGGCTGCCGAGGCTTTGCACGCCAGCAACCCGGACGACGCCGAAGCGGCCATGGCCCTGGCGCAGGCGTACACCGACCTGGCCGACGCGGGCGAGCACGACGCCGTGCCCCGCGCCCAGGCGCTGATCCTGGGCCTGGGGTTTCAGGTGCATGAGCTGAGCCAGCCCGTCAACAGCTTCTCGGGCGGCTGGCGCATGCGCCTGCAGCTGGCGCGCGCGCTGATGTGCCCCAGCGACTTGCTGCTGCTGGACGAACCCACCAACCACCTGGACTTGGACGCCCTGGTCTGGCTGGAAAGCTGGCTGCAGCGCTACGCGGGCACCATGATCGTCATCAGCCACGACCGGGAATTTCTCGACGCCGTGACCGACGTCACCCTGCACATCGAAAACGCGCGCCTGACGCGCTACGGCGGCAACTACAGCAAGTTCGAGGACATGCGCGCGCTGCACCTGGAGCAGCAGCAGCAGGCCTTCGCCAAGCAGCAGGAAAAGATCGCCCACCTGCAGAACTTCATCGACCGCTTCAAGGCCAAGGCCAGCAAGGCCAAGCAGGCGCAAAGCCGCGTCAAGGCGCTGGAGCGCATGGAAAAAGTGGCGCCGCTGCTGGCCGAGGCGGATTTCACCTTCGAATTCAAAGAGCCGGCCAACATCCCCAACCCGATGCTCACCGTCAGCGACGCGAGCTTTGGCTACGAGCAAGACGATGGGCCGCCCAAGGTGATCCTCACCCACGTCAACCGCTCGGTGCTGGCGGGGCAGCGCATCGGCATCCTGGGCGCCAACGGCCAGGGCAAATCCACCTTCGTGAAGACCATTGCGCGCGAAATGGGCGCGCTGGCCGGCACGGTGACCGAGGGCAAGGGCCTGAACATCGGCTACTTCGCGCAGCAGGAGCTGGACGTGCTGCACCCCGGCAGCAACCCGCTGGAGCACATGGTGCGCTTGGCGCGCGAGCTGGGCCCGAATGCGCCCGGCCGCAGCACCGAGCAGGACCTGCGCGGCTTTCTGGGCAGCTTCAACTTCAGCGGCGACATGGTCAAGCAGCCCGTGGGCACCATGAGCGGCGGCGAAAAGGCCCGGCTGGTGCTGGCCATGATGGTCTGGCAGCGCCCCAACCTGCTGCTGCTGGACGAGCCCACCAACCACCTGGACCTGGCCACGCGCGAGGCACTGGCCGTGGCGCTGAACGAATTTGAGGGCACGCTGATGCTGGTCAGCCACGACCGCGCTTTGCTGCGCAGCGTGTGCGACGAGTTCTGGCTGGTCGGCCGGGGCGTGGTCAAAGACTTCGACGGCGACCTGGACGACTACCAGCGCTATCTGCTGGACGAAGCCAAGCGCGTGCGCGAAGCCAACGCCAAGCGAAGCGCTAGTGAATCCATAGCGGCTGCCGCAGCACCCGCCAGCGCTGGCGCCTCAAAAGATGCCCCAACTGCACCGCCGAAAGCGGCCAGCGCCCCACCCGCTGCACCTGCTGCGCCGGCCCTCAGCGCCGCCGAGCAGCGCCGCGCGGACGCGCAACGCCGCCAGCAGCTGGCCGAGCAAACCCGCCCCCTGCGCCGCGAACTGGCGCAGGCGGAAGAGCGCATGGACGCCATCGGCACCGAACGCGGCGCGCTGGAGGCCCAGCTCAGCCAGCCGCTGCCCTCGGACGAAATCGCCCAGGCCGGGCGCCGGCTGAAGGCCCTGGGCGACGAACTCGATCAGCTGGAAGCGCGCTGGCTGGAGCTGTCTGACCAATTGCAGACACTGGAGCAGACACCCGCCGCTTGAGCCCCGGGGCGCTTTCGCCTGCCCCGCGACGATGTAGGCCAACGCCGCAAGTTGGCCCGCCTGCGCTGAAATCCACCGCAGACGGCATTACAGTTTGCGTTGTCTTTCTTCTACTTGGACGATTCTGAAAGGAACGCACCGTGAGCATCATCGTCACCATCATCGTGGGCTTCATCGTGGGCCTGATCGCCCGCGCCATCATGCCCGGCAACCAGGCCATGGGCTGGATCATGACCACCATCCTGGGCATCGTCGGCTCGCTGGTGGCCAGCTACGGCGGCGCCGCGCTGGGCCTGTACCCGGCTGGTTCGCCCGTGGGCTGGATCGCCTCGATCATCGGCGCCATCGTCGTGCTGTTCTTGTACGGCTTGGTCACCAAGAAAGGTTGAACACCGCACGGCGGGCCTGCCGCGCTGGCGCACCCGCCGTGGCCCTGAGCCTTCCCTGAGTTTCGAGACAGCCCATGGCATTACGCAAATCCGAACCCGACGCAATGGCGCTGGCCCAAGGGCGCCCAGAGTTGGTTGACGCCGTGCAGCGCAGCCGCCAGTTGCTGCGCAAACGCGCTGCGGTGGCCGGCGTGGCCGCGGCAGTGCCCTTCCCCGGCCTGGATTGGGCTGTGGACGCCGCCTTGCTGACCAAATTGCTGCCGCGCATCAACAGCGAATTCGGGCTGGCGCAGCAGCAGATCGAGCAGCTGGACGCCAAAGAGAAAGAGCGCGTGCAAAAGGCCATTGCGATGATCGGCTCGGTGCTGATCGGGCGGGTGGTCACCAAAACGCTGGTGCTGCGCTTTGCGCGCGTCGTGGGCGTGCGGCTGACGGCAGCGCAGGCGGCCAAGTACGTCCCGCTGGCGGGCCAGTTGGTGTCCGGCGCGCTGGGGTACGCCGCGCTGCGCTACCTGGGCGAGCAGCACATTCGCGATTGCGTGAAGGTCGCCCTGGCAGCGCCGCTGGCCTTGCCACCGCCGGCCGAGAAGAAGACCGTGCGCCGCGTGCGAGGCCTTTCCGTGCGCGCCAGCCGCGATGAACGCGAAGGCAGCTCGGTGATCGTGCCGCCTGTGCAGTAAGGTTTTTTTCGCGAAGCGGGTTCAGCCACGCTGGCCGATCACGGGCCGAATCAGCTACCGGGCGCCTTGGGCGCCTTTTCTTTGGCCTGCCAGTGTGGCCACTTCAGCGGCGCGCGAAGGTGTTTGGGGCTTCGGCTGAACAATCGGCCGCGTGGAAGTCCGCCAGCCAGCCCACGTCAATCCTATCCATCAAATCGCGCGCCAGCGCTGGCCGCATGGGCGCCGGCAGCTATTATTTGAGTAGCGTAGTGCCGCTAAGCGGCAGCGCCTTTGGGATGTGCGTAGGCACCTGCCGATGCCGCGTCAACATCTGTGACCCAAGGCTCCCCACAGAAGGCCGTTCGAGGACGCGACCGGCAGCGGAGCCACTAAGCGCTCATCGGTCACCAGGCGGCCTCGGGCCGCCCTGGCCCGCGCGCCGCCAATGCGTGCTTACTTCTTCGCGCTCTGGCCTTCGAACCAGCGTCCGATCAGCGCGCGTTCGTCGTCGGTGATCTGCGTGGCGTTCGACAGCGGCATGATTTTCGTCACCACCACCTGCTGGTAGATCTGCTGGGCGTGCAGTTCGGCCTGCTCCTGCGAATCGACCCGCACGTTCTTCATCTGCACCACATCGCCGTGGCACGAATAGCAGCGCTGCTCCAGCACCGGGCGCAGCTGGGCGTAGGTGACGGGCGCGGCGGCAGCGCTGGGCGCGGCGCCGGCCGGGGCGGGTGCGGGGCGCAGCCAGACGATCAGGCCCAGCAGCAGCACGACGCCCATTGCCGCAAACGGCCAGGGGTTGCGCGCGCGGCCCAAGTGCCAGCCGTGGCGCTGCACGAAGAATTGGCGAATCAGCGCGCCGGCCATCATCAGCACGAACAGCACCACCCACTTGTGCGAGTGGCTGTACAGGAAGCTGTAGTGGTTGCTGAGCATGGCGATCAGCACCGGCAGCGTGAAGTAGGTGTTGTGCACGCTGCGCTGCTTGCCGCGCTTACCGTGGATGGCCAGGCTGCTGGCGTCGTACGCGCCGCCGCCGGTCATGGCCGCCACCACCTTGCGCTGGCCGGGGATGATCCAGAAGAACACGTTGGCGCTCATGGTGGTGGCCAGCATGGCGCCGATGATCAGGAAGGCCGCGCGGCCCGAGAACAGATGGCAGGCCAGCCAGGTAGCAGCGGCCACCACCACGATCAGCATCAGCGCCACGGTGCGCTCACCGTTCTGGCGAAAGCCGAAGACGCGGCAGATGGTGTCGTAGATGAACCAGAAGCCCACCAGGAAGGCGATGGCGGTAAAGCCCGCCGCCATGGGCGACCAATCAAACACCTGCTTGTCGATCAGGAAGGCGTTGGCGTTCCACAGGTACAGCACGCAAAACAACGCGAAGCCCGACAGCCAGGTGGAATAGCTTTCCCAGTAGAACCAGTGCAGCTTGGAATCAATGATGCCGCCCTGCGGCGCCACCATGTACTTCTGCGGGTTGTAAAAACCGCCGCCGTGCACCGCCCACATGGCGCCGTCGACCCCTTTTTTCTTCAGGTCGTCGGCCGTGGGCGCCAGCAGGTTGTTGTCCAGAAAGACGAAGTAGAACGACGAGCCGATCCAGGCGATCGCCACGATCACGTGCAGCCAACGCAGCAACAGGTTGGCCCAATCCAGCAGATATGCTTCCATGCATGCCCCATGTCGGTTCGCCACTGCGGGCGCTGCGAACCAGGTAAAGAATGACCGCGCTTTTGGCGTCGATTGGCACATGGCCAAACGCTACCCAGGGCACCGCTGCGATCTCCAAAAAATTGTATACACAGTTGTGTGCAGATTCCATAAATTGACTGTCATCTGCGCGTCAAACAACAATTTGCACCAAGTGACCCAAAAATCGGCGAAAATGCGCGGTTTACCGTTCCGGCACCCACCAACCCAATAAAGGATCATCATGGGCAACAAGATCGTTACCGAAGCCATGCGCAAGGCGACTGCGCCGCTGCCAGGCGCTACCGTTCGCAAGCAAGCCACGGGCCAGCTGCGCAGCCAAGAGCGCGGCGCGCACACCCGCAGCAAGAAAAACCCCGGCAAGCGTCCGCACCAGGGTTGATGCTGCGGCCAACGCAGCCGGGCGCTTGCTCCTGATTCAGGAGCTGCCCCCGAAGATCAGGCGCCGGCTGGCGCCTTTTTTTATGTCTGGTCTTTGGGTAGCGACCAAGTGGCTGCGTTGCTTTGCAGCAGTTGCGCCACCACGGCCACTGCGACGACAGCCGGCTGCTTGCCGCCAATGCCGGGCACCCCGATGGGGCACGTGACGCGTGCCAGCTCGCCTGCCGTGAAGCCGCGGTCGCGCAGGCGCCGCTGAAAGCTCGCCCATTTGGTGCTGGAGCCGATCAGGCCGATGTAGGGCAAATCACCGCGCGCCCGTTGCCGGTGCAAGCAAGCCGCGATGATTTCAAAGTCTTCGGCGTGGCTGAAACTCATCACCACCACCCGGCTACCCGGCGGCACGTCGGCCACCGCGGCCTGCACGGGGTCGGAATGCTCGCAGCGCACGTGGGCGGGCGTCGCTTGCGGAAAAACCCCGTCGCGGCTGTCCACCCACAGCACCTCCAGCGGCAAATCGGCCAGCAGACGCACGATGGCCTGCCCGACATGGCCACCACCAAACAGCGCAACGGTGCTTTGCGGCGCAGCCAGGCGTTGCTGCAGCGCAGGCCAGTCGGACGCGGCTACCGACTCAAACGACAGCCACGCCACGCCGCCACAGCACTGCGCCAGGCTGGGGCCCAGCGGATAGCGCACCTCATCGGCCAGCGCGGTGCCGCTGGCCAGTGCCTGGCGCGCCCGCGCAAGCGCCTGCCATTCCAGCTGCCCGCCACCCACAGTGCCCACCTGATCGGCGGGCCAGACCGCCATCCATGCGCCCACTTCGCGCGGCACCGAGCCCTGTGCGCACGACACACGCACCAGCACGGCGGGCGCCGCCTGCAGGCGCAAGGCAAGGGCATCAAGGTCGCGCACGGTGGGCTTTGACAGCGTGGGGGAGAGTCGCGCAGTATGCACACAAAGGGTCTGCGCCAACGCAAGCTTCAGGCCACGCGGAGCGCGCGCGGCGGCGCCATGACTGACTAAGCCGCAGGGCTCAACGCCGTTGGTCTGGCCGGCAGCGCCCTAACCCCGCGCCTATCGGCTGCGGCGCGGCGCCGTCTAGCGTCCGCCGCACCCGCCTCAAGAGCCGCGGTAGGTGGAGTAGCTCCACGGGCTGCACAGCAGCGGCACGTGGTAATGCTGGTCGGTGTGCGCCACGCCGAAGTCCAGGTGCACCACGTCCAGGAAAGGCGGCTCAGGCAGCGTCACGCCCTGGGCGCGAAAGTACGCCGCCACGTCAAAGCTGAGGCGGTACGTGCCCGCGCGCAGGCTGTCGTTGTCGTACAGCGGGCCGTCGGGGTTACGGCCGTCGGCGTTCAGCGTGAAGCGCTTGACCAGCGTCAGCGTGTCGCCCTTGGTTTCGTACAAGGCCACGCCCATGCCAGCGGCAGGCGTGCCGTGCATCGTGTCCAGAACATGCGTGCTCAAGCCCATGCGGTGCTCCTATTCAAGATTGTTCACAAAAGTGTATACAGTTTTTGGAATCGCGCCTATGATGAGTTTCCATGGAAGCCTCGAGCACTGAGACCATCGCTCAGGCGCTGACCAGCGCCATTGTTGAGCATCGCCTGCGCCCCGGCAGCAAGCTGGTCGAACAGGCGTTGGCCGATCACTTTGAAGTCTCGCGCACGCTGGTGCGGCAGGCGCTGTTTCAGCTGTCGCAAAAGCGCCTAGTCCGGCTGGAGCCCGCGCGCGGCGCGTTCGTGGCCAGCCCTTCTGCCGCCGAAGCGCGCCAGGTGTTCGCCGTGCGGCGCATGCTGGAGGTGGAACTCACCCGCGCCTTCGTCGAGGCCGTGACGCCCGAGCACATCGATGCCCTGCGCGCGCACGTGGCGGCCGAGCAATCGGCGCTCAAGCAAGGCGATGTGGCCGACCGCAGCGAGCTGCTGGGCGACTTTCACGTGCGCATGGCCCAGCTGATCGGCAACGACGTGCTGGCCGAAGTGCTGCGCGACCTGCTGGCGCGCTGCGCCATCGCCACCCTCGTTTATCAAAGCAGCAGCGCCGCGCACGATTCGGCGGCTGAGCACGCCGCGCTGGTCGAATGCTTTGCCACCGGCAACGTTGCGCAAGCGGTGCGCCTGATGCGCGAACACCTGGACCACGTCGAGGCGGGCCTGAACCTGGACCAGCCCGGCCCCAGTGATGATCTAAAAACGGCGCTGGCGCGCGCCTGACCAGCGCCAGCAGCTATTTATTGCATAGCAAACTGCATCTTTCATGTACGACACCACAGCCCCCTACCCCCGCGACTTGATCGGCTACGGCGCGGATGTGCCGCACGCACGCTGGCCCGGCGGCGCACGCATCGCCGTGCAGTTCGTCCTCAACTACGAGGAAGGCGGCGAGAACAGCGTGCTGCACGGCGACGCAGCCAGCGAACAGTTTCTGTCCGAGATGTTCAACCCCGCCGCCTACCCCGAGCGGCACATGAGCATGGAAGGCATTTACGAATACGGATCGCGTGCGGGCGTGTGGCGCATCCTGCGCGAATTTGACCAGCGCCGCTGGCCGCTGACGGTGTTTGGCGTGGCCACGGCGCTCGTGCGCCACCCCGAAGTCACGCAGGCTTTCATCCGCCGGGGCGACGAGATTGCCTGCCACGGCCTGAAGTGGATCCACTACCAGGGCGTCGATGAAGCGACCGAGCGCCTGCACATGGCCCATGCGCTGGACATGATCGAGCAGCAAACCGGCACGCGCCCGCTGGGCTGGTACACCGGCCGCGACAGCCCCAACACCCGCCGCCTGGTGGCCGACGACGGCCGTCTGCTGTACGACAGCGACTACTACGGCGACGACCTGCCGCTGTGGATGCGCGTGCGCAAAAGCGACGGTACCGTGGCGCCGCACCTGGTCGTGCCCTATACGCTGGACAGCAACGACATGCGCTTTGCCCTGCCCCAGGGCTTCAGCCATGCCGAACCGTTCTACCAGTACCTGAAAGACAGCTTTGACACGCTGTACGCCGAGGGCGACCCGGCCGGGCTGGACCGGCCCAAGATGCTCAGCATTGGCATGCACAACCGCCTGCTGGGCCGGCCGGGGCGCATCACCGCGCTGCAGCGCTTCATGGACCACGTCGCCAAGCACCCTGACGTGTGGGTGGCGCGCCGCATCGACATCGCGCGGCACTGGATCGCCACGCACCCGCACACCGCCGCCTGACCCCGCCTGAAACCCCCGCGTGCCGCGCTTGAGCCCCTTGGCGGCACGCCACTTGCTTACCAACCCTTCGCATGGCCCGCGCCAGCGACGCCAGGACAGCCGACATGCCTTACACGCTTGACCAACTCAACGACGCCACCCAGGCCGAAGCCGAGCAGATGCTCGACGGCCTGTACGAGCACACCCCCTGGATCGCCGCCGAGGCGATCAAGCAGCGGCCCTTTCGCTCGCTGGCGCAGCTGAAATGGGCGATGGCCGATGTGCTGGCGCGCGCCGATGTGGATGCGCAGTTGGCGCTGATCCGCGCCCACCCCGAGCTGGCGGGCAAAGCGATGGTGGCCAAGTCGCTCACGGCCGAATCCACCAACGAGCAAAGCAAGGCGGGCCTGACCGACTGCACGCCCGAAGAGTTTGAGCGCATCCAGCGCCTGAACGCCGATTACAACGCCAAGTTCGGCTTCCCCTTCATCCTGGCCGTGCGCGGCCCGCGCGGCACGGGCCTGGCGCGCCAGCAGATCATCGACACCTTCGCGCGCCGGCTGGACAACCACCCCGATTTCGAGCGTGCCGAGGCGCTGCGCAACATCCACCGCATTGCCGAAATCCGCCTGGCCGACAAGTTCGCCGCCGAGCCCACGCTGGGCAACGCCGCATGGGACGCGCACGAGCGCCTGGCCCAGCACAGCGACCCAGGCTTTAAAGAGGCAGGCCAGCTCACCGTCACCTACCTGACCGACGCGCACCGCGCTTGCGCCGCGCAGATCCGCGCCGACATGCAGGAAGCCGGTTTCGACGAAGTGCACATCGACGCCGTGGGCAACGTGGTCGGCCGCTACAAGGCCGACCCGGCCGTGCGCCACCCCAAGACGCTGATGACCGGCAGCCACTACGACACCGTGCGCAACGGCGGCAAGTACGACGGGCGCCTGGGCATCTTCGTGCCCATCGCCTGCGTGCGCGAGCTGGCGCGCGCCGGCCGGCGCCTGCCTTTCGACTTCGAGGTGATCGGCTTTGCCGAAGAAGAAGGCCAACGCTACAAGGCGACCTTCCTCGGCTCGGGCGCGCTGATCGGCCAGTTCAACCCCGACTGGCTCAGCCAGGCCGACGCCGACGGCGTGACCATGCAGCAGGCCATGGCGCACGCCGGGCTGAACCCGGCCGACATCAAGGGCTTGAAGCGCGACCCGGCCAAATACCTGGGCTTCATCGAAGTGCACATCGAGCAAGGCCCGGTGCTGAACGAGCTGAACCTGCCGCTGGGCGTGGTGACGTCGATCAACGGCGGCATCCGCTTCGTGGGCGAATTCTTCGGCCAGGCCAGCCACGCCGGCACCACGCCCATGGACCGCCGCCGCGACGCCGCCACCGCCGCGGCCGAGCTGGCGCTGTACATGGAAGAGCGTGCCGCGAAAGATGGCGATTCCGTCGCCACCATGGGCATGCTGGAAGTGCCCAGCGGCTCCATCAACGTGGTGCCGGGGCGCTGCCGCTTCAGCCTGGACATGCGCGCCCCCAACGACGCGCAGCGCGACCGCCTGGCCGCCGACGTGCTGGAGCGCCTGCAGCAGATCGCCATGCGCCGGGGGCTGAACTACAAGCTGGAGGAATCCATGCGCGCCGCCGCCGCGCCCAGCGCGCCTGAGTGGCAGCGCCACTGGGAAGCCGCCGTTGATTCGCTGGGCCTGCCCATCTTCCGCATGCCCAGCGGCGCGGGCCACGACGCCATGAAACTGCACGAGGTGATGCCCCAGGCCATGCTGTTCGTGCGCGGTGAAAACAGCGGCATCAGCCACAACCCACTTGAATCCAGCACGGCCGACGACATGGACCTGGCGGTGCGCGCCATGCAGCACCTGCTGCAGGCCGTGGCCACCGAAAATACTATCAAATAAATAGCTGCCAGCGCTTATCCCATCGGCGCCAACGCCCTATTCTCTTCAAAACACCATGAGCAACCACGACACCACCTACGCCCAGCTGGACGCCTGGATAGACGCGCACTTCGACGAAGAAGTGGCCTTTTTGCAGCAACTGGTGCGCGTGCCCACGGACACGCCGCCCGGCAACAACGCGCCGCACGCCGAACGCACGGCCGAGCTGGTCGCCGCCTGGGGCTTCGACGCTGAAAAGCACACCGTGCCCGCCGCCGAAGTGCAGGCCTATGGCATGGAGAGCATCACCAACCTGATCGTGCGCCGCCGCTACGGCGATGGCGGCCGCACCGTGGCGCTGAACGCCCACGGCGACGTGGTGCCTCCGGGCGAAGGTTGGACGCACGACCCCTACGGCGCCGAAATCGACAACGGCCAGATGTATGGCCGCGCCACCGCCGTCAGCAAGGGCGACTTCGCCACGTTCAGCTTCGCCGTGCGCGCCCTCGAAGCCGTGGCCAAGCCCACGCACGGCGCGGTCGAGCTGCACTTCACCTACGACGAGGAATTCGGCGGCGAACTGGGCCCCGGCTGGCTGCTGAAAAAGGGCCTGACCAAGCCCGACCTGATGATCGCCGCCGGCTTCAGCTACGAAGTGGTGACCGCGCACAACGGCTGCCTGCAGATGGAAGTGACGGTACACGGCAAGATGGCCCACGCTGCCGTGCCCAGCACGGGGGTGGACGCGCTGCAGGGCGCCGTGGCCATCATGAACCAGCTGTACGCCGAAAACCGCCGCTATGAAAACATCACCTCGCGCGTGCCCGGCATCCAGCACCCTTACCTGAACATTGGCCGCATCGAAGGCGGCACCAACACCAACGTGGTGCCCGGCAAAGTGGTGTTTAAGCTGGATCGCCGCATGATCCCCGAAGAAAACCCCGCCGACGTGGAAGCGCTGATCCGCCAGGTGATCGCCGACGCGGTGGACGGCTTCAACGCCGGGCGCACGGACGAAGGCATTCGCGTGGACATCAAGCGCCTGCTGCTGGCCAACGCCATGACGCCGCTGGCGGGCAACGCGCCGCTGGTGCAAGCCATTCAAAAGCACGGCGAAGCGGTCTTCGGCGACACGCCCCCGGCCGTGGGCACGCCGCTGTACACCGATGTGCGCCTGTACGTCGAACATGGCATTCCGGGGGTGATCTACGGCGCCGGCCCGCGCACCGTACTGGAAAGCCATGCCAAGCGCGCCGACGAGCGCCTGAACCTCGAAGACCTGCGCCGCGCCACCAAGGTCGTGGCCCGCACGCTGTTCGATTTGCTTCAATAACCATAGCTGCCAGCGCCCGCCCCACCGGCGCCAGAGCCCAAAAACATTCCAAGAATCTAGGAGAGACGCATGAGCACCCACCCGGTCGATGAACGACTACCCGCGGGCAAACTGACCGCCCTGGGCCTGCAACACGTGCTGGTGATGTACGCCGGCGCGGTCGCCGTGCCGCTGATCGTGGGCCGCGCGCTCAAGCTCAGCCCGGATGAGGTGGCGCTGCTGATCTCGGCCGACCTGTTCTGCTGCGGCCTGGTCACCTTGATCCAGGCGCTGGGCGCCACGCAGTGGTTCGGCATCAAGCTGCCGGTGATGATGGGCGTGACGTTTGCGTCGGTCGGCCCGATGGTGGCCATGGCCAACGCCAACCCCGGGCCCGACGGGGCGCGGATGATCTTCGGGGCCATCATTGGCGCGGGCGTCATCTCGATCCTGATCGCGCCGCTGATCAGCCGCATGCTGCGGTTTTTCCCGCCGGTGGTCACGGGCACCATCATTGCGGTGATCGGCATCAACCTGATGCGCGTGGGCATCAACTGGATCTTCGGCAACCCCGTCGGCCCCACGGCGCCGATGACGGTGGCGCCCGAACACAGCGAATGGCTCAGCGGCCTGCGCAGCGCGGCCGCGGTGGGCCAGGCAGGCATTCCGGACGTACCTGCAGGTCTGGTGCTGGCACCCACCGTGCCCAACCCCAACTACGCCGCCCTGCCCGGCGTGGCCGTGTCGGCCGCCGTGCTGGCCACGATCTTGCTGGTGGCGCGCTTCGCGCGGGGCTTTCTGGCCAACATCTCGGTGCTGATCGGCATCGTGGTGGGCGGCGTCATCGCCACCGCCGCCGGCATGATGAACTTTGACAAGGTGGGCAAGGCGCACTGGTTCGACGTGGTGCTGCCGTTTCACTTCGGCGTGCCAATCTTCGACCCGGTGCTGATCCTGACGATGGTGCTGGTGATGATCGTGGTGATGATCGAATCCACCGGCATGTTCCTGGCGCTGGGCGAGATGACCGACCGCAAGATCGACCAGCCCGCCCTGGCGCGCGGCCTGCGCACCGACGGGCTGGGCACGCTGATCGGCGGCATCTTCAACACCTTCCCCTACACCAGCTTTTCGCAGAACGTGGGGCTGGTGGCCGTCACCGGCGTCAAGAGCCGCTACGTGTGCGTGGCCGCGGGCTTCATCCTGATCGTGCTGGGCCTGCTGCCCAAGATGGCGGCGCTGGTGGAATCGCTGCCCACCGTGGTGCTGGGCGGCGCTGGCCTGGTGATGTTTGGCATGGTGGCCACCACCGGCATCCGCATCCTGGGCGGCGTGGACTATATGCACAACCGCAACAACGCGCTGATCGTGGCCATTTCCATCGGCATGGGCATGATCCCGCTGATCGCCCCACGCTACCTGCAGTGGATGCCGCACGGCATGCACCCGCTGATCGAATCGGGCATCTTGCTGGCCTCCATCAGCGCCGTGCTGCTGAACCTGTTCTTCAACGGCGCCAAGGGCGATACCGAGGCGACCATCAAGGCCGCCAAGCAGGCCGAGGCGCATTAGACGAGCACGGCGATTGCTGCGTGCCAGCGCGACGGGGCGCGCACCCGCCGCACCAGTGGACGTCAGGGCCGGCCCACTAACGGGCCAAAACAGAGCCAAACAGCCCTCAGGCGCATAGTGTGCCTACGCCAGATGCTATCGTTATAAGAGCTGGCGGCGCTGGTGCAACTGCCGCGTCCTAGCGCAGCCCAGCCCAGCCATAACGGTCATCAGCAAGCCCATGGCCATCAGCGCCCACTGGCCCAGCGTGGGTACCGCCACGGCCGCGGCGGCGCGGCAGCCGGCGTTCCAGTCGGTCTCGCCGGTGGCGATGTTCCAAGCGGCGTTGGTGGCCGCGTCGGGCGACGGCAACATGTCACGGTTGTTCGCGCGCCCGGCAACGGCCGGCAGGCATAGCTGGCTCAGGCCTGGGAGCAATGCGGGCGGCGCGGGCGGCACTGGACCGCTGAAGTTGTTGCCACTGGCGTTTAACCGGATCAACGTGTTCGGCAAGGCCGAAATGGGGCCGCTCAACTGGTTATCGGAAACGTAGAGTTCTTTCAGAACAGCCAAACTGCCCAGCGGTGGAATGACGCCGCTCAGCGCATTGCGAGAGACCTCGAAGCCCTCGAGTGCGACTAGGCTGTCCAACGCCGGAATTGCCCCCTCCAGTTGGTTGTCTCTCGCCCAAAACAGCTTCAGAGTGGGCACACCAGCCAGTGGCGGAATTGACCCCGTCAGCCGGTTATAGGAAACACTAACCACCTCCAACGCGGGCAAGTTGGTCAGTTCCGGGATAGGGCCCGTCAAGCCGTTGCTGTAAGCCAGGAATTTCTCCAGCGCCTGCAGACCGGAGAGTTGCGGTATTGGCCCTGTCAAGTTGTTGTTGCTGACACGGAAATAAAACAAGTCGTTCAGCCCCGTGAGTGCAGGAATGGCACCTGTCAGGGCGTTTGCATCAAGATTTACTTCTATCAGACTGGTAAGCGCATTGAAGTTGACTGGCAAGCTGGCGACTCCCGAAGTACCAACTAAGTTATTACCTGGCAGCGTGATCCTCGTGACAGCGTCGCCGAAGGAGGAGCAGACCACGCCATACCACGCCTGCTCGCACGGGTCGCCGACCAACCAGTTTGTAC
The DNA here is from genome assembly GCF_003008535.1 of Ottowia oryzae. NCBI lineage: Bacteria > Pseudomonadati > Pseudomonadota > Betaproteobacteria > Burkholderiales > Comamonadaceae > Ottowia > Ottowia oryzae. Next base: position 2,832,665 of record NZ_CP027666.1, read on the forward strand.
TAATGGTCCAGCCTGGGCCGTTGGTGCTGTTGTACAGATCCTCAAGCACCTGCCGCTGGACGGCAGGTACGGCAGCCAGCGCAGAAACACTGCAAGCGGCCAGCGCGGTCGCGGCGAGGGCACGCGCACAGCGCGCAGCGATGGGTTTGGACATGTCGAATCTCCTTCCAATGCGTGCGCCACGAGAGATAGCGCGTGCGTCCAGGGCCAAAGGTGGATGGCCACTTGCTCTTTCATCGCCATGCGCCGCACCCGTCACAGGGCTGTGGGGATGGCGCCTGACTGCACCCGAGAACCAATGGCAAATAGCCTTCAGGCGCCTACTGCAACTGCATATACAGCTATCGTTATCAGAGCTTACGGCGCTTGCGCAACGGGCGCACGCCAATGCCACCGCGCCCCGCCAAGCTCGCCAGCAGCACGCCCATGCCCATCAGCGCCCACGGGCCCAGCGTGGGCACCGCCGCCACGGCCGCGGCGGCGCGGCAGCCGGCGTTCCAGTCGGCTTCACCGGTGGCAGCGTTCCAGGCGGTGTTGGTGGCCGGGTCAGGCGAGAGTTGCAGGTTGGGATTGTTGGCGCGGCCGGGGACGACAGGCAGGCACAACTCGCTTCTGCCCGGCGCAAGCAGCGCCGGCGCCGCCGGCATCGGGCCACTGAGGTCGTTTCCATGGACGTTCAGCTGTATAAGGCCACTGGGCAAGGCCGGAACAGGCCCGGTCAATCGGTTGTTCGAGGCATCGAAGCCCTCCAACGCAGCCAGACCGACCAGTGGCGGAATGACGCCAGTCAATTGATTGTTGCCAACGTAAAAGCCGTCCAACGAAGGCACCGCATCCAATGGCGGGATATCCCCTGTCAGCAGGTTATTTTCTGCTGCAAAAACTTCCAACAACGGCACGTTGTCCAGCGCCGGAATGGCGCCTGCCAGTCGATTTTCGGACACGTCAAAGTAGGTCAAAGCAGGCAGGGACACTGGCGGGATGGTGCCCGTTAACTCATTGTTGCCAACGCTGAAAACTGCCAAGGCATTCAAGCCTGACAAGTCAGGAATATGCCCGTTCATTCGATTGCCCGAAAGGCGCACCTCTTCCAAGCGCGTCAACGCATTGAAGTTGGCCGGCAAGCTGCCCACGCCACCTGGCGTGCCAACCAGGTTGTTGCCTGGCAGACTGATTTCAACGACGTTGGTGCCGGCCGCGTTGCAAGTAATGCCGTACCACGCGTCATCGCAAGGGTCGCCGGTGCCCCAATTGGTATTGTTGGTCCAGTTGCTGCCGTTGTTATTGATGAACAGCGCAGCGAGTACGGTGAACTCGGCAGCGGGCACCGCAGCCACTGCGGGCAGGCTGCAAGTGGCCAACGCAGCGGCCAAGACGCGCGCGCACCGCAGCGCGATCGGTTTGAACATGAAAACCTCCTCCAAATGCGCTGTCAACCAGCACGTTCCCAACAAACAACGGTGCAACCGGGCGGTTTCTGCGTGCCGGCGCTGGCATCTAGGACTGCCGCATGGCAACAGGGCTTTGCGCAACCGCATGCGTCAAACCGTCTTTCCTAGATACCAATAGGAAAGTTTAACGCAATTTGGATTCTATTTGGATTCTATTTCATCAGCCATCCCGCGGGCGCTAGGGCGCGCGCGGACATTTGCCCGCTGCGCGTTAACCGAATTGCACGCAGCGCATGCTGATGGTGCCGGCCTGAAAGCCTTCGTAGATGGTTTTGGGCCGTTCCTGCGCGTCTGCGGCCCCCAGCGCGTACATGAACGGGTAGTAATGGTCGGGCGTGGCCACGGCGACATCGGCACCGGGCAGCTTGGCGTAGGCGGTAAGTGCCGCGTCGTCGCGCTCGGCCAGCGCCTGTTTGACGGCATTGTCAAAGGCCTGGGCCCAGGGCCGGCTGGCCATCACGCCATCGGGACGGCCACGGTCGGTGGCGCGCAGGTTGTGCGCCACGTTGCCGCTGCCCAGAATCAGCACGCCGCTGTCGCGCAGCGCGGCCAGGTCACGCCCCACGGCGCGGTGAAACGCGGCCGGCTGGTCGTAGTCGATCGACAGCTGAAACACCGGAATGTCTGCCTTGGGGTACAGGTGGTGCAGCACCGTCCAGGTGCCGTGGTCCAGCCCCCAGTCCTGCGTGGCCACCACCTTGGCCTGCTTCACCAGGGCAGCGGCCTGGCGGGCGCGCGCCGGGTCGCCCGGCGCGGGGTAGCTGATGTCGGTGAGCGCAGGCGGAAAGCCGCTGAAGTCGTAGATGGTTTTAGGCCGCGTCTGCACGTCGATGGCCGTGCTGCCGCGCGTCAGCCAGTGGGCCGAAATGCTCAGAATGGCGCTGGGGCGAGGCAGCTCCTGCCCCCAACGGGCCAGACGACGCGTGAAGGCGGAATCGCTGATCGCGTTCATGGGGCTGCCGTGGCCGATGAAAATCACCGGCATGCGCTGCTGCGCCTTATCTCTTCGCGCCGTCTGGGCGTGCGCCTGCGTGCCCAGCGTCTGCAGCGCTGCCACCGCGGCCGCAGCGCCTATGCCGTGCAGCCATAAGCGGCGCGAATGGCTGGTTTGAAAGGCTGGGAGGAGGCGAAAATCCATAAAAATTGGCGCCGGAGTGAACCAGCCAAACAGGTAAGCGAAAGAAACAGACGCGCTCAAGCCCTCCAAAGTTCCGCGCACGCGCGGCGGCTTCAGGGGCAACCCGTTCGGTCCATTCGCCCCAAGCCGTATCGGCATTCAGGCATCTGCTTATGCGACATCGGCATATGTGAACAACAATTGATTGGTTGGCCGTTGCCCGCGCAGCCGTTACATTGCCACGCCGACCTGAAGCGTGGGTGCGGCCCCGGCGCGCCAGAAAACCCTTCCACACGATGTACCAATACACCCAATTCGACCGTCAGTTTGTCCAGCTTCGCGCGCAGCAGTTCAGGGACCAGCTTGAGCGCTGGGAACGCGGCGAACTCACCGACGAACAGCTGTTGCCCCTGCGCCTGCAAAACGGCTGGTACGTGCAACGCTACGCGCCCATGGCCCGCATCGCCGTGCCCTACGGCGAGATCAGCAGCGCGCAGCTGCGCATGCTGGGTCACATCGCCCGCGAGTACGACCGCCCGGACCAAGCCCTGCTGGACTCGGCCCAGCAGACGCAGGACGCGCTGCAGGCCTCGCAACCTGGCCTGACGCTGGCCGCGCCCCCGCTGAAGTACGGCTATGGCCACTTCACCACGCGCACCAACGTGCAGTTCAACTGGATTCCCTTGTCCAAGGCGGCGGACGTGATGGATCTGCTGGCCAGCGTGAACATGCACGGCATCCAGACCAGCGGCAACACCATCCGCAACATCACCAGCGAAGCGCTGGAAGGCATTGCGCCGGACGAGATCGTGGACACGCGCCCTTACGCTGAGATCATGCGCCAGTGGAGCACGCTGCACCCCGAGTTCGCCTTTCTGCCGCGCAAGTTCAAGATCGCATTCAACGGCGCCGAGGAAGACCGCGCCGCCACCGGCTGGTACGACGTCGGCCTGCAGGCCCGCCGCAACGACGCGGGCGAAGTCGGCTTCACCATCAAGGTGGGTGGCGGCATGGGCCGCACGCCGGTGATCGGCACCGTGGTGCGCGAGTTCCTGCCCTGGTCCGAGCTGCTGAACTACGTCGAGGCGGTGATCCGCGTCTACAACCGCTACGGCCGCCGCGACAACAAGTGGAAGGCCCGCATCAAGATTCTGGTGAAGGCCGAAGGCCAGCAATTCATTGACGAGGTAGAAGCCGAATACAAGGCCATCGTCGAGCAGGATGGCGCCCCGCACACCTTGACGCGCGCCGAGCTGAAGCGCGTGCAGGCCAACTTCGTCGTGCCGGATTTCCGCCCGGCCAACCTGCCTTCGCAAGTCGATGTGAACAGCCAGTTGTACCAGCGCTGGCTGAAGCAGAACGTGCGTGCGCACCGCCTGCCCGAGCTGGCCGTCGTCACCCTGTCCTTCAAACGCCTGGGCTGGGCGCCCGGCGATGCCGACGCCGACACGCTGGACGCACTGGCCGAGCTGGCCGACACCTTCAGCGCCGGCGAAGCGCGCCTGACGCATGAGCAAAACCTGCTGCTGCCCTGGGTGCACCGCGAAGACCTTCCCGCGCTGTACGAGCGCGCCCGCGCCCTGGGCCTGGCGCAACCCAACATCGGCCTGCTGACCGACATGATCGCCTGCCCCGGCGGCGACTTCTGCTCGCTCGCCAACGCGCGTGCCATCCCCATCGCCGCCGCCCTGACCGAGCTGTACCAAGACATCGACGAGGTGACCGACCTCGGCCCGATCGACCTGCACATCAGCGGTTGCATCAACAGCTGTGGCCATCACCACAGCGGCCACATCGGCATCCTGGGCGTGGATAAAGACGGCAAGGAGTGGTACCAGGTCACGCTGGGTGGCAGCGACGGCTCTGCCCTGTCCGGCGCGGCGCACCCCGGCAAAGTCGTGGGCCCCTCCTTCAGCGCGGCCGAAGTGCCGGGCGTGGTGGAAGCCGTGCTGACCACCTACCGCGACCTGCGCGCCAGCCAGGCCGAGCACTTCATCGACACCCTGCGCCGCGTGGGGCACGACCCGTTCAAGGCCGCCGCCAACGGCGCGCGCCTGGACGCTGGGCACCGCACGCGGCAGGCGGCGGAAACGGCCTCCGCCTGAGTTCCGATGGCGCGAGGGCGCGCCGCCATCCATTCGCCAATCGCTATTGAATTAGTAGCACCCAGGGCAGTCTGCTACTGCGCTACACGCCGATTTTCCACGAAGGGTGTGGCACGGCCCCCGGCGACGCTGCACTGCTTCGCCGCGAGTAGACCATCGGCCGACGCAACGCCTAGCTCATCGGGCCGGCGGGCCTCCAGCAAACCGATAGCATCTGCGCATGAACGCCACACGCCGCCCGCCTTCCCGCCCCGCCACCGCCGCCACCGCCCGGTCAAGCAAGCCGCCCGCTGCGTCCGACAAAGACCAGCCGCTGATCGACGACATCCGCCTGCTGGGGCGCCTGCTGGGCGACGTGATCCGCGAGCAGGAGGGCGAAGCCGCCTACGAGCTGGTCGAGCAGATCCGCCAGCTTTCGGTGGCCTTCCGGCTGCATGAAAACCACGCGGCCGACAAGGCGCTGAAAAAGCTGCTGAAAGGCTTGAGCGGCGACCAGGCCGTCAGCGTGATCCGCGCGTTCACGTACTTTTCGCACCTGGCCAATCTGGCCGAGGATCAGCACCACATCCGCCGCCGCGAGGTGCACGAACGCGCCGGGCGCAGCCAGGAAGGCAGCCTGGCCGTGGCCTTGAAGCGCCTGGACGACAAGCAAATCAGCAACGACGCCATCGTGCAAACGCTGTCGAAGGCCTACGTGGCGCCGGTGCTCACCGCCCACCCGACCGAGGTGCAACGGCAAAGCATCCTGGCGGCCGAGCGCGGCATTGCCGAGCTGCTGGCCGCGCGCGACGCCCTGCTCGAGCAGGCGCAGCTGTACGCCAAGGGGCAAGACGCGCTCACCCCGCGCGAGCTGGCCGCCAATGAGGCGCAGATCAAGGCGCGCGTGGTGCAGCTGTGGCAAACGCGGCTGCTGCGGCTGACCAAGCTGACGGTGTCGGACGAGATTGAAAACGCGCTGCGCTACTACGAAACCACCTTCCTGCGCGAGATTCCGCGCATCTACGCCGAGCTGGAGGCGCAGTTGGGCGGTGCGCACCTGCACCCCTTCCTGCGCATGGGCCAGTGGATTGGCGGCGACCGCGACGGCAACCCCTTCGTAACGGCCGACACGCTGGCCACGGCGCTGCGGCGCCAGTCGGAAGTGGTGCTGCGCCACTACCTGACGGAAGTGCATCTGCTGGGCGGCGAGCTGTCGATGGCGGCCCGGCTGGCCCAGGTGTCGCCGGCCATGCAGGCGCTGGCCGAGGCCTCGCCCGACCAGAATCCGCACCGCGAGGACGAACCCTACCGCCGCGCCCTGACCGGCGTGTACGCGCGCCTGGCCGCCACGCTGCGGCACCTGACGGGCGGCGAGGCTGCGCGCCACGCGGTCAGCCCGCAAAATGCCTACGCCACGCCGCAAGCGTTTCTGGCCGATTTGCGCACCATCGAAGCGTCTTTGCGCCAGCACCACGGCCAGGCGCTGGTCGAGCTGCGCCTGGCCCCGCTGATCCGCGCGGTGGAGGTCTTCGGCTTTCACCTGGCCACCGTAGATCTGCGCCAAAGCTCAGACCAGCATGAAGCCGTGCTGCAAGAACTGCTGGCCACCGCCCAGCTCGAGGCGGACTACGGCGCGCTGGATGAGGCCGCGCGCCAGCAACTGCTGCTGCGCCTGCTGAACGACGCGCGCCCGCTGCGCGTGATGGGCGCCACCTATTCGGCGCACACGCAGTCCGAACTGGCTATTCTGGAAACCGCCCTGCGCGCCCGCGCCGACTACGGCCCCGAAGCGCTGCGCCACGCCATCATCAGCCACACCGAAACCGTCAGCGACTTGCTGGAAGTGCTGCTGCTGATGAAAGAAGTGGGCCTGATGCGCGGCACGCTGGACAGCGCCGGCGCCGTGGCCGATCTGGTGGTGGTGCCGCTGTTCGAGACGATTGGCGATTTGCGCCAGGCTGCACCCATCATGCGCGCCTACTACGCGCTGCCGGGCATCGCCGCGCTGTGGCAGCGCAGCGGCGCTGAGCAGGACATCATGCTCGGCTACAGCGACAGCAACAAAGACGGCGGCATCTTCACCAGCAACTGGGAGCTGTACCGGGCCGAGCTGGCGCTGGTCGAGGTGTTCGACACCCTGGCAGCCAGCCACGGCATTCGCCTGCGCATGTTCCACGGGCGCGGCGGCACCGTGGGGCGCGGCGGCGGCCCCAGCTACCAGGCCATCCTGGCGCAGCCGCCCGGCACGGTGCGCGGGCAGATTCGGCTGACCGAGCAGGGCGAGATCATCGCGTCGAAATACGCCAACCCCGAAATCGGCCGCCGCAACCTTGAAACACTTGTCGCCGCCACGCTGGAAGCCACCCTGCTGCAGCCCACCAAGGGCGCCAGCGCCGCCTTTTTGCAGGCGGCCGAGGCGCTGTCGCAGGCCAGCATGGCCGCCTACCGCCAGCTGGTCTACGAAACGCCCGGCTTTACCGACTACTTCTTCACCGCCACGCCTATCCGCGAGATTGCCGAGCTGAACATCGGCTCGCGCCCCGCCTCGCGCAAGGCCACGCAAAAGATCGAAGACCTGCGCGCCATCCCCTGGGGCTTCAGCTGGGGCCAGTGCCGCCTGACGCTGCCCGGCTGGTACGGCTTTGGCACGGCGGTGCAGCAGTTCGTGAACGCCCATGGCGCCGACCCGGCCAAGCAGACCGCGCTGCTCAAGCGCATGGGCGCGCAGTGGCCGTTCTTCCAGACGCTGCTGTCCAACATGGACATGGTGATGGCCAAGAGCGACTTGGCCCTGGCCTCGCGCTACAGCGAACTGGTGCCCGACCCCCGCCTGCGCCGCCGCATCTTCAGCGCCATCCAGGCCGAATGGCAGCGCACCGCCGACGCGCTGGCACTGATCACCGGCGACACCGACCGGCTGGCGCACAACACGGCGCTGGCCCGCTCAATCCGCCACCGTTTTCCGTATATCGATCCGCTGCATCACCTGCAGGTAGAGCTGCTGCGCCGCTGGCGCGACGGCGCGGCGGACGAGCGCGTGAAGCTGGGCATCCACATGTCGATCAACGGCATTGCGGCGGCGCTGCGCAACACGGGCTAAGCGGCCAGGCTGCGCTCAGCCGATTGGGTCAGCAGCGCCCCAAAAGTGCCGCTTTTGGCGCGCAATGGCGTCAGTAACAGGCTGGTTCGCGTGCGATCACGGCTGCGCAGCCACTGGTGCGCATCCGCATTTCCTTATTCATCCACTGCATATACCCCAAAGAACTCTGTAGTTTGCGTTGGCGCCCTGGCGCCCTAAAGTCTCCCCACAACGGATCGGCACCGCGCCAGGCGTGCCGGCCCAGACTCCACGATCAACACTATGAAACTGATAGCTTCCAGCGCCGGTGCAGCCAGCGCAGACAGCCAAAAAACCTTGCAAATCGCCAACGACGCCGATCTGGCCGCGCTGGCGGCCGAAAACGCCTTCAGCGGCGTGGATCGCATCGAGCTTCAGTTCCCCAAATTCACCGACGGGCGCGCCTTCAGCCAGGCCGTCACGCTGCGCCGCCGCTACGGCTTTCAGGGCGACATCCGCGCCACGGGCGATGTGCTGATCGACCAGCTGGTGCAGATGCACCGCAGTGGCTTCACCAGCGCCGTGCTGGCTGAAGGGGTTGACGCAGCCGCGGCCGAGCGGCAGTTCGCCCGCTACAGCGCTTTCTACCAAGGCGATGCGCAAAACCCGCAGCCGCTGTTCGCCCGGGAAGCACCATGAACGCCGCGCTCGCCACACCCAACCTGGCCGAAGTCAACGCCCAGCTGGGGCGCTACGCGCCCGAGCTGGTGCGCTGGGCGCTGGGCCTGGGGCAGCGGGCCATCGTCACCACCAACTTCCGCCCTTTCGAGGCGGTGATCCTGCACATGGTCACGCGCGTGCAGCCCGACGTGCCCGTGGTCTGGATGGACAACGGCTACAACACCGAAGCCACCTACCGCTTTGCCGACGAGGTGACCCGGCAGCTGAAGCTGAACCTGCAGATTTACCTGCCGCGCCGCAGCCGCGCGCACCGCGAAGCGCTGGAAGGCCCCGCCCCCGCGCTGGATGACCCGCGCCACGCCGCCTTCACCGAAGAGGTAAAGCTGGAGCCCTTTGCCCGCGCCCTGCGCGAAACCGCGCCCAAGGTCTGGTTTACCGCACTGCGCGCCACCGACACCGCCGTGCGCGCGGCGATGGAGCCGGTCAGCATCAACCCCGACGGGCTGATCAAGGTGGCGCCGCTGCTGCACTGGTCGTCCAAGGATTTGTACGAGTACTGCCAGGCGCACGGCCTGCCGAACAACTTCGACTACGTGGACCCAACCAAGGCCGAGGACAACCGCGAATGCGGGTTGCACATAGAGCACTAGCGTGCTACCCCCTGAGTCGCCTGCGGCGCCTTCCCCCTCTCTCTTCGGGAGGGGACAACGTCAGTGCCGGGCGCAGGTTCGTGCACGCCGTTCGCTGGTGATTGGGGCGCTGCCCAGCCGTCCGTTGAAGTGCGAGCGAAGCCGACCCAGCGTGTCTTAGATGTTGAGAACAAATGCCGGATACCGAAACTGCCCCGATGAACGCTCCTGTGAAACCTGATGCGATCGAGTCGGCCTTGAACCAGGCCGGCGCCCACCACCTGAGCAACGCGCACCTGGACGCACTGGAAGAAGAAACCATCTTCATCCTGCGCGAAGTGGCGGCGGCGTTTGAGCGCCCGGCGCTGCTGTTTTCGGGCGGCAAGGATTCGCTGGTGATGCTCAAGTGCGCCGAAAAAGCCTTCGTGAACACGAAGGGCCCCTCCGGTAGCCAAGGCCGCATTCCCTACCCGCTGCTGATGATCGATACCGGCCACAACTTTCCTGAGGTAACCGATTTCCGCGACCTGCGCGCCAAGGAACTGGGCGCCGAGCTGATCGTGCGCAGCGTGGAAGACAGCATGGCGCGCGGCACCGTGCGCCTGGCGCACCCGGGCGAGAGCCGCAACGTGCACCAGTCGGTCACGCTGCTCGAGGCGATCGAGGAATTCCGCTTTGACGCGCTGATCGGCGGCGCCCGCCGCGACGAAGAAAAAGCCCGCGCCAAAGAGCGCATCTTCAGCCACCGCGACAGCTTCGGCCAGTGGCAGCCCAAGGCACAGCGGCCCGAGCTGTGGACGCTGTTCAACACCCGCCTGCAGCCGGGCGAGCACTTTCGCGTGTTCCCGATCAGCAACTGGACCGAGCTGGACGTGTGGCAGTACATCGAGCGCGAGCAGGTCGCCCTGCCCAGCATTTACTACGCGCACCAGCGCGAGGTGGTAGAGCGGCGCGGCCTGCTGGTGCCGGTGACCGACCTCACCCCGCCCAAGGAGGGTGAAACCGTGGAAACGCGCACCGTGCGCTTTCGCACCGTGGGCGACATCACCTGCACCTGCCCGGTGGAAAGCCCCGCCGCCACGCCGGGCGAGATCGTCATCGAGACGCTGGCCGCCGAAGTCAGCGAACGCGGCGCCACGCGCATGGACGACAAGACCAGCGAGGCGAGCATGGAAAAGCGCAAGAAGGACGGGTATTTCTGACGTGCATCCCTCGGATGGGAACGCAGCCAGGGCTTGGCAAAGCCTTCGCCCGGCTGCCCTGGACGGGGCGGTTGCATTGCGTGCGCCGCGCGGCTGGCACCACGGTTGCGCCAAAAGCTTGCAGATCTGAATTCTGAAGGAAGACCATGACAACTACCGAATTGATAGCTGCTCGCGCAGATCAGACGGGCGCTGAAGCCACTTTTGACACCCAATCCGCCCTGCGCTTCATCACCTGCGGCAGTGTGGACGATGGCAAGAGCACGCTGATCGGCCGCCTGCTGGTCGACAGCAAGGCCGTGCTGCAAGACCACCTGGCGGGCGTCACCCGGTCGGGCGAAACCGATCTGGCGCTGCTCACCGACGGGCTGCAGGCCGAGCGGGAGCAAGGCATCACCATCGACGTGGCGTACCGCTACTTCAGCACCGAAGCACGCAAGTTCATCATTGGCGACGCACCGGGGCACGAGCAGTACACGCGCAACATGGTCACCGCCGCGTCGCAGGCCGATGCCGCCGTGGTGCTGGTGGACGCCACCAAGCTGGACTGGCGCAACGACCAGCTGGCGCTGCTGCCGCAAACGCGCCGCCACGCGCTGCTGGCGCACCTGCTGCGCGTGCCGTCCATCGTCTTCGCCGTGAACAAGCTGGACGCGGTGGAAGACGCCGAGCTGGCCTTCGCCCACATCCGCGGCGCCCTGGCCCGCTTTGCCCAGGCGGCGGGCATCCAGGTGCGCGGCACGGTGCCGGTGTCGGCCCTGAAAGGCTGGAACGTGGTGGAGCCGCACCCCGGCTGGGCCGGCTACGACGGCGACAGCCTGCTGCAGCTGCTGGAGCGCCTGCCCGTCACCCCGCGCGAGGTCGATCTGCCCTTGGCCTTCCCGGTTCAGTGGGTGGAAAAACCCAGCGCCGATGGCGCGGCAGCGTCAGCCGGGGCCGCCGTAAGTGGCGAGCACGGCCGCCGCGTGTTCTGGGGCCGCGTCGCTGCCGGCCAGGTTCTGCCTGGCGCCACCGTGCAAGTCCAGCCGGGCGGGCGGACCGCCGTGGTAGCGCAGGTGCTTGACCACGCCCGCCGCCCCGCCAACGTGGCCGCAGGCCACAGCGCCGGCATCGTGCTGGACCGCGAGCTGGACGTGTCGCGCGGCGACTGGATCGTGGCCACCGCCGCCGCCGGAGCGCCCGCCCCCGCCGCGCCAGACGACTTCGCTTTCGACGACGAAACCGCCGGCCCCACCGCCGCCTGGCCCGCCACGCGCACACTGTCCACCACCATCGCGTGGCTGGACGACGAGCCGCTGCTGCCTGGGCGCGTGTACTGGGCGCTGCACGGCCACCGCTGGGTGAAAGCCAAGGTGCAACGCATCGTGGAACGCGTGGACATCCACACCCTGGCTGCCGAGGCCGCCACGCAGCTGGACGCCAACGCCATCGGCCATGTCGAGCTGGCGCTGCAAGAAGCCATTCCCGCCGCGCCGTTCACCCAAAGCCGCACCCTGGGCGCGCTGATCCTGGTGGACAGCGCCAGCCAGCGCACGGCCGGCGCGGTGCTGGTGCGCTGAACGCGCCGGGCGGGTCTGGTGTGAATGGGCAGCAAGTGCGTTACGCAGCGCGCCACGCCGAGCCACCCGCTGGCGTAGCTCGCCAGCCGCGCCATTGCAGCGCTGCAAACACGAACACGGCCAACGCATTGAGCCACAGGTACGCGTGGCCCAGCGCGGTGACCCCGCCCGCCGCCGACAAGCCGATGCAACACAGGCCCCAGCCGACGTTGCCGCCCACGATGAGCGGAAACAACCAGGACCACACCGCGCGCGACGTCGCCATGGCCGCCAGCAGCGCCACATACGCCAGCAAGAAGACGCCCGGGCCGACCAGCAAGGGCGCGGGCAAGCCCAACAGGCTGTCCAGTCGTGCGGCAAAGCCCAGGTGCAGCACGGCGGCGGCAAGGCACAGCAGCGCATCGGCCTTCAGCACGCGGCGCAAAAACGGGGTGGGTTCAAGGGTAGGCATGGTGCGGGTTCCTTCTGGCCAACGCCCCTCGTCACGCCCGGGACACGGCGCGCGCAGCCCGGTGTGTGGGGCAGCGCTGGCCCTCAATCTAGACGCCCGCTGGCCATACGTCGATGACCTGCGAGGTCATGGTGGCGCGTCGTGCGGCGCGCCTTTCAGGGTTCGGCTATGCGCTGGCGGCCGCAGCGCGCAGGCGCTCGGCGGTGGCTTCATCCGCGGGGTAGAACAGCTCGGCGCACAGCTCGGACAAGGTCACGTCACCAGGCGCACCCAGCGTGCACACGGTAGTGAACAGCGACAGGCGGCCCGCCACGGGCAGATCCAGCACGCAGGGCAGCAGCAAGGGCGGCGGGCCGGCGGGCTGGCGCACGTCATCGCTCAGCGCCCGGATGTTCGGGTAGGCCAGCACCTCGCGCTCCAGCGCCGCCAGATCGTCGTCACCGCTTTGCGCCACCGCGCGGCGCAGGTTGCCCAGCATGTCGCTGGCCCATTGCGCGAAGTTGACCGTCACCCGCGCCAAGCCGTCCGGATGCAGGCAGGCTCGGTAGACATTCACCGTCGGCGCACGCAGCGCTGCCGGCAGCAGCGCCGCCATCAGTCCCGCGCCCGCCGTGTTGGCCTGCACCACGTTCCAGGCACGGTCCAGCACGAAGCCGGGGTAAGGGTCGTGCGCAGCAAGCAGGCGCGCCAGCGCGGCCTGCACCGGGCGCATGTCAGGCGCGTCCAGCGCGCGCTGCGAAAAGCGCGGCGCGTACCCAGCGGCCAGCAGCAGCGCATTGCGCTCGCGCAGTGGAACGGCCAGCACGTCGGCCAGCGCCATCAGCACCTCGGGGCTGGGGCGCGAGCGCCCGGTTTCCACAAAGCTCATGTGGCGGGGCGACACGCCGGCGTCCAGCGCCACGGCCATCTGGCTCAGGCGCCGGCGCTGGCGCCACCCGCGCAGCAGCGCGCCGACGGCTTGGGCCTCGTGGGCCGGCGCGGGCACGTGGGGCAGATTCGGTGCGAGGTTCATCGCGTCGTCCTTTCGGGGCGGGTGATGGTGGTTGGCGGGTTCGACGACGCTGGCTGGCCGCCGGGCGCGGTGGCCGGCCAGCTTGCACCGGTCGGCGCCAAGGGTCGATTACCTGCCGGGTCATCGGCGCGGCGCAAGGCCGGCGCCATTGGCCCTACATACCACAGCCCTTTTGCCACCCGGGATTACCCCAGCCCTGGGGCGGGGCAGCCGTTAAAATCGGACTTTGGCCGGGCGGTGCCATGCCGCCGCAGTTCAGGTTACGACAGCGCCCCGCACTGGCGACACCCGCCCGCACACCTTATTCGTTTGCTCTCAGCTCCAAGAACATGACCCACGTCGTCACCGAAGCCTGTATCAACTGCAAGTACACCGATTGCGTGGACGTTTGCCCGGTCGATTGCTTCAAGGAAGGCCCCAACTTCCTGACCATCGACCCCGACGAATGCATCGACTGCGCGGTGTGCATTCCCGAATGCCCGGTCAACGCCATCTACGCCGAAGAAGATGTGCCCAAGGACCAGATCCACATGACCGAGATCAACGCCGAGCTGGCGCGCGACCCCGGCTACAAGACCATCACCAAGCGCAAGGATTCGCTGCCCGACGCCGAGGAATGGAAAGACCGCACGGACAAGCTGCCCTTCCTCAAGCGCTGATCGCCCCGCGGCACCGCGCCGTGGTGCTGCCATCGCCGTCGCACGGTTTTTGTGTCAAATCGACCGCCAGCGCAGGCTGCACCAGCGCCGGAAGCTCCTGAATTGGAAGCAAAATCCATGGCCCAAGCGCTCCAGGCCCCGCAGGAAATCGACGCCGCCATCATCGGCGCGGGGCCGGTGGGGCTGTTTCAGGTGTTCGAGCTGGGCCTGCTGGAGATCAAGGCCCACGTCATCGACGCGCTGCCCATCGTCGGCGGCCAGCCGGCTGAGCTGTACCCCGACAAGCCGATCTACGATATTCCCGGCATCCCCATGTGCAGTGGGCTGGGGCTGATCGAGGCGCTTCAACAGCAGATCGCCCCCTTCGCCCCCACCTTTCACCTGGGCCACGAAGTCAGCACGCTTCAGCCGCAGCCCGATGGGCGCTTTCTGCTGGAATCGGCCCAGGGCCTGAAGCTGCTGGCCAAGGCGGTGTTCATCGCCGCGGGCGTGGGCGCCTTCCAGCCTCGGCGCCTCACGGTGCCGGGCATTGAGGCGTTCGAGGGGCGACAGCTTTTTTACCGCGTGCCCAGCGCCGCGCAATTTGCCGGGCAGCAGCTCGTCATCGTGGGCGGCGGCGATTCCGCGCTGGACTGGGCCGCGCACTTCGCCAGCCAGGCTGAGCACCGCCCCGCCAGCGTGGTGCTGCTGCACCGGCGCGACGGCTTTCAGGCCACGCCCGCCGCCGTGGCGCGCATGCGCGCGCTGTGCGAGGCGCAGCAGATGCAGTTCATGGTCGGCCAGGTGGCGGGCTTTGAGGCCGACGACGATCGCCTGCGCGCCGTGCGGGTGATGGGCCCAGACGGCGTGACACGCACGCTGGCGGCCGATGCGCTGCTGGCCTTCCTGGGCATGAGCCCCAAGCTGGGCCCGATTGCCGACTGGCAGATCGACATCGAACGCAAGCAGCTGCTGGTGAACACCGAAACCTACGGCACCAGCGTGCCCGGCATCTTCGCCGTGGGCGACATCAACACCTACCCGGGCAAGAAAAAGCTGATTCTTTGCGGCTTTCACGAAGCCACGCTGGCCGCCTATGGCGCCCTGCCCTTCGTGTACCCGGGCAAGGACGTGTTCTTTCAGTACACCACCACCAGCCCGCGCCTGCACGCCATGCTGGGCGTGGCCACGCCTGAGAAAAAAGGCTGAGGCGCCCGCCCAGCCTCCGGTACACTGCCCGCCATCATGCCGCGCCATCTTTGCGTTGACAGCCGCACCCTCGCCTCTTCGGCCGGGCGTGCCGCCACGCCTTGTGCGCGAATGATTACCACCATGTCCACCGCGGCCCCCTAGCCTGCGCGGGGTGGCCGTACCGGCGGCCACCTGGTGTCATTCCCTCATCGAACGAACCCAGCCTGGCCCGCTGGGTTTTTTGTTGTTGGTTGATTGAAGGAATGACCCGCCATGTTTTCTGACCCCGCTTCGCGCCCCGCGTTAGCCCACTCCGCAGCCACCGGCGCGCCCCTGCGCGTGGGGATGATCGGCATCGGCACCGTGGGCATCGGCACCTGGCGCGTGCTGCAACGCAACCAGACGGCCATCGCCGGGCGCGCGGGCCGGGCCATCGAGATCTTGGCCGTCGCCGCCCGCAACCTGACGCGCGCCGCACAGTTGCTGGGCGACGCGCCTGGCGTGGCGCTGACCAGCGACCCGCTGCAGTTGGCCACCCGGCCCGACATCGACGTGCTGGTGGAAGTGGCCGGAGGCACCGGGCCCGCCCGCGAATGGGTGCTGGCGGCCATCGCGCACGGCAAGCACGTCGTCACCGCCAACAAGGCGCTGCTGGCCGAGCACGGCAACGAGATCTTTGCCGCCGCGCACCAGCGCGGCGTGGCCGTGGCCTACGAAGGCGCGGTGGCCGTCAGCATCCCCATCGTGAAAGCGCTGCGCGAAGGGCTGGCCGCCAACCAGGTCGAATGGGTGGCGGACATCGTCAACGGCACCACCAACTTCATCCTGACGCGCATGCGCGAGGCCGGCCTGGGATTTGACGAAGCCCTGGCCGAAGCGCAAGCCCTGGGCTACGCCGAAGCCGACCCCAGTTTTGACGTGGACGGCATCGACGCCGCGCACAAGACCGCCCTGCTGGCCGCCAACGCCTTCGGCATGCCGGTGCGCTTTTCGCAAGCGCATGTGGAGGGCATCCGCGCGCTGCAGGCGGTGGACGTGGCTTGCGCCGAGCGGCTGGGCTATCGCGTCAAGCTGCTGGGCATTGCGCGCCTGCAGGACGCGGGCGTGCAGCTGCGCGTGCACCCGGCGCTGGTCCCGGCCGACCACCTGCTGGCGGCCGTGAATGGCGCGATGAACGGCGTGCTGGTCAAGGGCGATGCGTCGGGCATCACGATGCACTACGGCGCGGGGGCGGGGTCAGAGACCACCGCGTCGGCCGTGATCGCCGACCTGATCGACATGGCGCGGCAAACGCTGGATGGCCGGCGCCCCTGCGTGCCGGGCTTGGCCTTTCACCCCCACGCGCAGGTGGATCGCCCCGTGCTGCCGATGGCCAGCGTGCGCACCGCGCACTACCTGCGGGTGCCCTTGGCACGGCGTGAAGCGATGGCCGAACTGGCGGCGGCGCTGGGTGCCCGTGGCGTCACGCCGGTCACCATGTCGGTGCATGTGCAGCCGAGCGGCGCACACGCCGGGCTGCATGCGCTGATCGTCACGGCGCCTGTGGCCGACGGCGTGGCGCAGCACGCGGCTGGGCAGATGGAGGGTTTGTCGGCATGCTGCGGCCCCGTCGCGCGCCTGCGGATTGAGCGGCTGGATTGAGGCGCGGGCGACGTCGGCCTGCCTGCGGGCACGACCCAATTTGTCGAACGATGGGCTTGATCGCCTGCGCGACGGCCTACTTACAAAACAGTGCCCCAGCGCCCACCCCTATTGCGCAAGCAGCTATATTTTAGGTAGCATAAAAAGCAAAACGCCCCTTTCGGGGCGCTTGCAGAGACAGCGCGGCAGGCATCCAGAAACCTGCCCGTAGGCCATCGTCAGAACGCAGCAGGCCGCCATTTCAGCAGGCGCTTTTCCACCCGCGTCAACAGGAAGTCGGCCAGCAAGGCAACCACCGCCAACACGATCATCGCGGCGAACACGCCGCTGGCGTTGAACGCGCCCTGGGCGGTGGAGATCAGCAAGCCAATGCCTTCTTTGGCGCCCAAGAATTCGCCCACCACCGCGCCCACCAGCGCAAAACCAAAGCTGACGTGCAGGCTGGCCAGAATCCAGGACATGGCCGACGGGATGACCACCGACATCGTCACCTGGCGCGGCGAGGCGCCCAGGATCTGCGCGTTGGCGATCATGTACTTGTCGGCCTCGCGCACGCCCTGAAAGGCGTTGCCGAAGACGACGAAGAACACCATCACCACGGCCAGTGCCACCTTGGACGCCATGCCCAAGCCCAGCGCGATGACGAACACCGAGCCCAGCACCACGCGAGGGATGGAGTTGGCAATCTGGATGTACAGGCTGAACACGTCCGACAGCAGCTTGTTGCGCCCCAGCAGAATGCCGGCCACCACGCCCGCCACCGCACCGATCAGAAAGCCCAGCACGGTTTCTTCCAGCGTCACCAGCACCTGCTGCCACAGCGGGCCTTGCGAAGTGCCTTCGGTCACCCATTCGACCAGCTGGCGCCAGATCAGGCTGGGCTGCGAATAGAAGAAGGGGTCTATCCACTTCATGCGCGCGGCCACTTCCCAGCCGCCCAGCACCAGCACGAGCACGGCCACGCGCAGCCAGATGATGAGTTGCTTGCGCTGGCGGATGGCGCGCTGCGCAATTTCAGATTCGCGCGCCAGGGCTTCGTCGCTCAGGGCGGCGGGCACGCCGCTTGCCTGAATGCCGCGCGATGGCGCGGGGCCGCCTGCGGCCATCGCCGGGCTGACAAGGGTGTTCATGGTGGTCTCCGATGTTGGCGGCGTTCAGTGAATGACGACTTCTTCGCGCAGGTCGTCCCAGATGCGCTTGGACAGGTCGATGAACTGCGGGTCGTAGCGCACCTGGCTCATCACGCGCGGGCGCGGCAAGTCGATGTCGTACACGCGCTTGAGCGTGGCAGGGCGTGCCGACAGCACGAACACCCGGTCGGCCAGCGCAATGGCCTCTTCCAGATCGTGGGTGACGAACACCACCGACCCGCCCGTGCCCGACCACAGGCCGAGCAGCTCGTCCTGCATCAGCGTGCGCGTCTGCATGTCGAGCGCCGAAAACGGCTCGTCCATCAGCAGGATTTCGGGCTGGTTGATGAAGGTCTGCGCCAGCGCCACCCGCTTGCGCATGCCGCCCGACAGTTGGTGCGGGTAGTGGTCGCCAAAGCCTTCCAGCCCCACGCGGCGAATCCACTGGTCGGCCAGCGCCAGGGCTTCGGCCTTGGGCTTGCCCCGGAAAATAGGGCCTGCGGCCACGTTGTCGCGCACGCTTTTCCACGGAAAGACCGCATCGGCCTGAAAGACGAAGCCAATGCGCGGGTCGATGCCCTGAATCGGCTGGCCCATGATCTTGACGCTGCCTACCGTGGGCTTGAGCAGCCCGGTGATCATGTTCAGCGTGGTCGATTTACCGCAGCCCGTGGGGCCGACGATGGCGACGAATTCGCCGCGCGCCACCTTCATGCTGAAGTTGCGCAGCGCCACAGTGGCGTTGCCGTCGGCCGATATGAAGCGCAGCGAGACGTCGTCAAACTCGATGGCGGGCGCGGTGCCGGGCGACGCGCGGCGCCCCTGCAGGGCCGTGACGTGGGCGGTGGTGGGCAAGGCTTGGTCTGTCATGTTGATCAACCGCCTTATTTGCCCGCCACCAAGGCGTTGGTGTAGGTCTTGGCCAGGTTGATGTTGCCGCTCTTGACCTGCGGCTTGTACGTGGCCAGCACCTTCAGCACCGTTTCTGGCCCGCCTTCAGGCATGCGCCCGTCCTTGGTGAACATGGGCAGCGAGGCCTTCAGCGCCGATACATACAGCGCCTTGTCGCTGCCGTAGTAGTCCTTGGGCATCTTCTCGGCGATTTCTTCGGCCGAATGGGTGCTGATCCACTGCATGGTCTTGCTGAAGGCGCGCGCCAGCTTGGTCGCCTCGGCCTTGTGGCTGTCGGCCCAGGCGTTTTGCACATAGAAGCTGGCGGCCGGGTACAGACCGCCCAGGGCCGCCTTGGTGCCCTCTTCGGTGCGCAGGTCGACCAGCACCTTGGCGTCGCCCGTCTTGAGCAGCTCGGACACGGTGGGCTCGGTCGTCATGCCCGCCTGGATGCGGTCTTGCTTGATGGCGGCAATGAAGGTGGCGCCAGCACCCACGGGCAGCAACGAATACTCTTTGGACGCCACGCCCGCGCGGTCGGCCAGGTAGCGGGTCAGAAAGTCGGTGGACGATCCCAGCCCCGTCACGCCCAGCGTCTTGCCGCCCTTGGCGTCGGCCATGCTTTTGAAGCCCGCGTTGAAGGCCTTGGTGGACACCAATTCGACCTCGCCGGGCACCTTGCCGAACACGGCAATAGCCTCGATCTCTTTGCCCTTGCTTTGCAGATCGATGGTGTGGTCGTAAAAGCCCACCACGCCTTGCACGGCGCCAGCGATCAGCTGGTTTTCGGCATCCACGCCGGCAGGCTGCGACTGCAGCTCGACCTTCAGCCCTTCGTCCTTGAAGTAGCCCAGCGCCTCGGTCAGCTTGGCCGGCAGGTAGATGATCTTGTTGATGCCGCCCACCATGATGGTGATGGGTGTGTCGGCAGCCTGCGCCAGCGGCGCGCCAGCGGCCAGCGCGGCGCCCAGGGCGGCGGCCAGCAAAGTGCGGCGGGGAAGTGCTTTCATGTTTGTCTCCTGCGGTGAAGGTGGCTTGGCGGTCAGACTTCGCCTGCCCGTGGTCTCAATGTAGGCAGCGCCGCATTTCAGCCGGCTTTCGCTGCACCGCAGCAAATCTCAGGGATTACCCTAGGACGGCGATCATTCCAAGCCAAATCGCCCTCTGGCGCAGGTGCAGCGTGCGCCACCAGCTATCAAAACGATAGTATTGGCAAGGTACCGACATCTACAATGTCCCCGCCATGAAACTGCTGCTGATCGAAGACGATGCGCAACTGGCGCACTGGCTGGTGCAGCTGCTGCGCGAGCAGGACTTCCTGGTCGACCATGTGGCCGACGGCGGCGCGGCCGACCGCCTGCTGGCGCAATCGCACTACGACGTGGTGCTGCTGGATTTGAACCTGCCGCAGCTGTCGGGCAAAGGCGTGCTGCGCCGCATCCGCGAGCGGCAGGACGACGCTGCCGTCATCGTGCTGACGGCGTCCGCCTCGCTGGACCAGAAGGTGCAATGCCTGGAAATGGGCGCCGACGACTACCTGGTCAAACCCATCGAGGTGCGCGAACTGGTGGCGCGCATGCAGGCGCTGCTGCGGCGGCAGCGCCCCGGCAAGGCCAACGACATCACCTGCGGCGACCTGCGCTACGACCTGCGCACCCGCCAGTTCACACTGGCCGGCGCCGACCTGGCCCTGCCCCCGCGCGAGCGGCATTTGCTGGAAACGCTCATCCTGCACGCGGGCACCACGGTATCGCGCCAGGCGCTGGTGGATGGCCTTTTCGGCATCGACGAAGAAGCCAGCGCCGACGCGATCGACCTGTACGTGCACCGCCTGCGCAAGAAGCTGGAAGCCAGCAGCACCACCATCGTCACCCTGCGCGGCGTGGGCTTTCTGCTGCGCACGCGGCAGGATTGATGCGCCTGCACGCCATGACCAGCCTGCGCGTGCGACTTGTGCTGTGGCTGCTGCTGCCGCTGTCGCTGCTGGTGGCGCTGTGCGGGTGGCTGAGCTGGCGCAACGCCGCCAGCGTGGCCGACTACGTGCAAGACCACGATCTGCTGGCCTCGGCCAAGGTGCTGTCGGACCGGCTGATCTGGGAAGACAACGACGTGCGCGCCAGCGTGCCGCCGGCGGCGCTCAGCCTTTTCGTGTCGCCCGCGCACGACCAGGTCTTCCTCAGCGTGATCGGCACCGACGGGCAGGTGCTGGCGGGCAAGGCCGACTTTCCGCTGCCGCAACCGCTGGCGCTGCGCGGGCCCGACCGCGCCCAGTGGTACGACACGGCCTTGCAGGGCCTGCCGATGCGCGCCGTGGTCACGCGCCGCGCCATGTACGAAGCCGGCGGCGCACGCGAGATCACCATCGCCGTCGCCAAGACCACGCGCAGCCGCGACCAGATGCTGCAAACGCTGTGGCGCCCCACCATGGAATACCTGCTGCTGGCGCTGCTGCTGGCGGTGGTGCTCAGCACCGTGGCGCTGACCTGGGAGCTGCGACCCATCGTGCGGCTGAACCGCCAGTTGGCCGCGCGCGACCCGCTGCAGCAGGACCTGGCCCTGGACCCGCGCGGCCTGCACAACGAGTTGCGCCCGTTGACCGACACCGTCAATGCCTTTGCGCGCCAGCTGCGCGCGCATTCGCAGGCGCAACGCCGCTTCATCGCCGACGCGGCGCACCAGTTGCGCACGCCGCTGGCGCTGCAAGCCTCGCAGATCGAATTTGCGCGCTACACCCGCGCGCACCGCCAAGACTGGGACACACGGCGCGCCGACATGGACGCCATGTGGCAGCAAATGGCCAGCAGCAACCAGCGGCTGATCGCCGTGTCCAACCAGCTGCTGCTGCTGGCGCAGGCCGAGCAGGACGAAGCGCACCACCACCTGACGCCGCTGGACCTGGGCGCCGCGGCGCTGGCAGCGGTAGAGGAGCTGGCCGCGCTGGCCGACAAACGCCACATCGACCTGGGCATGGATCTGCCCGCCGAAGGCGCCCGCGTGCACATACTGGCGCAAGCCGCGCTGCTGGATGCGCTGGTCGTGAACCTGATCGACAACGCGCTGCGCTATACGCCCGAAGGCGGCCGCGTCACCATAGGCGTTCGGCAGGCTGGCAACGTGGCGGAACTGACGGTGGACGACAACGGCCCGGGCATTGCCGCCGAAGCGCGCGAGCGCGTGTTCGAGCGCTTTTACCGTGGCGAGCACACCGCCACGCCCGGCAGCGGCCTGGGCCTGGCCATCGTGCGCGAAGTGGCCCGCGCTTTTGGCGCGGAAGTCAGTTTGAGCGGCCACGCCGATGGCAACACGGGGTTGCGCGTCACCGTGCGCTTTCATGCCCCTGGCCCGCACGAGGCCGACGAAGCGGCTGCGCCTGCCGTCGGCTAACATCGCTGGATACATGCACAGTCTTTTCGCCATGGGCCTGCCCGCGGTGCCCCTGCCGGCGCCCGCACGCAGCCCCGCCCTTCCATGGGTGTGACAAGCCCCGCCACCCTCGCCTCAGATGCGCTGAAGGCCTTCGACACCGTGGTCCAGTCCACGGGCGGCTTTCGCGCGCGCGATGGGCAGCGGCGCATGGCCGAAGCGGTGGCGCTGGCCTTCAGCCAGGCGCAGTTGGGCAAGCCCGAAGCGGAAGGCGCATCCGCTGCTTCATCCAAGCCTGCTTCGGCGGTAGCGGCTTCGGCAACCGACGCACCGCAGCGTGCGATTGCCGTGGTGCAGGCGGGCACGGGCGTGGGCAAGTCGCTGGCGTACAGCGTGCCGGCCATTCAGCTGGCGCTGGCGCGCGGCACGCGGGTGCTGATTTCCACCGCCACCGTCGCGCTGCAGGAACAGCTGGTCAACAAAGACCTGCCGGCGCTGGCCAAGCAGTTGGATACGCCCTTCAAGTTCGCCCTGGCCAAGGGCCGTGGGCGCTACATCTGCAAGCTGAAGCTGGAGCGCCTGGCCAGCGGCGGCGCGCCGGGCGATGACGACCTGCCCGACGACGACCTGTTTGCCGAAGAAACCGCCGCGCAGCGCAGCGCCCGCCCCTCGTCGACCGAGACCGAAGCGCGCGTGCAGCTGTACCGCCGCATGGCCGACGTGCTGGCCGCCGGCGCCTGGGACGGCGACCGCGACACGCTGGATACACCGCCCGAGCCCGAGGTGTGGCAGCCCATTGGCGCCGAAGGCAGCTCTTGCACCGGCAAGCATTGCCCGGTGTTCAACCAGTGCACCTACTACGAGCGCCGCAAGGAACTGGTGGGCGCGCAGGTCATCGTGGCCAACCACGATCTGCTGCTGACATCGCTGGGCGCGCGCCTGCTGCCCGAGCTGGACAACTGCCTGCTGGTGATCGACGAGGCGCACCACCTGCCCAGCACCGCGCTGGAGCGCTTTGCCGGCGAGGCCGATCTGTCGCGCCTGGCCTGGATCGGCAAGCTGGCCAGCCGCGCGCTGCGCGTGGGCCAGCTGATGCAGGTCGACGACCTGGGCGAAATCCCTGAACACGCCACGCGCCTGCGCACCGCGCTGGAAGACGCCGCGCGCCTGGCCATGGACACGTACGGCGACACCCTGCGCGCCCCACGCCAGGCCTACGGCGCCAGCGCCCTGGCCCGATTTGCGCCCAGCGCCAGCAGCACGCGCGCGCGCGTCAGCGGTGGCGTGCTGCCCGCCGCGCTGGTCGATCCGTTCGCGCAGGCGGCGCACCACGCCGAAGGGCTGTTGGCGGTGCTGCGTAACATCGCCAAGGCCTTGCGCGCGGCCATGCGCGACCAGCCCAACGAGGCGCGCCGCCTGTCCACCCTGTACGCGCAACTGGGCACCCTGGCACCCCGGCTGGAGGCGGTGCACGGCACGGCGCAGCTCATGCTGCTGGAACCGGCCGAGGGCGCCCCGCCCGCAGCCAAGTGGTTCACGCTGGCGATGGACGGCGACTTCATCGTCGTGAAAGCGCACGCCAGCCCCATCCTGCCCGGCAACACGCTGCGCAACCAGCTGTGGTCGCAAGTGCGCGGCGCGGTGCTGACATCGGCCACGCTGACCAGCTGCGGCCAGTTCGACTTCTTTCTGCGCGAAGCCGGCCTGTCGGGCGACGACGCCGTGCGCACGCTGGCCGTGCCCAGCCCTTTTGACTACGCCCGCCAAGGCACGCTGGTGGCCGCCGAAACCCTGGCCGAGCCGCGCGATTTGCAGGCCTTCACCGCCGACATGGTCAGCGCGCTGCTGGGCGACTTGGCGCAGGTGAAAGCCGGCGCGCTGGTGCTGTTCACCTCGCGCGACCAGATGCGCCAGGCCACCGAACGCCTGCCCGCCAGCCTGCGCGCCGCGGTGCTGGTGCAAAACAGCCTGCCGCGCCCGCAACTGCTGCGCCAGCACCGCGAGCGCGTGGCCGCGGGCCAGCCGTCCATCATCTTCGGCATGCAGTCGTTCGGCGAAGGGCTGGACTTGCCTGGGGCGCTGTGTGAAACGCTCTTCATCACCAAGCTGCCTTTCGCCCCGCCCGACGACCCGGTGGGCGAAGCCCGCGCCGACTGGCTGCGCAGCGCCGGGCGCGACCCGTTCAGCGAGCTGGTGGTGCCCGCCACCGCCATGCGCCTGGCCCAATGGGTAGGCCGCGCCATCCGCACCGAAGACGACCGCGCGCGCGTCTTCTGCTACGACAAGCGGCTGGTGCAAACGGGCTACGGCCAGCGCCTGCTGCAGGGGCTGCCACCCTTCACGCTGGAGCGGCGCAGCGCAGCGCCATCCGCTACGGTTTAGATAGCTGCCGGCGCAGTCTGCGCGTGCGCTAGAGCCTGTTTTTTATCGATGCTTGGCCGCAAGGGCCTACGTCCTGCGGATGCCCCGTCCGCGCATCGGCCCGAGCGCCCAGCCGTGCAGCAGCAGCCAGCCGATCAATCGCGTGCGTGCTCGTCCTCGCCAGCCGCCACCCGCGCCGGCGCGCCCACCCGCGTGCACTCGCCCCCCGTCAGGCGGCAGGCGCCGTCGGCGTCCAGCCAGGGGTGGGCGTGGCCTTGGCAGCCGGTCTGGCACAGCACGTCGGTGGCGCTGACCAGCGGGGTCTGTTCGGCGCCGGTGCCGCGTGGTGCGGGCAGGTCATGGGGCGGCGGGCCGCCCAGCCCCCATGACCAGCGCGTGCACGCCAGCACGGCGCGGGCCCGCTCGCGGATCAGCGCGCGTTCCAGCGCATGGCAGCGGCATTCCGCCGTGGCGGCGCGGGCCTCGGCCAGCGCCTGCGCCTCGGCCAGCGTGGCCATTTGCTCGCTGACGCGCGCCTGCAGCACCGCCAGGTGGCGCTGCAGGCACAGGTGTTCCTGCTGGCTGAGCTGGATCGTGGCGCACGCTTTCATGGCCACGCTCTCAATGCAGCCAGGCCGCGCGCGGCGGTGCGCCTGCGCGGTCGGCCGGGGCTGCAGTGGGTGCAGCGCGCCAGTGGTCCACCAAGCGCGCCAGCACGACGCGCAGCGTGGCCGATACGTGCGGGTGGGCCGCCAGCTCCTTCAGGTTGGCGCGCACCTTGTCGCGCATCAGCTCGCGCCGGGCGCACGGGCCTTCGGTGTGTGACAGGCCGGTCATCAGCGCCAGGGTGCCGGCCAGCAGCGCTTCGACCTGGGGCAGAAGGTATTCCTCGGTACATGGGTCGGTGGGCATGCGCTCGGGTACTCCTTGGGTGGCGCTGCAACGGCTGCAGCAAGGCTTCAGTATATGCGAATGATTCTCATTTGGTAGGAAATGCCGCGCTGAATTGTTCAAAACTGTGCGCTGGATCAATGGGCGCGAAGCGCCTGCCAGGCAGCGCGGCGGCGGGTGCGATGCTGCGGCAGACGCCTTGCTCGCGCGCCGATGGGGGACTGCTCGCTTTGGCACTGACCGGGGCTGTGGATAAGTTTTGGCGCATTCAATGCTGGCGCGGGTTTCCGGGCGATTTGGGGCGTTCGGGCGTTCACGGCGGCTTTGGCGCGGAATGGGCGGCCTGGACGCTCAGAACGGCCACAATGGGCGGTTTTTGGGCTGGGGTGGGCCAGGTAGCCTGAACCGGTTTGCGGGGCGCGTGCCCCGTTTTCATAGAGGGCGGGGGCGCCCGACCGGCGTCTCGGAGGCAATCTGCCGACGGACGTGAGGTCGGACGTTGCGAGGCCGGACGCCGGCAGAACGTGCGACCTCAGGAAACTCAATGAAATCAATCGCTTGCCCGTGGGCAGACTGATTTTTGACCTGCGCAAGGTCGGACGCCCTTTAAAGCCCCGAGCCGCCCCTTTAAAACAGCGTCGCCTGCCGTCTATCCACAGGTGCCACCACGCCAGCGGCGGCCACGATGCGCTCGATTTGGTGCTCAAACCAAACCAGGAAGCCAATCGCAGTGATAAGCCCGAGGATCACGATCAGGAACGTCCTCATTGAGCGGCCCCCTGCGCCCGCTTCGCCCGATCCAGCATGGCCTTCAGCGCTTCGATCACCTTCGATGCATCGGCCGTGGGCAGGAATTTCACATCGTCCACACCGGTGCCTGTGTGGCGCCCCACGAAGATCAGCAGCGCTGCTGCACTGGCATCGCGCAGGCCGCCGACTTCGCCGATCTTCTTCCACAGCCACTTGATCTTGGCGGCCTGGTCATCTCGATCACCCGCGCGCGCCGCCACCATCGTGCACACGGAAGTCAGCCGCGCATTCGCCGTGGCGTCGCAGCAGCGGCTTGACCAGGCGGCCAGCGTGGTGCCCGGCCTGGGCAAGCAATGGCGGCGCAGCGGCAAGATTCACAGCCGCTGGAACCACGACATCATGGACGGCCAGATGGTGGCGGCGGACAAGCCCTTCCGCGTGCCCAATCCCAACGGCGGCGCAGACCTGATGCAAGGCCCGCACGACCCCAAGGCGCCCGTTGAGCAAGTCATTCACTGCGGCTGTGTGGCCATCCCGTGGATGAAAGAATGGGAGGTGCAGATACCAGGCGCCAAGCCATTCACCGCCAAGGAGCTGCAGCGCGACCCCGGCAAGGCCGAGCTGGATCGCCGGGCCAAGGCGGCGGGGTACCGGCCAGAGCCGGCAAAAAAGCCTGCAGGAGAGCCTGAGCGAGGCGCCTGATTCGGGTCGATTTGGCCCCACCGGAGGCCGGGCCGCTGGAACGCTTTAAACCTGTTCTAGGCTACATAGCCTGCAACCAGCGCCCAAAAGTCGCACTGGCGGCGATTTAAAGCGGGTTTAAAGCATCTATGCTGGCGTTGGTCCGTTGGACTTTGGCGGCGCCAACAGAGATTGCGCGCTTGGTGCTCAAACCGTCCCTGAATCAAAAATGACCCTTTTGCGTGATAACGCTCGCCTGGAACGACGCGTGTTGGATCTGGTTGGTGCCGTGAAATCCGGAACCAAGGTAGAAGACAGCCTAGTCGAACTGAAGACTGAATGGCCAGCGCCAGAGGGCGCGTTCAGACAGCTGGCCGGGCACGCCAACGCAGCGCGGGGCGACAACATTCTGTGGGTGATCGGCATCAACGAGAAGGATCGGTCGGTTCCGGGCGCAAACGGCGAGGAACTTTCGCTCTGGTGGCCGCAGGTTCAGAAGCGGTTTGAATCCACAAGCCCGGATCTGATTCGCCACCTCAACGTCCAGTTCGAGGGGGTAAGCGCTCAGGCGCTGCTATTCGGCACGGATCGCGCGCCGTATGTCGTTCACGCGTCGGTGAAACCAGAAGCCGAGGTGCCGTGGCGAGACGGAACGCGAACCAGATCTGCAAAGCGACATGAACTGCTGTCTTTGCTGGAGGCATCTACAAAGGCGATCGCAACTGAAATCATCTCAGGAAGGCTGCACTATGGTCCCGACGATGCGCTCTCAGGCACTCTGACCTTCATCATCTCGGAGACTCTAGAACAACGGATAGTGGTTCCCGTACGCAGATGCGGCTGCACTGTGCGCCAAGCAACAAAACAATGGGAGCTCGACCACTCCAACATAGCGCTACGACCATATGTCCATATGGCTAGAGTCCCGAATCCGACCGTGACACATCTTGGTGAGGCGGTTGCGATTGATGGCACGGGTCTGGTTACCGTGAATCTTCGTCTGGCAACCGCCAGCCAAATGATCGAGGAAGAACCCATTGAAATAGACTTGATCCTGCCGATCCTGCATTTACAGGATCCCCTAAGGAACGTCTGCGCAATGCGCTTTGAGATGTGCTGACGCGGAGCCGCCAAGCCAACTCGTTTTCTCAGCTTCGACAGCGCGCGGGGCGATGCCGTTTTCGACCCAGTTCCTGGGCGTTCGGCTGTTTGCAGACGCACTCATGCCTGCGCTCCCATCAACGTTCGCCGCATCATCCACAGGTTGGACAGAGCGAACAGCGTATGCAACTGCGCGGTGTTCTTGGCCAGCCCGCGGTAACGCACCTTCACGTGCCCGAACTGGCGCTTGATCACCCGGAACGGGTGCTCGACCTTGGCCCGGATGCTGGCCTTCAGGCGTTCGAGTTGGTCGGTCAGATCGTCGACGAGCTTGGTCTTGTCCAGTTCGCGGCGTTTGCCTGGACGCATGGCGATGTTCCAGCGCACGCCGGCTTTGGCATCAGGGCGCTTGTCCGCTCCTTGGTAGCCTGCGTCACCCCAGGCCTCGGTTTCTTCTCCATGCAGCAGCGTGTTGGCCTCGACCACATCGTTCACGCTGCCAGCCGTTGCGCGCACCGTGTGCACCAGGCCCGATTCGGCATCCACACCGATGTGGGCCTTCATGCCAAAGTACCACTGGTTGCCTTTCTTGCTCTGCTTCATCTGCGGGTCGCGCTCGCCCGAGGCGTTCTTGGTCGAGCTGGGCGCGGCGATCAACGTGGCGTCCACCACCGTGCCGGCGCGCAGCATCAGGCCTTTGGCTCCCAGCAGCTCGTTGACCAGCGCCAGGATCTGGGCGCTGAGCTTGTGTTCCTCCAACAGCCGGCGGAATCGAAGGATCGTGGTCTCGTCGGGCACCGGTGTGTCCCAGTTCAAGCCTGCGAACTCGCGGAACAAAGGCACGTCGTGCAGCGACTCTTCCATCGCCGGATCGCTCAGCGTGAACCACTGTTGCATGAAATGGATGCGCAGCATCGTCTCCACGGCAAACGGTGGACGACCGCGCTTGCCTTCAGGCGCATAGGGCGTGATCAGGGTAACCAAGGCCGCCCACGGCACCACACGTTCCATTTCTGCGAGGAACTCGCGCTTGCGTGTGCGCTTGGTCGTCAGGTTCAGGCCCAGGTCCGCTTGCTTCATGGCGTCAATTGTCTTCGCGCTCCCGCGCCGATCAGCACATCGAGGCTCGATTTACGCAGACCTTCCCTAAAGCTACACGCTGTTGGGACACATGATCCTTACAACGCAGCCTCGGGTTCGCACTGGACTTTGCGAGAAAAATAACCGAACGGCGCTCAGATGCTGGCATCAACGCAGCATTCGGTAGCGGCCTGGAAACCTCTCTCAACCACAGGCCGACACACGTCGGCCTTAGTTTTTTGTACCCCCCTCGGCACAGTCACTCCGTCCGTAATCGCCGCGCCATGCGGCCTACACCGATGGAGTGCACATGTCCGACGACAAGACCAAAGACCAGGCCGCTGCTGGCCTTTTCAGTAAGGAAGATTTCACGCGGTTGGCGGGCTTGTTGGGGGTTTTAAAAGGGAAGTTCATCCTGAGCCTGAACGACACATCGGGCGTGCGCGAGGTGCTTTCAGGGTTCCGGATTGAGGCTTTAAAGACGCGCTACAGCATCAATTCGAACAAGACGCAGGAAGCATCAGAGGTGCTGATCAGCAACTTTCGGACGTGATCCGAATGGGTGGCGCGGTTTAAACCGGGGTCGGAGAGGGCGACCAAGTTGTCCACAGGCCGGCTGGGACGGTGGAAAGTGCGCCAAAACTCGCGTTAATTAGCGCCAAAGCCGGCGTGATTTAGCGCCAAAGCGCGCGGCGCGCCATCCGCCGATCACCGAAGCGGCGCCCTGACCCGCGGGCGACTGCCCACCAGCCATCACCCCGCAACACGCCCGCCATAATCAGCTGCACTTTCAACCAGCGGCCTGGCAGCAACACGGCGCCGCTCACACAACAGGAGACTGGCTTCATGCACATCAAGGACAAGGTATTCATCGTCACCGGCGGCGCTTCGGGCCTGGGCGAAGGCACGGCGCGCATGCTGGCGCGCGAGGGCGCCAAGGTCGTCATCGCCGACATGCAGGTTGAAAAAGGCGAAGCGGTGGCCAAGGACATTGGCGGCGCCTTCGTGAAGTGCGACGTGAGCAGCGAAGCCGACGGCCAGGCCGTGGTGGACAAGGCGACGTCGCTGGGCAAGCTGGCGGGCCTGGTCAACTGCGCCGGCATCGCCCCCGCCGAAAAAACGGTGGGCAAGAACGGCGCGCACAAGCTGGACGTGTTCACCAAGACCATCATGGTCAACCTGGTGGGCACCTTCAACATGATTCGCATGGCCGCCGCCGCCATGGCGCAGAACGAGCCTGAAAGCACCGGCGAGCGCGGGGTGCTGATCAGCACCGCCAGCGTGGCCGCGTACGACGGGCAGATCGGCCAGGCCGCCTACAGCGCCAGCAAGGGCGGCGTGGTGGGCATGACGCTGCCCATCGCGCGCGATTTGTCGCGCAACGGCATTCGCAACATGACCATCGCCCCCGGCATTTTCGGCACGCCGATGCTGTTCACCATGCCGCAAGATGTGCAGGACGCGCTGGCCGCCGGCGTGCCCTTCCCCAGCCGCCTTGGCACGCCGGAAGACTACGCCAAGCTGGTCAAGCACATCGTTGAAAACGACATGCTGAACGGCGAGGTGATCCGCCTGGACGGCGCCATTCGCCTGGCGCCGAAGTAAGTCGCTGGCGGAGCGCCCAAACCTTACGCCGCACGCGCCCACACGCAACGCAGCCCATGTCCACACGCCCTGAGACGCGGGATTTCCTGCTCGACCAGCTGGGCGACTTGCCCGGTCTGCGCACGCGGCGCATGTTCGGCGAATACTGCGTGTACGTGGACGACAAGCCGGTGGCCTTCGTCTGCGATGACCAGCTGTACGTCAAGCCCACGCCCGCGGGCCAGGCGCTGCTGCCAGAGCCGGTGTGGGGCAAGTTCTACGACAAGGCCAGGCCGCACCTGCTGCTGAGCGCCGACCGCTGGGACGACCGCGACCTGCTGCGCGCCTTGCTGATGGCCACGGCCGAAGCGCTGCCCCGGCCCCAGCCGCCGGGCGCGCGGCGCAAAGCCAAGGCGTTGCCCGATGCACCCGGCGCCGCATCAGGCCGCCGCCGAGCAGCCGCTGGGGCCAAGGCATCGGCAGCCATCAAGACGCCCCAAGCGGCCAAATCCAAAGCGGCCAAGGTTTCTGCGGCCAAGCCGCCAAAGACGGTAACAGCGGGCCAAGCAGCCCCGAGCACCCGCCCGCGCAAGCCGGCGATGTAGGCCGGATCGACGGGAAGCATCGCCTGATCGCGCAGGCGCATGCGCGGACTCCTGTGCCCTAACAACTACGCTTTTGATAGCTGCCAGCGCTGGCGGCGCCTGCGCCAGAGGCTGATTTGACCTAGAAGCGCCTCACCCCCCAATTTCCGCGCGCTAATATGCCCTTCACCCATTCCAAGAAGGAGCTCCCATGCAACCCACACGCCTTTTTGCCCTGAGCGCCGTGGCGCTGGCCGCGCTGTTGGCTGGCTGTGCCAGCAGCGGCCCGTTCAACTACACCGCGCCCAACCTGCCCGCCCAGCCAGAGGGCGCGTCCGGCTGGACGGACAAGCCCGGCTGGGCGACCGAGAAGTTCGCCGTCGCCGCCGCCAACCCCTTGGCCACCGACGCGGGCTACCAGGTGCTGAAGGCAGGCGGCTCGGCCGTGGATGCCGCCATCGCCGTGCAAATGGTGCTGGGCCTGGTCGAGCCGCAATCCAGCGGCATCGCGGGCGGCGCTTTCCTGATGCTGTCCACCGGGCGCGAGGTGGAAGCCTGGGACGGCCGCGAAACCGCGCCCGCCGCTGCGGATGAAAAGCTGTTCCTGCAGGCCGACGGCAAGCCGATGCCCTTCCCCGAAGCCGTGGTGGGCGGCCGCTCGGTGGGCGTGCCCGGCGCCGTGCGCATGCTGGAGGCCGCGCACAAGGCGCACGGCAAACTGGCCTGGGCGGATTTGTTCAAGCCCGCCGTTGACCTGGCCGAGCGCGGCTTTCAAGTCAGCCCGCGCCTGAACACGCTGCTGCAATCCGAAAAATTCCTGAAGAACGACCCCGTTGCCGCCAAGTACTTTTACGACGCCAGCGGCCAGCCCTGGCCGGTGGGCCACGTGCTGAAGAACCCCGAATACGCCGAAGTGCTGCGCGGCATTGCGGCGCGCGGCTCGGTCGCGCTGCTGGAAGGGCCCGTGGCGCAGGCCATCGTCAACAAGGTCAACCAACACCCCACCAACCCCGGCAAGCTCAGCATGGCCGACTTGGCCGGCTACCAGCCCAAGCGCCGCACCGCGCTGTGCCACGATTTGCTGTCGCAGGCCAACCAGCAGACTTACCAGGTTTGTGGCTTTCCGCCGCCTTCTTCCGGCGCGATTGCGGTGGGGCAAATCCTGGGCATCCTGGGGCAAACGCCGGGCGCGCGGCTCAAGCCCGATGCGGCTGGCCTGCCCACCGCCGACTGGCTGTACTTCTACAACGAAGCCGCGCGCCTGGCCTTTGCCGACCGCGCGCAGTACGTGGCCGACCCCGACTTCGTACAGCCGCCCGGCGGCAGCTGGTCCACCCTGCTGGCCCCCGGCTACCTGGCCGACCGCGCCAAGCTGATCGGCGCGCAAAGCATGAAGGTGGGGCAACCCGGCCAGCCCGGCGCGGCGAAAACCAGCTACGCGCCCATGGCCAACCAGATCGAGTACGGCACCAGCCACATCAGCATCGTCGATGCCGACGGTAACGCGCTGGCGATGACGACGACCATCGAAGACCAGTTTGGCTCGCGCCAGATGGTGACCACCAACCCCGCGCGCAGCGGCGGCTTTTTGCTGAACAACGAGCTGACCGATTTCAGCTTCGCCCCCGCCGACGCGCAGGGCCGCCCCATCGCCAACCGGGTGCAGCCGGGCAAGCGCCCCCGCTCGTCCATGTCGCCCACGCTGGTGTTTGAAAAAGCGGCCGACGGCCAGCGCGGCCCGCTGGTGATGAGCGCCGGCAGTCCCGGCGGCGCGCTGATCATTCACTACACCGCCAAGACGCTGAACGGCGTGCTGAACTGGGGCATGACGCCGCAGCAGGCCATCGACCTGCCCAACTTCGGCAACACCAACGGCCCGACGATGCTGGAAGAGAAGAAATTCCCGCCCGCCACCGTCGAAGCCCTGCGCGTGCGCGGCGCCGAAGTGCGCGAGATGAACATGACCAGCGGCCTGCAGGCCATCACCCGCACCGAGATCCACGGCAAGAAACTCTGGCTGGGCGGCGCCGACCCGCGCCGCGAAGGCGTGGTGATGGGCGACTGACGGGCCCCGGCGGGCCACGCTGCCGCCACCGCCGGGCTGCTGCCGGCGCGCGGTTTCACCGGCCAAGGTGCGCGCGCGTGGCCCGCTTTGACCCTTGAACAGCGGGTAGACAACGGGTAGGCAGCGGACAAACAGCGGATACACAGCCGGCGCAGCGGCCCATCTGATCTGGTCGGCGCCGCGCCGTGGCAGCTTGCGAATACCCCAGTTAGCGAATCAAACAGGCCGCCAGCGCTTACCGCACCAGCGCTGACAGCTATGTAAAATATAGCGATTCTCGATTTCGCCTGCAGTGCCCTGTTTGGGCGGGCCGCCGCTGGTCATATGCACCCCAATTCATAAGGGTTTTCGCAACGTGGCCACCACGGCTGAAGTCGTAGACTTGACACAAACCGTGCGCTTACCCCGGGGGAGTTCCGAGGTACAGCCTCGAACAACAGGAGTTAACCACGATGGACATGAACAGACGGCAGTTCTTCCGCGTCAGCGGAGCAGGACTGGCGGCCTCCAGCCTCGTCGCGCTGGGCTTTTCGCCCACCGCCGCACTGGCTGAAACGCGGCAATACAAGCTGGCCGCCGCGACCGAAACCCGCAACAACTGCACTTACTGCTCGGTGGGCTGCGGCCTGCTGATGTACAGCCTGGGCGACCGCGCGCGCAACGCCTTGGGCGACGTGATCCACATCGAGGGCGACCCCGATCACCCGGTCAGCCGCGGCAGCCTGTGTCCCAAAGGCGCCGGCTTGCTGGACTTCGTCCACTCGCCAGACCGCCTGAAGTACCCCGAGGTGCGCGAGCCGGGTACCAACGAATGGAAGCGCATCAGCTGGGACGAGGCGATGACCCGCATCGCCGGCCTGCTGAAGGCCGACCGCGATGCGAACTTCATCCCGACCAACGCGGCCGGGCAAACCGTCAACCGCTGGCTTACCACCGGCATGCTGGCCGCATCGGCCTCCTCCAACGAAGCTGGCTACATCACCCACAAGGTGATGCGCAGCATGGGGATATTGGTATTCGATAACCAGGCACGTGTTTGACACGGCCCGACGGTAGCCGGTCTGGCTCCGACGTTTGGCCGAGGCGCGATGACCAACCACTGGGAGGACATCAAGAACGCCGACATGGTTCTCGTGATGGGGGGTAACGCCGCAGAGGCGCACCCGGTAGGTTTCAAGTGGGCGATCGAAGCCCGCAACTTCAACAAAGCCAAGCTGGTCGTGGTGGATCCGCGCTATACGCGCTCGGCCGCGATGAGCGACTTTTACGCCCCCGTTCGGGCGGGGTCTGACATTGCCTTCCTGGGCGGGGTGATCAACTACCTGCTCAGCAACAACAAGATCCAGACCGAGTACGTGCGCCACTACACCAACGCCCCATTCATCGTGGGCGAGGCGTACAGCTTCAACGAAGGCATCTTCAGCGGCTACGACGAGGCCAAGCGCAGCTACGACCCGTCCAGCTGGACCTATGAGAAGGGCGAAGACGGTTTCGCCAAGGTCGACATGACGATGGAGCACCCTCGTTGCGTCTTCCAGCTGCTCAAGAAGCACTACGCCAGCTACACCCCGGCGCTGGTCAACAAGGTCTGCGGCACCAAAGAGGCGGATTTCCTCAAGGTCTGCGAGTACATCGCCGCCACGGCCGTGCCCGAGCGGACGATGACCATCCTGTACGCACTGGGCTGGACACAGCACAGCACGGGCGCCGAAATGCTGCGCGCGGGCGCACTGATGCAGCTGCTGCTGGGCAACATTGGCGTGGCCGGCGGGGGCATGAACGCCCTGCGCGGGCACAGCAACATCCAGGGCCTGACGGACCTGGGCCTGCTGTCGACCAACCTGCCGGGCTACATGTCGCTGGCGCGCGATGCCGAACAGGACTTCGCCAAGTACCTGGACGTGCGCTCGACCAAGCCGCTGCGACCCAACCAGACCAGCTACTGGCAGAACTATCCCAAGTTCTTTATCAGCCAGCAGAAAGCCTGGTGGGGCGACAAAGCCACGGCCGACAACAACTGGGTGTACGACTACCTGCCCAAGTACGACACGATGTACGACATCCTGCGTGCGTTCGAGATGATGAACCAGGGCAAGATGAACGGCTACATCTGCCAGGGCTTCAACCCGGTGGCCTCCTTCCCCAACAAGAAGAAGATCATCGCCGGGCTGTCCAAGCTGAAGTTCCTGGTCACGATGGACCCGCTGAACACCGAGACATCGGAGTTCTGGAAGAACCACGGCGACTACAACGACGTCAAGACGGCCGAAATCCAGACCACGGTGTTCCGGCTTCCCTCGACCTGCTTCGCTGAGGATCAAGGCTCGATCACCAACTCCAGCCGCTGGCTGCAATGGCACGAGAAGGCGGCCCCGCCCCCCGGCGAGGCCAGGACCGACATCGACATCATGGCGGAGCTGTTCGTGCGCCTGCGTGCGATGTACCGCAAGGATGGCGGCGCGTTCCCTGACCCGGTTGTCAACCTGAACTGGTCGTACAAGGTTCCGCACATGCCGGGCGCCGACGAGCTGGCCAAGGAATACAACGGCAAGGCGCTGGTCGATCTGACCGATCCGAAGGACCCGACCAAGGTGTTGGTGAAAGCGGGCGAGCAGCTGAGCAGCTTTGCGCAGCTGCGCGACGACGGCACCACCGCCAGCGGCTGCTGGGTGTACTGCGGCGCCTGGACGCAGGCGGGCAACCAGATGGCCCGCCGCGACAACAGCGACCCGTGGCACATCGGCCAGACCCCTGGCTGGGCTTGGGCCTGGCCGGTCAACCGGCGCATTCTCTACAACGGTGCGTCCGTGAACCCCGCCACCGGCAAGCCCTGGCGCGCCGACAAGCCGCTGGTGAGCTGGAACGGCAAGAGCTGGGTGGGTTCCGACGTTCCCGACATCGGCCTGACGGCAGACCCCACTGCGCCCGACGCCGTGCGGCCTTTCATCATGACCGGTGAAGGCGTGGCGCGCCTGTTCGCGCCCACGGGCATGGCCGAAGGCCCCCTGCCCACGCACTACGAGCCGTTCGAGACGCCTTTTGAGTCCAACCCCGTCTACAAAGACCCGCGTGCCAAGTCCAACCCGGCTGCGCGCGTCTTCAAGGGCGACATGGAGGCCTTTGGCAAACCGAAGGATTTCCCGTACACCGCGACCAGCTACCGCTTGACTGAGCACTTCCACTACTGGACGAAGCACTCCAAGCTCAACGCCATCATCCAGCCGCAGCAATTCGTTGAAATCAGCGAAGCGCTTGCCAAGGAAAAAGGCATCGGGCACGGCGACTGGGTCAAGGTCTCGTCCAACCGCGGCTACATCAAGGCCGTGGCGGTGGTGACCAAGCGCATTCCCGTTCTGGACTGCGGCGGCCAGAAGGTGCACACGGTGGGCCTGCCCAACCATTGGGGCTTTGTGGGCCAGACCAAGCAGGGCTACCTGGTGAACACGCTGACCCCGTTCGTGGGCGATGCCAACACCCAGACGCCTGAGTACAAGTCGTTCACCGTGAACATCGAGAAAGCTTGAGGAGCCAGCGGTATGTCATCTCTTCAATCTCTCGATATCGCCAAGCGTTCGGCGACGACCACGCCGTCGCCCGACGCGCGGCACCGCATTCCGGAAGTCGCCAAGCTGATCGACGTGTCCAGCTGCATCGGCTGTAAGGCCTGCCAAGTGGCGTGCATGGAATGGAACGACCTGCGCGACGAGGTCGGCACCTGCCACGGCACCTACGACAACCCGGTGGACCTCACCCCGCAGTCCTGGACGGTGATGAAGTTCTCGGAGGTGGAAGTCACCCCCGGCCGCCTGGAATGGCTGATCCGCAAGGACGGCTGCATGCACTGCGAAGACCCGGGCTGCCTGAAGGCCTGCCCTTCGCCCGGCGCCATCGTCAAGTACGCCAACGGCATCGTCGACTTCATCAGCGAGCACTGCATCGGCTGCGGCTACTGCGTCAAGGGCTGCCCCTTTGACGTGCCCCGCATCAGCGAGCGCGACCACAAGGCGTACAAGTGCTCCTTGTGCGCCGACCGCGTGGCCGACAGCCAGGAACCCGCCTGCGCCAAGGCTTGCCCCACGGGCGCCATCCGCTTTGGCAGCAAGGAAGACATGCTGGAGTTTGGCGCGGGCCGCGTCACCGAGCTGAAAACGCGCGGCTACGACCAAGCTTCCGTCTACAACCCCGAAGGCGTGGGCGGCACGCACGTCATGTACGTCCTGCAGCACGGCGACAAGCCCGAGCTGTACGCCGACCTGCCCAAGAACCCATCCATCAGCCCCATGGTGGCGGTGTGGAAGGGCCTGGCCAAGCCGGTCGCGCTGGCCACCATGGTGGGCGCTGCACTGGTGGGTTTCTTCCACCACATGAAGCAAGGCCCGCTCGAAGTGCCCGAAAACGAGGACGATTACGTGCCGGACGACCAGCCGAACGTGATCGAACTGGACGGCACCCGCGTGCACCAGCACGCCGAGTCTCATCCTGAAGGGGAAGTGCGATGAAGAAGGTCTATCTCCAGCGCTATTCCGACAACCAGCGCATTACCCACTGGCTGGTGGTGGTGCTTTTCGGCATGGCTGGCTTTTCCGGCCTGGCGCTTTTCCACCCCAACCTGTTCTTTTTGACGCAGTTCTTCGGGGGCCCGCAGTGGGCGCGCATCGTGCACCCGTACTTCGGTATCGGCGTGTTCCTGCTGTTCCTGATCATGTTCGTCATGTTCGTGGGGGCCAACCTGTGGCGCCGCAGCGATACGCAGTGGGTGAAGGACGCGCCCAGCCTGGTGCTGGACAACGACGAGTCGAAGATGCCGCCCGTGGGCAAGTACAACGCCGGTCAAAAGCTGGTGTTCTGGTCGATGACGGTCTGCCTGCTGGTCTTGCTGTGCACCGGCGTGCTGTTCTGGCAGCCGTGGTTTGGCGAAACCGTGCCGATTCCGGTGCAGCGCGTGGCGGTTCTGCTGCACTCGGTGGCGGCGTTCGTCATGTCGCTGACGGCCGTGGTGCACATCTATGCGGCCATCTGGGTCAAAGGCACGCTGCGCGCCATGACGCAGGGCACCGTATCGTCGGGCTGGGCCAAGCGGCACCACCTGCTGTGGTACCGCGAGAAGGTGCAGCAAGCCAGCGATTCGACGCCCAATGGGGCTGATGGCATCGGCCAGCCACGCTGATTGCTAGTTTTTTCATAGCTGCCAGCGCTTGCAGGACAAGCGCTGGCAGCCATTTTTATTTGTAATGTCGATTACCAGCCGACTGCGGTCCCCCGAAGAGATCGCCCTTAACGCAGGCATGGAAGTGCCGCGCCTGCTGCTGCCCAAGGCGGACGTCTTTGCCGAACAGGCCCTGCGCCTGCGCCAGCTGGCCGCCAACCACCCCATGCGCGACTACCTGATGCTGATGGCCGTGGTGGCCGAAGCCCAGTCAGCGCAGTTGCCCACCTACCCGGAACCTGCGCTGCCCACCGCCGCGCAGGCCGATACCGCTTCGCAGCAAGGCGTACCGTTGCTCGACGCCGCCACCTGGCCGCGCGAAGCGTTCTGGCGCGACCAGTGGCGCACGCTGATGCGCGACGTGCTGGCCAAGCTGCCCGCCGACAGCCCGGCACGCGCGGGCGTCAGCGCCGCATTGGCCGTGGACGACGCCACGCTCGACCAACAAGCCGCCCGCCTGCTGACGGGCGTGTCGCTCGGGCTGGACATGGGCCTGGCCCCGCTGCTGGCCGCGGGGCTGCAGCTGTACTTCACGCACCTGGTCATGGCCACGCAGGCGGCCATGACCAGCGCTTTCGGCTACACGCAGGACGAAGGGCGCTGCCCCTGCTGCGGCAGCCTGCCGGTGGCCAGCGTGACGCGCATCGGCGGCACGTCGGAAGGCTACCGCTACCTGCACTGCACGCTGTGCAACGCCGAATGGCACGTGGTGCGCGTGAAATGCGTGCACTGCAGCCAAACGGGCAGCGTGCGCTTCCGTTCGCTTGAATCGGTGGCGGGCGACGCGCCATTGCCCGCCGGCAAGCGGCCCGTCATCCAGGCCGAAACGTGCGATACCTGCTGGCACTACCTTAAGATCATGCACATGACTCAGGACGCCCAGGTGAACCCCGTCGCCGACGATCTGGCCACGCTGACGCTGGATCTGCTGGTGTCCGACGCCGGTTACGCCCGCCACGGCGTCAACCTGCTGCTGCTGTTCGGCGAGCCCGATGACGAAGGCGCCGCGCCGCCGCCAAGCCAGGGGCCACACTGATGCCCCGGCCCCCAGAATCCGTGGTCCACGGTTCGCAGGCCCCTCAGACAGCCTCCAACCACCCCGTTCCCACCGCCCTGCCCCAGCAGCTGCCTGCGCTGGACAAGTTGCTGCGCCTGCCCAGCGCGGCGGCCGCCGTCGCGGCACATGGCCACACCCTCGTGGCCGATACCGGCCGCGTACTTCTCGCTGATCTGCGCGCACAGGCCCTGGCCGGCACCCTGCCCCTGGACGCCGTCGCCCCCGCCGCCCTGGCCGACGCGCTGCAGCAGCGGCTGGCTTCCCGCCTGGCGCCGCGCATGCAGCGGGTGCTGAACCTCACCGGCACCGTCATCCACACCAACCTGGGGCGCGCGCTGCTGGCCGACGCGGCGCTGGCGCACGTGCAGGCCATGATGGCCGGGCCCAACAACCTGGAATACGACCTGGCCACCGGCAGCCGCGGCGACCGCGACAGCATCGTCGAAGGCCTGCTGTGCGAGCTGACGGGCGCCGAGGCCGCCACCGTCGTCAACAACAACGCCGCCGCCGTGCTGCTGACCCTGGCCGCCCTGGCGCGGGGCAAGGAAGTGATCGTCTCGCGCGGCGAACTGGTTGAGATCGGCGGCGCCTTCCGCATGCCCGACGTGATGGAAAGCGCCGGCGCCAAGCTGGTCGAGGTGGGCACCACCAACCGCACGCACCCCGCCGACTACGAGCGCGCCATCACCGACCAAACCGCCCTGCTGATGAAGGTGCACACCAGCAACTACCAGGTGCAGGGCTTCACCAGCGCGGTGGATGAAGCCACCTTGGCGGGCATCGCGCGCTCGCGCGGGCTACCGCTGGCCACTGATCTGGGCGCTGGCGCGCTGATCGACATGGCCGCCTACGGCCTGCCGCGCGAGCCCACACCACAGGAAATGCTGCGCGCCGGCTGCGGCGTGGTCACCTTCAGCGGCGACAAGCTGCTGGGTGGGCCGCAGGCGGGCTTGATCGTGGGCAGCAACGAGCTGATCGCCCGCATCCGCAAATTCCCCATGAAGCGCGCCCTGCGCATGAGCAAGCTGCCCCTGGCCGCGCTGGAGGCCACGCTGATGCTCTACCAGCAGCCCGAGCACCTGGCCCAGGCGCTGCCCACGCTGCGCCTGCTGACGCGCCCGCTGGCCGACATTCAGGCCACCGCGCAGGCCGTGCTGGCCGCACTGGGCCCCGCGCTGGCGCCGCGCTACGGCGTGGAAGTGGTGGCGCTGCAAGGGCAGATTGGCTCTGGCTCGCTGCCGGTCGAGCGCCTGCCCTCGGCGGGCGTGGCCATCGCCCCGGTTGATGCGCCCCGCAGCGGCCGTGCGTTGGATGCGCTGGCCACGGCGCTGCGCCAGTTGCCCCTGCCGGTGGTCGGCCGCATCGCCGACGGGCGGCTGATCCTGGACTGCCGCTGCCTCGAAGAGGCCAGCAGCCTCACACAACAAATACCGTTCTTGCGCCCGTAAACACAGGCTTTTCTGCTATTTAAACAGGAGGAATAAATGACCATCGACCGTCGCCACTTCATCGCAGGCGTGGCCAGCACCGCCGCCCTGGCGGGCTGCGCCACCACCCCGGCCGGCAGCGCCGCCCCCAGCGTGGCGGGCCTGCAGGCCGCACCCATGCCCGCGTTCATCGGCCAGCCCACCCAAAAACTGATGCCCAAGGGCAAGGCCCCGCGCGTGGTGATCTGCGGCGGCGGCTGGGGCGGGCTGACCACCGCCGCCAACCTGCGCAAGCTGGCGCCGCAGGTGGAAGTGGTGCTGATCGACCGCAACCCCAACTTCTTCTCCAGCCCCCTGTCCAACATGTGGCTGGTCGGCATGCTGGATGGCGAGTTGCTCAGCCACGACTACCAGCGCGCCTCGCAGCAGCTGGGCTGGCACTTCGTGCAGGCCGAGGTGGAAGGCGTTGACCGCGCCCAGCGCAGCGTGACCACCAGCATCGGCACGCTGGACTACGACTGGCTGGTGCTGGCGCCCGGCATTCGCTACAACTACGAAGCCTGGTTCGGCAACGACCGCCGCGCCGCCGACGCCGCGCGCCAGCGCTTTCCCAGCGCCTACGCCAGCAACAGCGAGTTTTTGACCATCAAGCGTTCGCTGCAGGCCTTCAAGGGCGGCGAACTGGTGATGACCCTGCCCCCGCCCCCGCAGCGCTGCCCGCCCAGCCCGTACGAGCGCGCCTGCCTGATCGGCTGGTACCTCAAGACCAACAAGATCAAGGGCCACGTCACCATCCTGGACCACAAGCCCGGCATCATGCCGATTGGTGGCGGCTATAAGGCCGCGTTCGAGCAGCTGTACAAGGACTACATCACCTACGTGCCCAACGCGCACGTGCAAGAGGTGGACCCCTTCAACAAGCGCATCCGCACCGCCGCGGGCGACCAGAAGTTCGACCACGCCATCCTGATGGCGCCGCATCAGGCGGGCGATCTGGCCTGGCTGGCCGGCACCGTCAGCGCCAACAGCAACGGCTGGGCCGAGGTGGATCAGCTGACCATGCAGGTCGCTGGCGACGAACGCGCCTTCGTCATCGGCGACGCGATCCAGGCCGTCTCCAGCCTGCCCTTCCGCTACTACCCCAAGAGCGCGCACATCGCCAACCGCCTGGGCCGCATCGTCGCCTACCAGATCAGCGAGCGGCTGGCGGGCCGCACGCCCGAAAAACGCCTGCCAGACAACCTGTGCTACATGGTGGTCAACGGCTCACCCGGCGAGGCGCTGAACGTGCAGTTCGACTACGACTTCGACAGTGAAGGTCGCATCCGTCAGGTACAGCGTGACTTCAACGAGCGCACGGTCTCGCTCTACAAGGACGATTTCCGCTGGGCGGATTTCATGTTCACTGAACTGTTCGGCGGCATCGCGCCGCCCGTGCTGCCCTACCCGCAGTACCGCGCGGCCTGACGCCGTTGCGGCCCGCCGCCCGCGCCCCGCAGGCAGGCGCGGTGCGGCGCGGTTAAGCTCGCGCCATGATCATTGGTACCGCAGGCCACATCGACCATGGCAAGAGCACGTTGGTGCGCGCCCTCACCGGCGTAGACACCGACCGCCTGCCCGAAGAAAAAAAGC
This sequence comes from Ottowia oryzae, assembly GCF_003008535.1. Lineage (NCBI taxonomy): Bacteria > Pseudomonadati > Pseudomonadota > Betaproteobacteria > Burkholderiales > Comamonadaceae > Ottowia > Ottowia oryzae. Next base: position 2,875,182 of record NZ_CP027666.1, read on the forward strand.
GCGGCATCAGCATTGAGCTGGGCTATGCCTTCCTGGATGTCGAAGGCAGCGACGCGCGCGTGGGCTTCATCGACGTGCCCGGCCACGAAAGGCTGGTGCACACCATGGTGGCCGGCGCCAGCGGCATCGACATGGCCTTGTTGCTGGTGGCGGCCGACGACGGCCCCATGCCGCAAACACTGGAACACCTGGCCGTACTGAGCCTGCTGGGCATCCGCCGCGGCGTGGTCGCCATCACCAAGGCCGACCGCGCATCGCCCGAGCGCATCGCCGAAGTCCGCGCCGAAATGGCCGCCCTGCTGGCGCCCACGCCGCTGTCGGGCGCGCCCATCCTCGCCGTATCGGCACAAACGGGCGAAGGCGTTGACGCGCTGAAAGCTATCATTTTGGAAGCTGCCCGTGCTGATGCAGCGGGCGCTGAAGGCGGTTTTGACCACAAAGCCTTTCGCCTGGCCATCGACCGCAGCTTCACCCTGGCCGGCACGGGCACCGTGGTCACCGGCACCATCCACGCGGGCCAGGTGCGCGTGGGCGACGAACTGGCCGTGCTGCCCACGCCCAGCGGGCAGCCCGTCCTCACCCGCGCGCGCAGCCTGCACGCGCAAAACCGCGCCGTGGAGGCCGCGCAGGCCGGCCAGCGCTGCGCCGTGGCGCTGCCCGGTATCGCCAAGAACGACGTCGAACGCGGCCAGTGGCTGTGCGACCCGGCCATCGCGCTGCAAACCCACCGCATCGACGTGCAGCTGACGCTGTGGCATGGCGAAGCCAAGGCGATGAAATCGGGCGCGCGCGTGCTCGTACACATCGGTGCGGCCCACGTCGCCGCCAGCGTGGCGCTGCTGGATGTCGACGTGCTCGCGCCCGGCGAATCGGCCCTGGCCCAGCTCGTGCTGCACGCCCCGGTGGGCGCATGGCATGGCGAACGCGTGCTGCTGCGCGACGCCGCCGCCAGCCGCACCGTGGCCGGCGGCACCGTGCTCGACCCCTTTGCGCCCACGCGCTACCGCCGCACGCCCCAGCGCCTGGCCGAGCTGCGCGCGCTGACCCTGCCGACCGCGCCTGAGCGCTTGGCCGGCCTGCTGGCCGTGGCGCCCTACGGCGTGGACGTGGCCCGCTTCGCCGCCGCGCAAGGCTTGGCCAGCCTGACGCCAGATTCAGTACCCAACAAGGCGCTGGCGCAGGCAGGGCTTGCGCTGGGCGCTACACAAACCGAAGCATTTGAGCAGGCCGCCCTGGCCGCGTTGGCCGCCTTTCACGACAAGCAGCCCGACGAACTCGGCCCCGACACCGCGCGCCTGCGCCGCCTGGCCGCGCCGCGCCTGCCCGCGCCGCTGTGGCAGACGCTGCTGGCCCGTTTGGCCGCCGACGGCCGCCTGGGCCTGCGCGGCGCCGTCGCCCACCTGCCCAGCCACGGCGCGCAACTGACGGCGCAAGAAACCCGCATCGCCCAAAAAGTGGCGCCCGGCCTGGCCGCCGCCGGTTTTGAAGGCGCCTGGGTGCGCGACCTGGCCAAGGGCGCGGGCGAAAGCGAAGCGCTGGTGCGCATCACGCTGGCACGCCTGGCACGCCAGGGCGATCTGCACCAAACGGTGAAAGACCTGTACTACGCGCCCGCCACCATGGCGCGCCTGGCGGCCATCGCGCGCGAGGTGGGCTCGGAACATGACGGCGACGTGCTGGCCGCGCAGTTCCGCGACGCCACCGGCCTGGGCCGCAAGCGCGCCATCCAGATCCTGGAGTACTTCGACCGCATCGGCCTGACCCGCCGCGTGGGCGATCTGCACAAGCTGCGGGCGGAATCGACGCTGTTCATCGAATGACCAAGCGCCGCCCTATCTGCCGATGATCCGGCCAAGACTGTGCATGCCACCCGAGCCATTCCGCGAACAGATGGCGTGAATTCGCCCCGCGCCATGGGCGCGCCGCGTCGATCGGGTTCAGATACAGGCACAATCACGGCCCTGGCTTCGGCGGGGCCACCTGCGTCAGCCACCGCTCCATCCAGCCAACGCCGTGCTCGGGCATGCACCGAGCACTGGCGTTGTCCCCCCTCCCGCAGAGAGAGGGGGAAGGCGCCCAAGGCGCCTCAGGGGGGAGTTCTCAATTCGGAAGGGCAACCATCCTGGTGGGTGGGCCGGGCTTCAAACCCGGTGGGTGACGCCATGCGTCGCCGGGTGGGTTCGACTCCCATGCCCTTCCGCCAAACAGCCTTGTGCGACAACGCTTTGCGCTACTTCCGGCGCGGCTTGGGGATAAGCCGGGGCTAGCGCCCGGCTACTGCCTCAATCGGCGCCGAAGCTTCTGGCAAGCAGCATCGCCCCCGCTGTCGCCAGCGACTCAATGCTTGACCGGAATCGGCGTCGCCCGGTCGATCGGCACGGCCGTCACGCCGTTTTGGGGCGATCCTTCGATCAGCTTGTCGGAGTACGTCAGGTACACCAGCGTGTTGCGCGGTGCGTCCACCATGCGCACCACGCGCAGGCGCTTGAACAGCACCGACATGCGTTCAGAGAACACCTCGTCTTCCTTGGGCAGCGGCTGCTTGAAGCGCACCGGCGCCACCTGGCGGCAGGCGATCGAGGCTTCGGCGCGGTCTTCGGCCAGGCCCAGGCCGCCCTTGATGCCGCCGGTTTTCGCGCGCGAGACGTAGCAGGTCACGCCTTCGACCTGCGGGTCGTCGTAGGCTTCGACCACGATCTTGTGGTTGGGGCCAATCCATTGGAAGGCGGTGCTGACGTCGCCGATCTGCTGGGCCTGCGCGGCGCCGGCCAGCGTGCCCAGCAGGCAGACCAAGGCGCGGCGGATGGTGGGTTGGGTCATCGCAAAATCTCACTGAAAGTGGCAATTGGCGCAAGTGTAGCGGGCGCAGGCAGCTATCATTTCAGAAGCATTCACCCCGCTGCCACAATACAGCCATGAGCATGTTGCCGCCCCTGCAAGACCCGCCCGATTGGCTGTACCTGGTGCCCCAGCAGGTCTGGGCGCGGCCCGAGGGCGATGGCACGGCCACGGTGGGCATCACGCAGCTGGGCATTCACCTGTCGGGCGAGGTGTACATGTGCCGCGCCAAGCGCGTGGGCACCGAGCTGGCGCAGGGCGAGACGATGGCGGTGGTGGAGCTGTCCAAATCCGTGGTGGCGGTGAAAACGCCCGTCAGCGGCACCGTGGTGCAAGTCAACGAAGCGCTGGAAGACCGGCCCGAGCTGGTGCACCGCGACCCGTACGGCGCCGGCTGGATTGCGCGGCTGCGCCTGACCGATCTGGCGCGTGACATGGCCGATCTGGTGACCGGCGACGCCGTGGCCCCCGCCATGGCCCACCACGCCTGGTTGAACCGGCTGGCGCTGGTGCCCGCCACCACGCCCGGCGCGGCGCCGTCGGCGGGCCCGCAGAACGACAGTGACAGTGACAGTGACAGTGACAGTGACAGTGACAGTGACAGTGACAGTGACAGTGACAGTGACAGCGACAGCGACAGCGGCAGCGCGCCATGAGCTACGCCGAGCACAGCGCCGAAGGCGTGGCGATTCTGCTGTGGGCCACCGACCCCAGCGCGCCGGAGCGGCTGGCCACGCCCTTCTTTCACGCCGCCGCCGCTGCGGCCATGGACGCACCGGTGGAGATTTATTTCACCGCCGCCAGCGTGCAGCTGCTGGCCCCCGGCGTGGCCGCCGCGCTGCGCGCCAGCCCGCGCATCGACAAGACCGTGCTGGCCCACATGCAGGACGCGGCCGGCCACGGCGCGCGCTTTTTCGCCTGCACCGACGCGCTTATCGCGCAGGGCCTGGACGGCGTGACGCTGATTCCCGAATACACCGGGCGCGGCGGCGCGGTGCAGTTCATGGCCCGCGCGCTGGATTTGCGCTGGCGCACGCTGGTGTTCTAAAAACGAGCTGATTGCGCAGCGGGCCAAGCGCGCCCGCGCTCACCCTCGCCCTCACCCGCCCGTCCGCTGCATGGCGAATCCTGCAAGCCCCGGCGTGACAGCCACGCTGGGCGCACCGGCCTAGAATGGCCGCTTTCCCGGAAGAACCGGCTGGCCACGGGCCATGAAAGGCTTTCATTCTTGACATCCACAGGGGTGAAGATGAGCGACCCTTTCATTTTTCTCAGCCCGGAGATCACCCGGGCCCACGCGCTGACACTGAAGGACTGGCTGGCCGACGAGGCCGTCACCCGCTACCTGAGCGATTCGCGCGATGTCTCGCGCAGCATCGCCCAAATGGTCGAGCGCGTTCATCTGCCCACGCTCACGCACCTGTTCAACCAGGGCGGCCGCTTTTTCATGGCCTGCGACCGGCACGACACGCCCGTGGGCTTTGTGCGGCTGGTCAAGAGCGACCGCCGCTGCGAAATCGTACTGGTGATTGGCGAGCGCGACAACTGGGGCCGCAAGCTGGGCGCCAGCGCGATCCGTGAAGGCATGAAGCTGGCCTTCTTCGAGATGCGCGCCGATGAGCTGGTGGCCAAGATCCATTCGGCCAATGCGCGGTCGCTCAAAGCCTTCGAGCGCAGCGGCTTCGTGCTGGACAGCGAAACGCCGACGACGAAATCCTTCGTCATGCCCTCGCAGCGCTACCTGCGCCTGCTGCGCGAAAGCCCCGCGCCGCACACCCGCGCGATCTGCATCACCGAGCTGGACAAGACGCGGCTGCAAAGCCTGGTCGAGTACTGGGATGGCCCCGACGCTTTCGAGCTGGAGCACGAGGTGGAACGCGCCACCATCGTCGATCCGCGGCAGGTGGGCGACGACGTGGTGACGATGAATTCCAAGGCCTTGCTGCAGGTGGACGACGAAGAGCGGGAAGTGGCGCTGGTGTACCCCGACGACGCGGACAGCAGCGCCGACAAGGTGTCGGTGGCCTCGGGCATCGGCACCGCCATCCTGGGCTACAAGGAGGGCGACGCCTTCAACTGGCGCATCCCCAACCGCACCTGCCACATCCGCATCCGCAAGGTGCTGTACCAGCCGGAGGCGGCGGGCGACTTTCATCTGTAGGCGGGCGCGGCGCGGGGATGACCGGCGGCGGCACTCGGTCGCACTTGATCGCACTTGATCGCACTTGTGGCACGCGATCAACCCCGATCGCATTGGTCGAACGCCGTCGAATTGGGCCACATAGCGCCGCACCATCGGTCACTGTGCAACGGTTGGCACACGGCGACCATCGCGCGTATTCATAACGAAATCGGCCTCCAGCGCTGACTTCACCAGCGCTGGCAGCTATCTTTATGAAAGCACTGGAGGGATGCCAATCGACACATCCATTCCACCCGATGCACCCGTCGGCACGCATGCGAAGCGCACCCCATGCGCACCAGGCGCTCACGCAAGTCGCTTTCACGCACGCCAGCGCCGCCGCGCCCAGTCGCCCTTGCGACGCATTCGGCCGCACTGTCACAGCGCCGGGGTGGTGCGATGCCGCCACCCTGGTTAGGGTATGCCCACGTCCACCTCCCAACGCAGGCCCGCCCATGACCGCCATCGACTTTCTGATCCGTGAGCAAGACTTTTCCGAGCTGCGCGCGCGGCCCGGCGTGGCGCTGCCGCTGGCGCCCGGCCAGGTGCGCGTGGCGGTGGATCTGTTTTCGCTCTCGGCCAACAACATCACCTACGCCGCGTTTGGCGATGCGGGCAGCTACTGGCGCTTCTTCCCCAGCGGCGAAGCCGGCTGGGGCATCGTGCCCGTGTGGGGCTTCGCCACCGTCACCGAATCCACGCACGACGGCGTGGCAGTGGGCGAGCGGCTGTACGGCTTCTGGCCCATGGCTTCGCACGCGGTGATGACGCCGGGCCGCGTTTCGCCACTGCGCATGGTGGACGCCGCACCGCACCGCGCCGAGCTGCCTGCCGCCTACAACGCCTATTTCCGCTGCGCGGCCGATCCGCAGTACACCGCCGACAGCGAAGCCGTGCAGGCCGTGCTGCGGCCCTTGTTCATCACCTCGTGGCTGGTGGCCGACTTTCAGATCGACAACGACTGCTTTGGCGCGCTGTGGGAAGGCCAGGCCACGGTGCCGCTGTCCAGCGCGTCCAGCAAGACGGCGTACGGCACGGCGTTTTGCCTGGCGCAGCAGCCGAACGTGCGGGTGGTCGGCCTCACCTCGCCACGCAACCGCGCGTTCTGCCAGCGGCTGGGCTGCTACGACGAGGTGCTGGCCTACGACGAGCTGGCCGCGCTGCCGCCCGACCTGCCGCTGGTCTACGTCGACTTCACGGGCGATGCCGCGGTGACGCGCGCCGTGCATGAGCACCTGCAGGGCCTGCGCCACAGCCTGAGCGTGGGCTACACCCGCCTGGATCGGCCCAGCACCCTGTCCGTCGCGCCTCTGCCCGGGCCGCCCGTCACCGTGTTCTTTGCGCCCGCCCAGATCAAGAAGCGCACCAAGGAATGGGGGCACGAGGCCTTCACCCAGCGCATGGCGGACGTGTGGCACGCCTTCCGCCAGCAGGTGGGCGCGCCACCGCAGCCGTGGCTGTCGATTCAAGAGCACCGCGGCGCCGACGCGGTGGCGCAGATCTGGGGCCAGCTGCTGGTGGGCCAGGCACGGCCGGACGACGGGCACGTGGTGCGCCTGGGTTGACTGCGCGCAGTTGGCGCAGCCCGGCGGCGGCAACTTCGCGGTGCGCCAGCGCTGCAGCCGCAGTTTGGCCGGCGCCCGAATTAGATCGGATAGAAAAACGGCTCTAGCGCAGGCTGCACCAGCGCCAGCAGCTATTCTTTTAGAAGCAAATGCCTGAGGACTGAGGTGTGGCTCGCAGCGCCCGGCGTGGGCCACACTCGCCACCCCCAACCGCACCGCACCGCACCGCACCGGCGACGCGTGCCAGCCCCCAGCGGCGCCCTGCCCGCCCTGCCCGCGCCTACCCCTCCTGCGCGCTGCGCCGGTCGGGCGGTGCCATGCCCGCTTGCTGCGCGGCCAGCTGCGCCGTCAGGCCGCGCATGTCGGCGCCGCCCGGCGCCTGGAACACGCGCAGGCCGAACTCCGGCAGGATGGCCAGCAGGTGGTCGAACAGGTCGCCCTGAATCGCCTCGTACTCCACCCAGCGCGTGGTGGTGGTAAAGCAGTACAGCTCCATGGGCACGCCCTCGGCGGTGGGCTGCATCATGCGCACCATCAGCGTCATGTCTTTGTGGATGCTGCTGTTGGCTTGCAGGTAGGCGTTGGTGTAGGCGCGGAAGGTGCCCAGGTTGGTCAGGCGCCGCTGGTTGGCGGGCACGCGCGCCAGGGCTTCGCCCAGTTCGCTGGCCTTCATGCTGCGCGAGACTTTCACCGCGCTGGCCTTTTCGCGCACGTAATCGGCGATCAGCTCGACCTCGCTCAGCCGGTCGATCTCTTCGTCGTCCAGAAAGCGGATGCTGCCCGCGTCGATCATCAGCGTGCGCTTGATGCGCCGCCCGCCCGATTCGCTCATGCCGCGCCAGTTCTTGAAGCTCTCGCTCATCAGCTTCCAGGTGGGAATGGTGACGATGGTCTTGTCCCAGTTCTGCACCTTTACCGTGTTCAGCGCGATGTCGATCACATCGCCGTCGGCCCCGGCCTGCGGCATCTCGATCCAGTCGCCCACGCGCAGCATGTCGTTGCCTTCGATCTGCAAGCCCGCGGCAAACGACTTGATGGTGTCCTGAAACACCAGCATCAGCACCGCCGACATGGCGCCAAAGCCCGACAGCACGATCAGCGGCGATTTGTCGGCCAGCGCGGCGATCATCACCACCACCGCGGCGGCGCCCACCACCAACTGCCCCAGCTGGATGTACGACTTGATCGAGCGCGACCGCTCGGTGCCCTCGGCCAGCGCGCGCTGCTGGTGCACGGTTTGCGTGACGCTGAGCACCTCGATCAGCGTGCGTGCGATGCACAGCACCGTCAGCGCCGCGGCCACGTTCTGCACCACCGTGACCAGCGTGGGCGGCAGGTGCTCCACCAGGCCAATGCCCAGCTGGATGACCAGCGTGGGCACGATCTGCGCGGCGCGGCTGAGCACGCCAGGGTTGAGCAGCACCGCCACCACGCCCGGCTGGGTGTGCGCCGCCAAGCGCGCCAGGCCGCGCGCCAGCACCTGCCGCGCCAGCCACTGCGCCACCCACGCGACGAGCAGCAGGCCCAGCACGCCCAGGGTAGCCTGAGCCCAGGGCTGGTCCAATGAAAATGGGGGAAGTTGGTCCATTCGAATGCCTCCTCGGATCATTCTGGGCGCCGAGTGTGACGGCCGCCCATGTCTTGAGGTGCGGGCGGCCCACTGTTGGCAGGCCAGCGCACGCACCGCGAAAGACTGATGGAGGATGAGGGGCCGGATTGGTTCCCCGCGCAGCACCGGCTAGCGCTGGCAGCTATCTATGTAATAGCAGAAGGATCGCGGCAAATGGGCTGCAACCGGGCGACAACTGGCCGCAGCGGGGCCGCAACTGAGTGTTAGCGGCGTGGCGCCAAAGCGGTGAAGAAGGATGGCCGCACGGCCGCAAGTGCATGAATCACTGGCCGCGCCGCCAAGCGCACGGTGGCCAGCGGCGGTGCGCCCGGGCGCTGCGCGGACGTGCCGCAGCGCCCTCAGGCCACCGCGCCGACGATCACACGTCGATGGCTTCGGCCGAGCCGGCCTGCTTGCGCAGCTCGAACTTCTGGATCTTGCCGGTGCTGGTCTTGGGCAGCTCGCCAAAGACGATGGCGCGCGGCACCTTGAAGCCGGCCAGGTGCTGCTTGCAGTGCGCCACGATGTCGGCGGCGGTCACTTCGGCGCCGGGCTTGAGCTCCACAAACGCGCACGGCGTTTCGCCCCACTTCGGGTCGGGCTTGGCCACCACGGCCGCCGCCATGACCGCCGGGTGGCGGTACAGCACGTCTTCCACCTCGATGGACGAAATGTTTTCGCCGCCCGAGATGATGATGTCCTTGCTGCGGTCCTTGATCTTGATGTAGCCGTCGGGGTACTGCACGGCCAGGTCGCCGCTGTGGAACCAGCCGCCGGCGAAGGCCTCGTCCGTCGCCTTGGGGTTCTTCAGGTAGCCCTTCATCGCGATGTTGCCGCGGAACATGATTTCGCCCATGGTTTCTCCGTCCATCGGCACGGGCTGCATCGTCTCGGGGTTGATCACGCGGGCGTCGCGCTGCAGGTGATAGCGCACGCCCTGGCGCGCGTTCAGTCGCGCGCGCTCGCCAATGTCCAGCGCGGCCCAGCTGTCTTGCTTGGCGCACACGGTGGCGGGGCCGTACACCTCGGTCAGGCCGTACACGTGGGTCAGATCGAACCCCATTTCTTCCATGCCTTCGATCATCGAAGCCGGTGGCGCTGCACCGGCCACCATGCATTTCACGCCGCGCGGCACGCCTTCCTTCAACTCGGCCGGCGCGTTGACCAGCAAGCCGTGCACGATGGGCGCGCCGCAGTAGTGCGTGACGCCGTGCTGGCGGATGGCGTCGAAGATGGCTTTGGCCTCCACGCGGCGCAAGCACACGTTGACGCCCGCGCGCGCGGCCACCGTCCACGGAAAGCACCAGCCATTGCAGTGGAACATGGGCAGCGTCCACAGATACACCGCGTGCTTGGGCATGTCCCATTCCAGCACGTTGCTGACGGCGTTGGTGGCCGCGCCCCGGTGGTGGTAGACCACGCCCTTGGGGTTGCCCGTGGTGCCGCTGGTGTAGTTCAGCGCGATGGCGTCCCACTCATCAGCGGGCAGGTGCCATTCGAAGTCGGGGTCGCCGGTGGCGACAAACGCGTCGTAGGTGGTGCTGCCCAGCTTCTCGCCTTCGCCGTACAGCGCGTCTTCCACGTCGATCACCAGCAGCGGCGCCTTGGACTGGCGCAGCGGCAGCGCCTTCTTGACGATGCTGGCGAATTCCGGGTCGACGATCAGGGCCTTGGCCTCACCATGGTCCAACATAAAGGCCACCGCCTCCGGGTCGAGCCGGGTGTTCAGGGTATTGAGCACCGCACCGGCCATCGGCACACCGAAATGCGCCTCCACCATCGGCGGCGTGTTGGGCAGCATGACGGCCACGGTGTCGTTCTTGCGGATACCGGCCTTTTGCAGCGCGCTGGCCAGCTGGCGGGTGCGCGCGTACGTCTCGGCCCAGCTGCGGCGCAGCGCGCCATGCACGATGGCCAGGTGGTTGGGATAGACCTCCGCGGTGCGCTGGATGAAGACCAGCGGCGTCATCGGCGCGTAGTTGGCGGGGGTGCGCGGCAGGTCGGTGTCGTAGATGCTGGCCACGGGATTCTCCTCCGTCGTTCGGGCAGGGGGCGGCGCTCGGGCGCCTTCGTGTTTGTACGGCTCATTCCATCATAGCCAGCGACGCCCACACCGGCCTGACATGGCGTCCCAAGCGTCTATAGCGCATATAGCGTCAGTAACACCCGGCGTAGACCCACCGCAAAGCCTACCGCAACCACTCTTGACACAATTCTTACAAAGGCTGGACAGCGTCCAGACGAGGGGTTCACAACTAGAGAGGTTCACGATGAAACGCAAGCCATTTCTTCCCACCACACTTGGCCTGGCCGCTGCCGCGTTGATCATGGGCTTGTCCTTGCCGGTGCAGTCCGCCAACGACGAACCCATCCAGCCGCTGCAGCCCGCCAAGGTGACCGATCCGGCCAAGGTCGAACTGGGCAAGAAGCTGTGGTTCGACCCCCGGCTGTCGCGCTCGGGCTTTATCTCTTGCAACTCGTGCCACAACCTCAGCATGGGCGGCAGCGACAACGTCGCCGCCTCGATTGGTGACCGTTGGCAAAAAGGCGGCATCAATTCGCCCACGGTGTTGAACTCGGGCCTGAGCATCGCCCAGTTCTGGGACGGCCGCGCCAAGGACTTGGCCGCCCAGGCTGGTGGCCCCATCGCCAACCCGATCGAGATGGCCTCCACGCACGACGCGGCCGTGGCCACGCTGCAGTCCATTCCCGGCTACGTGAAGGAATTCAAGAGCGTCTACAAGGTCGACGCGATCGACATCCAGCAGGTGACCGACGCCCTGGCCGCGTTCGAAGCCACGCTGGTCACGCCCAATTCGCGGTTTGACCAATGGCTCAAGGGCGACAAGAAAGCCATCACCGATGTTGAACTGAAGGGCTACCAGCTGTTCAAGTCGTCCGGCTGCGTGGCCTGCCACAACGGCCCGGCCGTGGGTGGCACCATGTTCATGAAGATGGGCGTGGTGGAGGAGTACAAGACCAACCACCCGGCTGAGGGCCGCTCTGCCGTCACCGGCAACGCCATTGACCGCTTCACCTTCAAGGTGCCCACGCTGCGCAACGTTGAGCTGACCTACCCGTACTTCCACGACGGCGCGGCCAAAACACTGACCGAGGCGGTGGACATCATGGGCCGGCTGCAGTTGGGGCGCGTGTACTCGAAAGAGGAAAACGCCCAGATCGTGGCCTTCCTGAAAACGCTGACGGGCGACCAGCCGAAGATCACGCTGCCGATCCTGCCGGTGTCGAGCGACGCCACCCCGCGCCCCGACCCCTTCGCGCCGATCGTCGTGCCGGGCAAGAAGTAAGCGCAGCGCGACCATGGCACAGCGCCCACCGCCTGATCTGGCCATGGTGCAGCGCCTGCGCAATGCAGGCCTGCAGCCCACGCGCCAGCGCCTGGCGGTGGCGCAGGTGATGCTGACGCGCCCCACGCACCTCACCGCAGATGAGGTGCTTAAACTGCTTCTGGAGCCTGCCAGCAGTGCGCCAGCAGCTATCAAAAACAAAGCGCCTGACGCCGACAGCCGGGCGCCGATTTCGCGCGCCACCGTCTACGCCACGCTGGCTCAGTTCGCGCAGGCAGGCTTGCTGCGCGAGCTGCACACCGGCACTGGCGCCGTGGTGTACGACAGCAATCCCACGCTGCACCCGCACTGGATCGACCTGGACAGCGGCCAGGCGCACGATCTGCCGCCCGAAGTCGCGCTGCGCGTGGACGGGCTGGACAAACTGCCCGCCGGCCTGCAGATCGAAGACGTGCAACTGATGCTGCGGGCGCGCCGCACCTGAAAACGCCCCGCGCTGAAGGGCCATGGCGCGCCAGCGCGTCCCGCGCGCACCGCCCATCCGTCACAATCGACCCGTGGCCATCCCGCAACATTTCATTCAGGAACTTCTGGCGCGCGCCGACGTGGTGGAAATCGTCGGCCGCTATGTGCAGCTGAAGAAAACCGGCGCGAATTTCTCGGGGCTGTGCCCGTTTCACAGCGAAAAATCGCCCTCGTTCACCGTCAGCCCGTCGAAACAGTTCTATCACTGCTTTGGTTGCGGCAAGAACGGCAACGCCATCGGTTTTCTGATGGACCACACCGGCGCCGGCTTTGTCGAAGTGGTGCACGATCTGGCCCAGCAGTACGGCATGCAGGTGCCCGAGGACGAACGCAGCCCCGCCGAGCGCGAACGCGCCGCACAAGAAACCGCCCAGCGCGCCACGCTGACCAGCGTGCTGCAGCGCGCGGCCGACGCCTACCGCGACCACCTGAAGCACTCACCCAAGGCGGTCGCGTACCTCAAGCAGCGAGGCCTGTCGGGGCAAATCGCCAAGCAGTTCGGGCTGGGCTACGCCCCCGAAGGCTGGCGCGCCCTGGCCAGCGTGTTCCCCGACTACGCCGACCCGCTGCTCGATGAAAGCGGCCTGGTCATCACCGGCGAAGACGACGACGGCAAGCGCTACGACCGTTTTCGTGACCGGGTGATGTTCCCCATTCGCAGCGTCAAGGGCGACGTGATCGGCTTTGGCGGGCGCGTGCTGGGCGACGAGAAGCCCAAGTACCTCAATTCGCCCGAAACCCCGGTGTTCCACAAGGGCCGCGAGCTGTACGGGCTGTTTGAAGCGCGCAGCGCCTTGCGCGAACACGGCTACGCGCTGGTCACCGAGGGCTACATGGACGTGGTGGCCCTGGCGCAGCTGGGTTTTGGCAACGCCGTGGCCACGCTAGGCACGGCCTGCACGCCCGAGCATGTGCAAAAGCTGTTTCGCTTCACCGACAGCGTGGTGTTCAGTTTTGACGGCGACGCGGCCGGGCGACGCGCCGCGCGCAAGGCACTCGACGCCGCGCTGGCCATGGCCACCGACACGCGCAGCATCAAGTTTCTGTTTCTCCCACCCGAGCACGACCCGGACAGCTTCATCCGCGCCGAGGGCGCCGAGGCGTTTGGCGAAGCCGTGCGCCAAGCCACCCCGCTGTCGCGCTTCATGCTGGAGGCCGCCACCGAAGGCTGCGACATGGCCAGTGCCGAGGGGCGGTCGCACTTCGCGGCCAACGCGCGCCCGCTGTGGCAGGCGCTGCCCGCTGGCGCACTGGCGCAGCAGCTGCTGAGTGAGATTGCGGCGCAAGTGCAGCTGGGCACGCACGAGCTGGAGCAGCTTTGGGGCCTGCAGCGCCCTGGCGCACGTCGCATGGGTGGCGAACGCTCTGAAAACAGGAGCTACCAGCGCAAGCCGGATGGGCGCAAACCGCAGTTTTCTTCACAAAGGCCTGAAGCGCGCGAAGGCCGTCAGGCGGGGCGCCCCGTGCGAGCCCAACCCGGCTCGCGCGCCAGCCGCGCACTGCAAATCGTGCTGACCGAGCCCGCGCTGTGGGACCAGATCAGCCAGGTTGAGCAAGCCATGCTGTGCGACCTGCCAGCGCCCCACGGGCCGCTTTTCGTATGGCTGTCCGGACAAATGCTGGACCACGGGCCGCAGCCCTGGGCGGCGCTGCGCGAGGCGGTGGTCGAGCAGCCCTACGCCAGCGTGGCGCAGCAGGTGATGGTGGAGCAGTACGAAGGCATCGAAGCCAGCGCCACCGACCTGCGCGACATCCTGCGGCAAGAACATGAGGCGCAGATCAAGCGCGGCATGGACGCCGCGCTGGCCGCCGGCGACGCGCCGCTGTACCAGTCGCTGACGCGCGAGCTGGCTGCGCTGAAGCGCCCTCAGCCGAGGGAATCGGTCGATTGACCACCCTGATCGGCCTGGTAGGTGTGCTTGGCCTTTGACCAGGTCCAGAAGAGCCGCGGCGCAATCCAGCGCTGCTCGGGCGACACCAAAGTGTGTCCAGCGCCCTTGAAACCAGGCTGCGACGCTATAATTAAAGGCTTGTCACCGGCAAGAGCGACAGCAGCACCTCCGGCCCGGCCAGCGCGCCTACGTCAAGCGCGCCCTACCTTACCCAAGGGATGGCCAACATACCGCAAGGACTGCACCCCAAATGATCGCCCTCCCCTTGCCCTGACGGAGTGCCTGCAGCCGACCTGCCTTGTCACAAGGCCAAGCCAGTTTGCAGCGCGCAGTTCCGTTGTCCGTTTGTTGCGCCCTTGAAGCTCCGCGGCTGCCTGCATAGGCCGCGCGGCGCCATCGCGCACCCATTGCAAGGTTGATTCATGCCCAACAGTCCCAAGCCCGCCGCCAAGGTTGCCGCCAAAACCGTTTCCAGCAAGTCGCTGACCGCCCAGGCAGACGAGTTGTTGAAAAAAGCGGCCAAGCCCGCCGCAAAGAAAACCGCCTCCGCTGCCGCTGCGCCCGCCAAAAAGGCCGGTCGCCCGGCAAAAGCCGCTGCTGAAAAATCGGCCCCCGCTAAGCGCGGCCGGCCCGGCAAGGCTTCGGCCGACGACGCGGACATGGCGGACATCGAAGACGATCTGCAGGGCGAGCCCGAAGTGGTGGTGGCAGCACCCGAAGCCGGTGCCGAAAAGCCGAAACCCTTGCGCATGAAGATCAGCAAGGCGAAAGAACGCGCCTTGATGAAGGAATTCGGCCTGGATGAAACCATCCTGTCCGAAGAGGAAATGAGCGCCCGCCGCTCCAACCTGAAAACCCTGCTGAAGCTGGGCAAGACGCGCGGCTACCTGACCCACGTCGAGATTTCCGACCACTTGCCCGACAAGCTGTTCGACGCGGAAACGCTCGAAGCCGTGATCGCCACGCTGAACGACTTGGGCGTGGCGGTGTACGAGCAGACGCCCGACGCCGAAGCGCTGATCATCACGGACAACGCACCGTCCGGCTCCAGCGAAGAAGAAGCCGAGGAAGCGGCCGAAGCCGCGCTGTCTACCGTGGACAGCGAATTCGGCCGAACGACCGACCCCGTGCGCATGTACATGCGCGAGATGGGCACCGTCGAACTGCTGACGCGCGAAGGCGAAATTGAAATCGCCAAGCGCATCGAAGGTGGCCTGATGGCCATGATGGAGGCGATCAGCGCCAGCCCATCCACCATCGCGGAAATCCTGCGCATGGCCGAGGAGATTCGTGAAGGCAAGGTCGTCATCAACACCGTGGTGGACGGCTTTGCCGACGCCGACGAAAACGACGACTACGTGGCCGAAGAAGACTTCGACGAATACGACGAAGAGGACGACGACGACGGCAAGGGCGGCTCCAAGGCCATGACCAAGCTGCTCGAAGCGCTGAAGAACCAGGCGCTGGAGCGCTTTGACGAGATCGCCGGTCTGTTCGAGAAGGTGCACAAGGCCTACGACAAGGAAGGCTGGGGTTCGCCCAATTACGTGAAGGCCCAGGCCGCGCTGTCGGAGCGTCTGATGACGATCCGTTTTACCGCCAAAACCATTGAAAAGCTGTGCGACATGCTGCGCAGCCGCGTGGACGACGTTCGCAAGTACGAGCGCGAGCTGCGCCGCATCGTGGTGGACAAATGCGGCTATCCGCAAGAGCAGTTCATCGCCGATTTCTCTGGCCGTGACCGCAATGGCAACAAGGTGCGCTCTTACCTGCTGGACCTGAAGTGGGTGGAAAAGCAGGCCGCTGCCGGCAAGCCCTGGAGCACGGTAATGGAGCGCAACATCCCGCCCGTGCAAGATCTGCAGCAAAAGCTGCTCGACCTGCAATCGCAAGTCGTGGTGCCCCTGGACGAGCTGAAAGACATCAACAAGCGCATGAACGAAGGCGAAGCCGCCTCGCGTGACGCGAAGAAAGAGATGATCGAGGCCAACCTGCGCCTGGTGATCTCGATTGCCAAGAAGTACACCAACCGCGGCCTGCAGTTCCTCGATTTGATTCAAGAGGGCAACATCGGCCTGATGAAGGCGGTGGACAAGTTCGAATATCGCCGCGGCTACAAGTTCTCGACCTACGCGACGTGGTGGATTCGCCAGGCCATCACCCGCTCAATCGCCGATCAGGCGCGCACCATCCGCATTCCGGTGCACATGATCGAGACGATCAACAAGATGAACCGCATTTCGCGTCAGCATCTGCAGGAATTCGGTTTCGAGCCCGACGCAGGCATCCTGTCTGAAAAGATGGAAATGCCCGAGGACAAGATCCGCAAGATCATGAAGATCGCCAAAGAGCCGATCTCCATGGAAACGCCGATCGGGGACGACGATGACAGCCACCTGGGCGACTTCATCGAGGACTCGAACAACACGGCGCCTATCGAGGCGGCCATGCAGGCTGGCCTGCGTGACGTGGTCAAGGACATCCTGGATTCGCTGACCCCGCGCGAAGCCAAGGTGCTGCGCATGCGCTTTGGCATTGAAATGTCAACCGACCACACGCTGGAAGAAGTCGGCAAGCAGTTCGATGTGACGCGCGAACGCATCCGCCAGATCGAAGCGAAGGCGCTGCGCAAGCTCAAGCACCCGAGCCGCAGCGACAAACTGCGCAGCTTTATCGACCCGACCTGAGCGCCCTCCGCGCCCGGCAGCGCCGCCCGCCAACGCCTTTCACCGAATTGCGTTGGCGGGCGGCGCGTCGTTTGGGGCCCACAGTTTGCGGGCTCCGCACAGGGTTGCCGGCAAAACGAACAGCGTTGGCCGCTACAATGCCGAATTCATGAACGCCCTGGCCTGCTTCCACCGCACGCTTCCGACGCCCTCCGTCGGTTCGCTGGCCGCGCTGCGTTCACGCATTACCACGACCACCAAGAAAGACTGACTCCAGTCTGGTTCGTCGTGCGCCCGCCTACCCGGAGCTCCTGACGAGCCGGAGGGGTCAAACAGATTAACTTTGTTTGAAAGGCGCGCAAGAAAATGAAAGTTGGCAACGTCGTAGGCCTCGTCGGCTGGCGGGGGATGGTCGGTTCCGTGCTCATGGATCGCATGGAGGCCGAGAACGATTTCAGCCTGATCGAGCCCATCTTCTTTTCGACCAGCAACGCGGGCGGTGCAGCCCCCGCAATGGCCAAGAATGATAAAACCCTCAAGGATGCACACGATCTGGACGCACTGAAGAAGTGCGACGTGATCCTGACCTGCCAGGGTGGCGATTACACGTCTGAGGTGTTCCCCAAGCTGCGCGCAGCGGGCTGGAAAGGCCACTGGATCGACGCAGCCAGCACATTGCGCATGAACAGCGACGCCGTGATCGTGCTGGATCCGGTCAATCTGCCTGTGATCCAGTCGGCCATGGCCAAGGGCGGCAACAATTGGATTGGCGGCAACTGCACCGTCAGCTGCATGCTGATGGGCGTTGGCGCGCTGTACAAGGCCGGCCTCGTCGAATGGATGAGCACGCAGACCTACCAAGCCGCCAGCGGCGGCGGCGCACAACACATGCGCGAACTGCTGACCCAATTCGGCACGCTCAACGCCGAGGTCAAGGCGCTTTTGCAGGACCCCAAAAGCGCCATCCTCGAGATCGACCGCAAAGTCATCGCCAAGCAGCGCGCGCTCACGGCCGAAGAAACGGCCAACTTCGGCGTGCCGCTGGGCGGCTCGCTGATCCCGTGGATCGATAAGGACATGGGCAACGGGGTCAGCCGCGAAGAGTGGAAAGGAATGGCCGAGACGAACAAGATCCTTGGCTTGGGCGAAGGCTTTGAAAGCGCCGCGATTCCAGTGGACGGCTTCTGTGTGCGCGTAGGCGCCATGCGCTGCCACAGCCAAGCCTTGACCTTCAAACTGAAGAAGGACGTGCCGCTGGACGAGATCGAGGCCATGATCGCCGCAGACAACGACTGGGTGAAGGTCGTGCCGAACAACAAGGAAGCTACCCTGGCCGACCTGACCCCGGTGGCCGTCACCGGCACGATGACCATTCCTGTGGGCAGGATCCGCAAGCTGGCCATGGGGCCGGAGTACCTGGGCGCCTTCACCATCGGCGATCAACTGCTCTGGGGGGCGGCCGAGCCGCTGCGCCGCATGCTGCGCATCCTGCTTGAGGCCTGATACCCTTGCGCTCGGGCGGCTGTCTGCCGCCCGTCGTTGCCAACCGACAACATCCAGGCGACGCTTTCGGCGCCGGGGTAACTTGTGAGAAGAGTTAACCGGTGTCTCAGCTTGTCAGCCTAATTTGTTGATGTTAATGTCGATTTTCAATTTCGTCTCGGCCAGGCTACGCCTGCCATTTATCCGCTATGCAGAATAAGACCGCCTTGATCCAGATGGGATCGTCGTTGCCCCACGGAAGCACCGCTCCGTTCTGGAAAAAAGGCCTTCTGGCCAGTGCCGCCGGCCTCGCGTTGCTGGGCGCCAGCCTGGACGCCCAGGCCTTGGCGCTGGGCGCTGTCACCGTCCGGTCTTCGCTGGGCGAGCCGCTGCGCGCCGAAATCGAAGTGCCCCAGATTTCCTCGGAAGAGGCTTCTTCGCTGCAGGCCAGCATGGGCAGCCCGCAGGCTTTTCGCGCTGCCGGCGTTGAGTACAGCGCATCCTTGAGTGGTGCCCGCGTCACCCTGCACCGCCGCCCGAATGGTCAGGCTTACCTGCGCGTCGTGGGTGACAAGCCCATCAATGAGCCCTTCTTGGGCATGGTGATTGAAGCGAACTGGGCCAATGGCCGTGTGGTTCGCGACTACACCATGCTGGTCGATCCCCCTGGCCGCGCCGCACCGCCCCCGGTCACCGTGACCGAATCGCGCACCGCCCCTTCGGCGCCGCCTGCACCTGCCCCCGTCGTCACCGCGCCAGCCCCCGTGGCGCAGCAAACCACTCCGGCGCGCCCTGAATCCGCACCGGTAGAGCGTGCCGAGCGGCCCGCGCGTCCTTCGCGTCGCGCCAACCCTACCCCCGCACCCGCCGCGTCTGAGGCGTCCGGCGGCGGTGGGCAAGTGACGGTGCAGCGCGGCGATACGGCTTACGGCATCGCCAGTGCCGCAGGCGCGCAAGGCGTCTCGCTCGACCAGATGCTGATCGCCATGCTGCGCGCCAACCCCAACGCTTTCGTCGGTGGCAACGTGAATCGCATGCGCGCCGGCGCAGTGCTGAACATGCCTACGGCCGAGCAAGCCTCCGCAGTGTCCCGCCGCGATGCCCGCCGCGCTGTCGTCGCGCAGACGAAAGACTTCAGCGGCTTCCGACGTGGCCTGGCGTCTCGCGTTCAATCCACCCCTACGGTGGCTGTTGGCCGCAGCGCTTCGGGTGGCGTGCAAGCTCAGGTTCAGGACAGCCGCGCACCGGCGCCCACCCAAGATCGCCTCACCCTTTCCAAAGGGGCAACACCAAGCGGCGCGGAATCCAAAGTTGCGCAATCGCGCCAAGCCAAAGAGCAGTCGGAACGTGTCGCCGAACTGAACAAGAACATCGAAGACTTGGCCAAGCTGCAGGCGGCTTCTGGCCCCGCAACTGGCAAGCCAACCGGGTCTGCCACCCCCGGCATTTCCGTGCCCGTCGCCGCCCCGGCACCCAGCGCTTCGCCAGTGGCATCGGCAGCTTCCGCCGCTGCAGCAACGGCCTCGGCTGCTGCTGTCGCCGCCACGGACGCAGCCAGCGCGGCTTTGTCGACCGCCAGTGCCGCAGTGTCGGCAGCTTCCGACGCACTGCCCGCTGCCAGCGCTGCATCCGATGCAGCTTCTGAAGCCGCTGCGGCCGCCCAGGAAGCAGCAGCTCGCGCGTCTGCCGCCTCTGCTGCAGCGGCACGCAAGCGGCCAGCACCCGCACCTGCTCCCGTCGAAGAGCCGTCCTTCCTGGACACTCTGGCCGAGAACCCTCTGATTCCCGCCGGCGTGCTTGCTGCGCTTGGCCTGATCGGCTTCGGCGTTTACCGCTCGCGCAAAGCCAAGAAGAACGCGGCGCCGCTGGACAGCGCTTTCATCGAAAGCCGCCTGCAGCCCGATTCCTTCTTCGGCGCCAGCGGCGGCCAAAGAGTGAACACAAAGGACGCTGGCCCTGTCAGTGGTGGCGCTTCCTCCATGGCTTACTCGCCCAGCCAGTTGGACGCCGCTGGCGACGTCGACCCTGTCGCCGAAGCCGACGTTTACCTGGCCTATGGCCGCGACATGCAAGCCGAGGAAATCCTCAAGGAAGCCCTGCGCACCCAGCCGGGCCGCGTCGCCATCCATAAGAATCTGGCCGCCATCTACGCCAAGCGCCGCGATGCCCGCGCCCTGGAGGCCATCGCTACCGAGGCCTACCATCTGACCAACGGTGAAGGCGCTGACTGGGTTTCGATCACCAATCTGGGGGCCGAGCTCGATCCGGACAATCCGCTCTACAAACCAGGTGGCGCACCTGTGGCGCGAACGGCGCCGGTACCGGTTCGCCCCTCGTTCGGCGCTGATACCGAGCCCCAAACCGCACAGCTGATCGACAAGAAAGGCGCCGCCAGCTCCGGCATTCCGCTGGATCTGAACCTGGACCTGGATGACGCCCCGGTGCGCGCGCCGGCGGCAGCGCCTGCCCGCACCCCCAGCGCTCCTGCCGCAGCCGCACCCGTGCGTCCGGCGCCGGTCGCCGCCCCCGCAGCGGAAGTGCCGACCGCCGCCGTCCCGGTCGATCTCGATTTGGACATGGACTTCTCGCCACCTTCCGAGCTGCGCCCCGACTCAGCCGCGCCCAGCGCGCCTGTTCGCACCGCTGCTGCACCGATCGCACCTGCTGGTGGCCGGAACTCGGGCATGATCGATTTCGATATGGATGCCCTGTCGGTCGATCCGGATTCTCGCTCTGGCGGCGAACTGCGTACCGAGCAGCCTGACGATGCCGATGAAGACCCCGTAGGCACCAAGCTCTCGCTGGCGCAAGAATTCCACGCCATTGGCGACACCGAAGGCGCCCGCGCACTGGTGAAGGAAGTGATTGCCGAGTCTTCTGGCTCGATGCGCGCCCGCGCAGAGCGCTTCCTGGCCGAACTCAGCTGATCCTGCCTGGCCCGAGCGTCCTTGCACTGCGCGGACGCTCATGCCCCAAGCGGCGCCCCATGGGCGCCGTTTCTTTTTTGGCGACCCCGACCGCTCGCGTCTTTTGCCATTGGCCTGGCCTCACTTCTTCCTTAAGCGACAATTCCCCGGTGCGCATCGCTCTTGGCATCAGTTACCTCGGCACGGCCTACCAAGGCTGGCAAAGCCAGCCATCGGGCCAGACGGTTCAAGACCGGCTGGAGCGCGCCCTGGCTCAATTTGCGGCCGAACCCATCCACACGCTTTGCGCGGGCCGAACGGACGCGGGCGTGCACGGCTTGATGCAGGTTGTGCACTTCGACTCGCAGATCGATCGCGAGCCGTTCTCCTGGGTACGCGGCACCAACCGGTTCTTGCCAGCCGACATCGCGGTAGAGTGGGCGCAACCCGTTGCCGACACCTTCCACGCCCGCGCCAGTGCGCTGGGGCGCCGCTACGCGTATTTGCTTCGTGAATCACCCGTGCGCCCCTCCCTCGATGCTGGCCGCGTAGGCTGGTCGTTCCGGCCGCTGGACGGCGAAGCGATGCTGGCCGCCGCAGCCCATTTGTTGGGTGAGCACGATTTCACCTCGTTTCGCGCCTCGGCTTGCCAGGCGCTGTCGCCCGTCAAACACCTCACGCACGTGGGCATTCAGCGGCGCGGCGCGTATTGGCGGTTTGATTTCGCGGCCAACGCTTTCTTGCACCACATGATCCGCAACCTGATGGGCTGCTTGATTCAGGTCGGCCAGGGCCTCAAGCCGGCCGACTGGATGGCCGACGTGCTGGCCGCGCGCGATCGCGATGCCGCCGCGCCTACGTTTTCGCCCGACGGCCTGTATTTTCTCGGTCCGGTTTACGACGCGCACTGGGCGTTGCCAGAGCGCACCGCCGCCTATGATTGGCTGCCATGACCGCTGATACTTCGCCCACGGGCAGTCGCCCCGCCCCACGCACACGCATCAAGATTTGCGGCCTGACGTGTGAAGCCGACGTGGCCGCGGTGGTGGCCGCCGGCGCTGACGCCATTGGATTCAACCTCTATCCCAAGAGTCCGCGCTACGTCGAACCGGCCAGGGCCGCACAACTGGCGCGCCTGTTGCCTCCCATGGTCACGCCGGTGCTGCTGTTCGTGAACGAGGATGCTATCAATATAGAAGCTGCTTGCGCAATGGTGGCGGGCGCTACCATTCAATTTCATGGTGATGA
The DNA here is from genome assembly GCF_003008535.1 of Ottowia oryzae. Lineage (NCBI taxonomy): Bacteria > Pseudomonadati > Pseudomonadota > Betaproteobacteria > Burkholderiales > Comamonadaceae > Ottowia > Ottowia oryzae. Next base: position 2,897,403 of record NZ_CP027666.1, read on the forward strand.
ATCGCCAGCGGAATGCGCCGCGCTGGCCGCCCGACTGCAGCGCCCGTTCTGGCGCGCGGCGCGCCTACCGACGGACGGCGCCGCGCCGTTCGACTTGCTAGAATTTGCGCACGACTTCGCGCAGGCACAGGCCCTGCTTCTGGACGCGCACGTCCAGGGCTACGGCGGAGGCGGAAGGACATTCGATTGGTCACAGCTGCCAGCAAACATACCCGCTCACCTCGTTTTGGCTGGTGGGTTAACACCTGCAAATGTGAGCGCAGGCATTGCCGCGCTGCGCGGGCGGGGTCTCTCGCTCGCGGTTGACGTTTCATCCGGCGTCGAAGCCGATGGCCCTGACGGCCAGCCGCTCAAGGGCATCAAAGACGCCGACAAAATTGACCGCTTCGTCGCTGCCGTGCGTGCAGCGGACGCAGCCTATCCCTATCTTCCATGACCACCTATCACCAGCCCGATGCCAGCGGGCACTTTGGCCGCTACGGCGGCAGCTTTGTCTCAGAAACCCTCACCTACGCCATCAACGAGCTGAAGGACGCCTACGCGCGCTACCAGCACGACCCGGCTTTTCTGGCCGAGTTTCAGTACGAACTGGCGCACTACGTGGGCCGCCCGTCCCCGGTCTACCACGCGGCACGCACCAGCCGCGAGTTGGGCGGCGCGCAGATCTACCTCAAGCGCGAAGACCTCAACCACACCGGCGCCCACAAGATCAACAACGTGATCGGCCAAGCGATGCTGGCCAAGCGCATGGGCAAGCCGCGCATCATTGCCGAAACCGGCGCGGGCCAGCACGGCGTGGCCACAGCCACCATCTGCGCGCGCTATGGCATGGAATGCGTGGTGTACATGGGCAGCGAAGACGTCAAGCGCCAAAGCCCCAACGTGTACCGCATGAAGCTGCTGGGCGCCACCGTGGTGCCGGTCGAATCCGGCAGCAAAACGCTGAAAGACGCGCTGAACGAGGCCATGCGCGACTGGGTGGCCCATGTGGACAACACCTTCTACATCATCGGCACGGTGGCGGGCCCGCACCCCTACCCGATGATGGTGCGCGACTTCCAGAGCGTGATCGGCCGCGAATGCCTTGAGCAAATGCCCGCCATGCTGGCCGACCAGAAAGCAGCCAGCGAGCAGCCCGATGCCGTCGTCGCCTGCGTGGGCGGCGGCAGCAACGCCATGGGCATCTTCTACCCCTACATCCCCTACGAAGGCACGCGCCTGATCGGTGTCGAGGCCGCCGGCGAGGGGCTGGACAGTGGCAAACATTCGGCCAGCCTTCAGCGCGGCAGCAGCGGGGTGCTGCACGGCAACCGCACCTTCATCCTGCAGGACGCCAACGGCCAGATCACCGAAACGCACAGCATCAGCGCGGGGCTGGATTACCCCGGCGTCGGCCCCGAACATGCGTGGCTCAAAGACATTGGCCGCGCCGAGTACGTGGGCGCCACCGACGCCGAAGCGCTGGCGGCATTCCACCACCTGTGCCGCACCGAGGGCATCATCCCTGCGCTGGAATCCAGCCACGCGATGGCGTATGCCATGAAGCTGGCGCCGACCATGCGGCCAGACCAATCCATCCTGGTGTGCCTGTCTGGCCGCGGCGACAAAGACATTGGCACGGTCGCCGACCTGGACGGGGCCGACTTTTACGATCGCCCCTCGATGCGCGGCCATGTCGTCAAAGGCGCCCCCGCGCAAGGAGAGCGCGCATGAGCCGCATCGCCACCACCTTCGCCAAGCTGAAGGCCGAGGGCCGCAAGGCGTTGATTCCTTACGTCACTGCAGGCTTCCCCTATGCCGACATCACGCCCGCGCTGATGCACGGCATGGTCGCCGCAGGTGCCGATGTGATCGAGCTGGGCGTGCCGTTTTCCGACCCCAGCGCCGACGGCCCGGTGATTCAAAAGGCAGGTGACCGCGCCTTGGCGCTGGGCATCGGCCTGGCCCAGGTGCTGGCCATGGTGCGCGAATTCCGCGCAACCGACAGCGCCACGCCGGTGGTGCTGATGGGCTACGCCAACCCGGTCGAGCGCTACGACCAGCAGCACGGCGCCGACGCCTTCGTGCGCGACGCGGCCGCCGCAGGCGTGGATGGCGTGCTGATCGTCGACTACCCACCCGAGGAATGCGCCGAATTTGCCGCGAAGCTGCGCGCCAGCGACATGGACCTGATCTTCCTGCTGGCGCCCACCTCGACCGAGCAGCGCATGCAGCAGGTGGCCGATGTGGCCAGCGGCTACGTCTACTACGTGTCGCTGCGCGGCGTGACGGGCTCTGGCGCGCTGAACACCGCTGAAGTCGAGGCGACGCTGCCCCGCATTCGCCAGCATGTGAAGATTCCGGTGGGCGTGGGCTTTGGCATCCGCGACGCGGACACCGCCCGCGCCGTGGGCCGCGTGGCCGACGCTGTGGTCATCGGCAGCCGCCTGATCCAGGTGATCGATGAGCAGCCGCACGAGAAGGTGGTTGCGGCAGCGGCGGATTTCCTGCAGCCCATTCGGGCAGCGTTGGATGCTTGACGCGCGAATATTGAACCCACAGGTATTGAACCCACAGGTTTCGGCCTGTTCCGGTTGCTGGCGCACAATGCGGCCCAGTGTTTTCGACGGATCGTTGGGTTCGTCCCTTCGGTGGCCGCTGGTTGCTGAACTAAAAGGCTTGTTGAACCATGAGTTGGCTTGAAAAACTCCTGCCCCCCAAGATCCAGAAATCCGACGCCGCTGAGCGGCGTCAAATGCCTGAAGGGCTATGGATCAAGTGCCCGCAATGCGAGACGGTGCTTTACAAGACCGATCTGGAGCAAAACCAGAACGTCTGCCCGCATTGCGGCCACCACCACCGCATTGGCGCGCGCGAGCGGCTGAACGTCTTTCTCGACGCCGAGGGCCGCTACGAGCTGGGCCAAGAAGTGGTGCCGGTAGATCCGCTCAAGTTCAAGGACAGTCGCAAGTACCCCGAGCGGCTGAAAGAGGCAATGGAAGCCACGGGCGAGACCGACGCGCTGGTGGTGATGGGCGGTGCCGTGCACTCCATCAACCTGGTCGCTGCCGCCTTTGAGTTTGAATTCATGGGCGGCTCGATGGGCAGTGTGGTGGGCGAGCGCTTCGTGCGCGGCGTTGAAACCGCGATCGAGCAGAAAGTGCCCTTCATCTGCTTTACCGCGACCGGCGGTGCGCGCATGCAGGAAGGCCTGCTGTCGCTGATGCAGATGGCCAAGACCAACGCTGCGCTGACGCGCCTGGCCAAGAAAGGCCTGCCCTACATCAGCGTGCTGACCGACCCCACCATGGGTGGCGTGTCGGCTGGCTTTGCCTTTGTGGGTGACGTGGTGATTGCCGAGCCCAAGGCGCTGATCGGCTTTGCCGGCCCGCGCGTGATCGAGAACACCGTGCGCGTGACCTTGCCAGAGGGCTTCCAGCGCGCGGAGTTCCTGGAATCCAAGGGCGCAGTGGACTTCATCTGTGACCGCCGTGAACTGCGCGAGAGAATCGCCAACATCCTGGCGATGCTTCAGCGCCAGCCGGCCGACGCGGTTCAATAAAACCCTGCTTGGCATGCACCCCGCTGTTGAGCGGGGGCAGCGCGAAGGCTGGGCGCAGCCGCTGGCGGATCAAACTGCGGCAAGCAAGCCGGCGCCCAGCAACCGCGCCTGCGCCGAGCCCAGCACCATGCCCAGCACCTGAAGCACCACCACGGCGGCCATCGGGGTCAGATCCACACCGCCCACCAATGGGATGAAGCGCCGCAGTGGCGCCAGCAGCGGCGCCGTCAGCCGGTTCAGAACATCGGCAACCGGCGAGTGCGGCTGCGTCCACGAAAGCACCGCCGCCACCACAATGAGCGCCGTCGCCACGGATGCCGCCAGTTTCCCCACGCCCAGCAAGGCCAGCACCGGTAGTAAGGCCCAATGCGTCATGCCCAGCATGGCCATGAAAACGCCGTACTGAACCAGTTTGAGCAGCCACGCGCCCAACAGATTGGCGGCGTCCACCTTGGCCGAAGGCGGCAGCGCGCGCTGCAGCGGGCGCACCAGCCAGTCGCTCAGCGCCATCACCAGCCGACCCACCGGGTTGCCCATGCCCATTCCCCGCCAGTGCATGTACATGCGCAGCAGGCAGGCGCCGCCAATCAGCGTGCTGACCACTTCCAGCAGAAAATTGATCACGTCGAACAGCATGGGCAGGGGAAATCGGTCGGGTTAGGCAGAGCGGCGGGTGCACGGGCACATGCACCCTCGATGTGCGTGCGATGATAGCCGCGGCGCCGCAGCACACTGCCCTGTCAGGGCGGCGGGCGCACTCATCCATGACTGAAATTCTCCTCACGCTGACGCAGCTTCCGCTTTTCCCTCTCGATACGGTGCTTTTTCCTGGCGGGCATCTGTCGCTCAAGGTCTTTGAGGTGCGCTACCTCGACATGGTGCGCCGTTGCCACGAAGCCGGTGCGCCTTTCGGCGTGGTGTCGCTGCGCCAGGGCAGCGAAGTGATTCGCCCCGGCGCCCCGGACGAGCAACTTGAGTCCATCGGTACCCTCGCCCACATTGCCAGCCTGGTGAAGGAGCAGCCAGGCCTGCTGTCGCTGCAATGCGCCGGGGCGCAGCGCTTTCGCATCGACCGCCAAAGCCGGCTGAAACACGGCCTGTGGGTGGCCGACGTCACGCTGCTGGCCGACGACGCCACGGTGCCCGTGCCCACCGATCTGACCGCCGTCGCCCAGGCCTTGCAGCAGGTGCGCGCCAAGCTGCAACTGCGCCCCGGTGGTGCGCAGGACTACGGCGACGCCGACGCGCACTACGACGACTGCGCGTGGGTATCCAACCGCTGGTGTGAGCTGCTGCCCCTGCCCGCGGCCACGCGGCAGCGGCTGATGAGCCTGGACAATCCTTTGCTGCGCCTGGAGCTGGTGGCCGACTTTCTGGCGAAGGCAGGCATCGGCACATCGACGCCATGAAGCGGCCCGCGGGCAGCTGGCAACGCTTCAATTTTCATAGCTGCCAGCGCTGAATGGACGGGCGCTGGAGGCCTTTTTTGCTTAGGACCACCTCAAAACACCGCCGGTTGCGGGCGGTATTCCGGCACCCGCTCCTGCAGCCAGTGGCGCAGCGCCTGCGGCGTGGGTGAAGGCCCCGCCTGGGCCAGCCAGGCCTCGACCTGCCCCAGCGCATCCGCCTGCGAAGGCGCGACCTGCGCCACGCGCAGCTTGGGGTGCGGCGTGGGCGCGGTGGTTTCGTCGTCGGCCAGCAGTTCTTCAAACAGCTTTTCACCCGGGCGCAGGCCGGTGAAGGCGATGGGGATGTCCGCCTCGGTCTTGCCAGACAGTCGGATCATCATGCGGGCCAGCTCGACTATCTTGACCGGCTCACCCATGTCCAGCACGAAGATCTGGCCGGTCTGCCCCATCAGCCCTGCCTGCAGCACCAGCTGCGTCGCCTCGGGGATGGTCATGAAGTAGCGCACGATGTCTGGGTGCGTCACGGTCAGCGGGCCGCCGCGCGCCAGTTGCGCCTCAAACAGCGGCACGACCGAGCCGCTGGAGCCCAGCACGTTGCCAAAGCGCACGGCAATAAACCGCGTTGCCGGGAAGGTCTGCGCCACCGCCTGCACCACCTGCTCGGCCACGCGCTTGCTGGCGCCCATCACGTTGGTGGGGTTGACGGCCTTGTCGGTTGAAATCAGCACGAAGCGCGCCGCGCCCACTTCGCCGGCCACCGTGGCCGCGTTCAAGGTGCCCAGCACATTGGTGCGCAGCGCCTCGATCTCGTTGTCGGTCTCCATCAGCGGCACGTGCTTGTACGCGGCCGCGTGCAGCACCACGTTGGGCCGGTGGCGGTGCGCGATGGCGCGCAGGCGATCCAGCTCGCGCACGTTGGCGGTGTAGTAACTGACGGCCATGCCGGGGTGCGACTGGCGCAGCTGCTGCTCGAGCTGGTACACCGCGAACTCGGACACATCCACGCAAACCAGCCGCGCCACGCCAAAGCGCGCCACCTGGCGGCAAAGCTCAGAGCCGATGGAGCCGCCCGCGCCCGTGACCAGCACGGTCTGGCCCGTCAGCAGCTGCGACAAGCCCTGCGCATCCAGCTGCACGGGCACGCGGCCCAGCAGGTCTTCCAGCCGCACGCTGCGCGGGCGGCCAACGGCGTCCGGGCCCAGCATTTCTTCGGCCGTGGGCAGCGTCAGCAGGTTCAGGCCCAGCCCGCTGGAGCGCAGCAGCATTTCGCGCCGCAACTCGGCCCCCGGCGCGCCCGCCAGCAGCAGCGTGGTCACGCCGTGCTGGCGCGCCACCTCGTCCAGCACCTCGGCGCCGCCCAGCACGGGCACACCTTGCAGCGTGCGCCCCACGTCGGCCGCGCTGGGCGCGACGATACCGACCACCTGCCAGCCCGCCACGCCCTTGAGCGCGCGCAAGGCGTGGTCCGCCTCGGGCAAAGTGCCCACGACCAGCAAGGGCTGCTGCGCCGCCGCACCCGCCAGCTGCGCCTGGGGGCGCTCTTTGAGCGTGCGCCACGTCGCGCGGCTGCCCGCCAGCAGCATCAGCGTGAGCAGGGGCCAGATCAGCAGTACCGAGCGCGGGAAACCGTCGATGCGCAGGCCCATCACCACCGCAATCGTCAGCAAGCCGCCCACCGCCACGCCCAAGGCCAGTTGCCGCAAGTCGGCCAGGCTGACGTAGCGCCAGGACTGGCGCGGCACGCGCAGCAGCACCAGCCCGGCGGCCATGCAGACGGCCGCCGGCAGCGTGGTAGCCAAGGCTTCTTGCCGGTATGGCGAAGGAATGCCCAGGTTGAAGCGCAGCCAGAACGCCGCCCACCAGCCGAACACAATCAGCGGTAAATCGACCAGCCAGTTCTGGCTGACGATCAGGCTGCGCCAGCCTTTCAGCACTGCGACACCCCAGCCGGCTGGGCGTTGGCAACGGAACGGATCGCTATGACAAAGATAGCTGTCAGCGCTGATGGGGCGGGCGCTGGAAGGCAGTTTTTCATGAAATTAAGTTCAGCGCACCAGCGCCTTCAAGGTGTCCCAGAGGATGCGCAGATCCCCCGCCACACTGTGCCGCGCTACGTACGCCAGGTAATAGCGCTGCTTGACCGGCATGATATGCGCCACGTAGGCGGCCGCCGGATCGGCCGCGCCAGCGAGGATGCGCTCTTCGTCCCGGAATTCAATCGCCGCGCGGTCGGTAATGCCGGGGCGCACTGAGAGGATCTGCGCCCTTGCCTCGGCAGGGTACAGCGCCATGTAGTGCGACACCTCAGGGCGCGGGCCCACCAGGCTCATGTCGCCCTTGAGCACGTCGATCAGTTGCGGCAGCTCGTCCAGCTTGGTGCGCCGCAGCCAGCGCCCAGCGCGCGTCACCCGCGTATCGCCCGCCACGGTGACCTGCGGCCCACTGCCGTCATGCACGCGCATCGTGCGGAACTTGTGGATGCGAAACACCTTGCCGCCGCGCCCCACGCGTTGCTGGCGGTACAGGGCGGGCCCAGGCGAATCCAGGCGCACCCAGAGCGCAATGCACAGCATGGCCGGCGCCAGGATGGCCAGCGCAGGCGCGGCCAGCGCAACGTCCATCGCGCGCTTGGCGAAACCGGGGCTCGCCGTGGTCACGTTGGCCTTTCGCAGCAGCGCTGAAGCCGCCCCATGAAGCGCGACAGCACCACGCAGGACACGCGGCGGGCGCAACTTGGCGGCTGCCGACGCACCAACCGCACGGCGCCAAGCCCGCTGCGCCTTTGGCCGCGCACTTTGGGTCAGCGCAGAATTGCGCTCAGCTCGGCGATGACGCGGGTCTGGTCGTCGTCCGTCATCGTCGTGTACAGCGGGATGCTGATCATCCGCTCGAAAGCCTTGTCGGCCACGGGATAGTCTTCAGCCCGCAGGCTGTAGCGATCACGCCAGTAAGGCTGACGGTGCAGCGGCAGGTAGTGCACGCTGGTGCCAATGCCCGCGTCGCTGAGCCGCTGGATGACCTCATCGCGCGTGACACGGGCGTCGTCCGACAGGCGCACCACGTACATGTGCCAGGCGTGCTTCTCGCCCGGTGGCGCGTCGGCCGGCAGGACCAGCGGCAGGTCGCGCAATTCACGCATGTAGCGCGCCGCCAACTGCTGGCGCCGCGCCAGGAACGCGGGCAGGCGCTGCAACTGAACCCGGCCCACGGCAGAAGCCATGTCGGTCATGTTGTACTTGAAGCCGGGCGCCACGATCTCGTAGTGCCACGCAGGCTTGGTGCTGGTGAAGCGGTCAAACGCGTCGCGGCTGATGCCGTGCAAACGCATGACGCGCATGCGCGCTGCCAGCGCCTCGTCGCGCGTGATCACCATGCCGCCCTCGCCGGTCGTCATGGTTTTGTTGGCGTAAAAGCTGAACACCGTCGCCGCGCTGGGCAGCGTGCCGATGGTCGCGCCCTTGTACGTGGTGGGCAGCGAGTGGGCCGCGTCTTCAACCACCTTCAGGCCGTGGCGCTGGGCCACGGCGTAGATCGCCTCCATGTCGCAGGCCAGACCGCTGTAATGCACGGGCAGGATGGCCTTGGTCCGCGGGGTGATGGCCGCTTCCAACGCGGCCGGGTCCATGTTCAGCGTGACCGGGTCCACATCCACCAACACCGCGTCCGCACCCAGGTAGCGGGCGACTTCGACCGTGGCGGTGAAGGTCAGCGTGGGCGCAATCACCTCATCGCCGGGGCCAATGCCGATTGCTTCCAGCGCCAGATGCAGCCCGGCGGTGGCCGAGTTGACCGCCACCGCTTGCAGGCCATCGCCCAGAAATGCGGAAAACTCCTGCTCGAACGCCCGCGTCTCGGCACCGGTCGATAACCAACCCGTGCGCATCACGCGCGCGACGGCGTCGATTTCCGCGTCGCCAACATCTGGCCGCGCAAACGGAATCAATGACTTAGCAGCAGACATCAGAGCAATATCAATCCAAAGAAGGAAAACAGGGCATCAACGCGTGAGTTTTGCAAGCGCGCCCGAGAGGCGTCGCCCGCGGGCCAGGTCGAACAAACCCCGCCACGTCCCGAGGCCGTAACCCAGGTGGTAGGCCGCCACCGCCAGAAAAACACGCGGCGCCAGCGAAACAAACCGTTGGATTTTGCCCCATGACGCAGGCCCGCCCGCGCGAGCGGCTGTGGATGGCCACGCCGCGCCCCCCGATACCCCTAGCACGTACGTCGCATAGACCGCGATCAGGCCAACGAATGGCCACGGCCATGCCCACGCAAGCATGGCTGTCACCACCAACGCAGCCACGAAGACCGCGGGCACCAATTGGCGAACCGATCCGGGCTGACCATGCTTTTTCATCACAAACGGGCGCCAGTAACCGTACTGAACCTGCTGGCGAAACAGATGGCCCAGCGCGTCGCGCGGGCGGTACCACGACCGAATCAGCGCGCTTTGCCACACGCGACCGCCCGTCAGTCGCAGGCGCAGGTTGTGCTCGTCGTCCTGATTGCGCACCAGGGTTTCATCAAACCCACCCACGCGCGCAAAGGTCTGGCGCGGCCAACAGCCCAGGTAGACGGTGTCGGCCTCGCCTTCGTAGGCGACATCGCGCGACAGCGCCCCACCCACCACCCAGCGGCTTTGAAACGCGGCGGCAATGGCCTGCCCCATCGCGCCTTCGCCCCGCGCGACCCACGCACCGCCCACGTTGTCGGCGCTCGTGCGCTGCAGGGCGGCGATGCACTGCGCGACGTAATCCGGCGCGAATTGCGTGTGGACGTCCATGCGCACAATCACCGCGCCGCGTGCACGGGCCAGGCAGGCATTCAAGCCGGTCGAGACGATGCGGCCCGGGTTGGCGACAGGCACCAGCCGCGCGTCCAAAGCGGCGCGCGCCTGAATGCGCTCGCCCGTGCCATCGTCGCTTTCGCCATCGGCCACCAGGATTTCCATGCGCCACCCGGCAGGCAACTGCTGCGCGGTGGCGCTGTCCAGAAACGCATCGATGTGCTCGCGCTCGTTGCGGCACGGCACGACGATGCTCACCAGGCGTTCGTCGCCAGCGCCCTGCAGGCGCGTGCAGTCCGGCACGCCAGGGTCGACATGGTTCGTTCTGCCGGCTTGGCTCATACCACGCCCTCGCGTCGAAGCAGGCGCCGGTACAGCGCATCCATCGCATCCATCTGTGCCCGCCGGTCGCCCTCTTGCGCGATCCGCTCGGCGTTGGCCTGTCCCACCGCCCTCGCCTTTGCGTCGTCGGCCAAAAGCGCTTGCCAGCGTTCGGCCAGCGCGCCCACGTCGCCAGAAGGCACCAGCATGGCAGGCGCCAGCCATTCCCGGTTGGCGGGCAGATCGCTGGCGATCACCGGCAGGCCGCAGGCCATGCTTTCCAGCACGGAAACCGAGGTGGCGTCGCTTTGAGGCACGCTGATGGACAGCTGGCTGCGCGCCAGCACGGCGGCCATGCCGGCGTCGTCCAGCCGACCATGAAAGCGAACGGCGTCTTGTAGACCCAGCCGCTGCACCTGCTCGCGCAGCTGCGCCTCCTGGCTGCCGCCGCCCAGCAAGTGCAGGTGCACCCCGGCGAAGCGCTGGCGCACACGCGCCAGTGCTTCGATGATGGTGTCGATGCGGTAATTGGGCTCCCAGCTGCGCAGGCTGACCGCCGCCAGCGGCTCCTTCTGCGCCCAATCGGCGGGCGCGAAGCGGCCGCGGTCCACGCCCCAATGAATGAGCTTGGCCGGGGTCCGGGGCGCCAGCTGGCGCGACACCGCCAGCAAATCCTGCGAATCGCCGGTGACCAGGTCAGCCTGGCGCAAGGCCCAGGCCGTGAGCCAGCGCAGGGCCGCGTGGCGCCTCGGCGTGACCAGCAGGTCGGTACCCCAGGCCGTCATCACCAGCGGATGGCGCGCAGCGCGCGCGCCCAGGTAGCCGTAGGAGGTGACGTAGTGCGCGTGCACGATGTCGGGCTGCAAGCCTCGGATGGTGACGCGGGCTTCACCCACGCGCCACAGCCAGTCGCTGGAGCGGCGCACCGGCCGCAGCACCTTTTGCGCCACCCCGTCGATAGGCTGCGGGCGCGCGGTGACCAGCGAGACCCGCCAGTCGCGCGCCAGCATCTCGCGCGACCAGCGCTGAACGTGCGGGCTGGTGGCGTCGCCCAGCAGAACCAGGTGCGGCGCAGTCATGGCTTGGCCTCTGCCGCTACCGAGCGCAGCCACGCTTCGTAACCATCTCTCAATTGCGGATGGGCGGCCAGCCACGCCCGATCTGGCTCGCGCGTGTCGCCCACCACGGTGGCCGGGCTGCCCGCCAGCACCGCGAAGTCTGGGAAGCGCCCGCGAACCCGGCTGTGGCTGGCGACCAGCGTGCCGTGGCCCAGCACGGTGCCCGCCTCGATGGTGCTGTGTGGGCCAATGAAGCAGCGCTGGCCGATCTCGATCGGCTGGCGCACGACGGCGCCATCCGACGCGGGCGAGTCGTTGCCCGACAAGGCAGCGGCCGCGCGCACCGCCCGGTGCGTGCTGTGGCTGACGATGCTGACGTAGTTGGTGATTTGCGATCCCCTGCCAATGCGCACACCGGCGCTGGCCTCGATGAAATTGAAGTGACCAATGAACACGTCGTCTTCCAGCACCAGGCGCTCTTCGTGCTCGATGCAGGTCGATGGCGATATGCGCGTGCCCGCCAGCAAAGCGCCGCCGCTGCGTTCGCCAAACACCATGCGAAAGAACACCCAGCGCCACGCGCGCCGACGCAGCCGGTTCACCCATGCGCGCACGCCCGTCATGCCGCACTCCCCTGCCCGGTGGCCGACGCCGTGGCCACAGGCCCCGTCCAATGCGCCAGCCGCCAGAAGTAGTAGCCGAAGTACGGCAGCATGGCGGCCGACACGGCCCAGCCGCCCCCGACCAGCCCGCCCCAGTGCAGGCCCGCGGCCAGCGCCACCGCAAACACCAACTGCCCCACCAGTGCCACGCGAAACGCCCATCGCTGCGCCCCCCAGGCCATGGTCACCACGGCCAGCGGCGCGGCCACAAAGTGCGCGCCGATGTAGGGCGACAAGGCGCGCGCCAATTCGCCCGCCTCGCGCCAGGAAGGGCCGAACACCATGGCGAAAAGCCACGGCCCCGCCAGCACCAGCACCAGCGCCAGGGCCAATGCGCAGGCGCCCAGCAACGCCATCACCTGCCGAACCATTCGGCGCCCTTCAGGCAAGGCCGCTGCGGCCAGGCGCGGGTACAGCGCTTGCGACACGGCGCTGCCGATCAACGTGGCCGGCGCCTTCAGGTACCGCAGGGCCAGGCCCCAAAAGCCAGCGGCCGGGTCGCCCGCCCAGGCAATGATCAAGGCCACGGCCACGGCGTCTTGCGCGGTGCCCAAAAAGGCGTGCGGGCTGTTCACCCAGGCGAAATCCTTGAAGCGGCGTGCCATGGCTTTCATGCGTAAGCGCAGCGCCGCACCGGCTGGTGCCAGCACGTGGCCCCACCCCTGCCGGGGCGCAGGCCGCAACAGGCACGCCAGGGCCAGCCATTGCGCCACCAAGGGCGCCGCCACCAGCGCCCAGGCGCCCTCCACCCCGCTGGGTGCGCCCTGCCACAGCAGCAGCCCAGCCAGCAACTGCAAAAGCGCGCCGCCGCCGTACTGCAACACGCGGCTGATCGCCAAAGCCCTGAACCGCCGCGCCCGGTTGGCCCACAGCATCAACACCTGCAACAGGCCCGCCCCCGCCAATGCCAAGGGCAGCAGCGCCGGCAAGGGCAGCCAGCCCCCGGCGTGCAGCGCCCAGGCCAGCGGTACGCTGATGCCGATGGCCACGAGCAGGACGCGCAAGGCCAGCGCCAGCAGCGCCGCGCCGTCATCCTCGTCCAGCGCCATCGGCAAAGCCTGCTCGTAACGCAGGCTGGCCACCACGGCCAGCGTGGCGGCGATGGTGGTGAACTGGGTGAACACGCCAAACGCCTGGGGCGTGAAAAGGCGCGTCAGCACGGGCCCCAGCAGCAAGGGCAGCAGCTGCGCCAGCGCGCCGCCGGCCAGCAGCGTCAGCGCGTCGGTGGCCAGCGTGGGGCCTGGGCGCTTTGTCAAGCCGCGCACCTCGCGCCCGCCGCCGCGCACGCACGGGCGTGGGCGGTTTTGCGGTAGCAGCGGAAAGACGGGGGCTTAGACATTGAAGGGGCGCCGTGCGCGCCTAAAATTGCGGGTTCTGCCCAAAATCAGGCACAGGATGTGCGGTCAACCGCGATTATCCCGCCGCTTGCCGCGCCACTTTGCGCAACCGGGCCCCGAATCCTTACCAGAACCCCATGAACACCACCGCCACGCCCGCACCGGATGCCGCGCCCGAACAAGATGAGAACAAGCTGATCGCCGAACGGCGCGAGAAGCTCAAGGGTTTGCGCCAAAGCCAGGCGGAAACCGGCGCGGTGGCCTTCCCCAACGATTTCAAGCCCAAAGACCGCGCAGCGCAGCTGCACCAAGCGCATGGCGCTATCGAAAAAGAAGCGTTCGACGCCGACATCGCCGCAGGCAAGCAAGTGCTGGCCAGCGTGGCCGGCCGCATGATGCTCAAACGCGTGATGGGCAAGGCCAGCTTTGCCACGATTCAAGACGCCACCGGCCGCATCCAGGCCTACATCGCCCGCGACGACGTGGGCGAGGCCGACTACGCCGCCTTCAAGCATTGGGACCTGGGCGACATCGTGGCGGTGGAAGGCCACCTGTTCAAAACCAAGACGGGCGAGCTGTCCATCCACGCCACTCGCATCCGCCTGCTGACCAAAAGCCTGCGCCCGCTGCCCGACAAGTTCCACGGCATGCAAGACCAGGAGCTGAAGTACCGCCAGCGCTACGTCGACCTGATCATGGACGAGGCCGCGCGCGAGCGCTTTGCCGCGCGCAGCCGCACGCTGGCGGCCATGCGCGGCTTCATGACCGAGCACGGTTTCATGGAGGTGGAAACCCCCATGCTGCACCCCATTCCGGGCGGCGCCAACGCCAAGCCCTTCGTCACGCACCACAACGCACTCGACCAGCAGATGTACCTGCGCATCGCGCCTGAGCTGTACCTCAAGCGCCTGATCGTCGGTGGCTTCGAGCGCGTGTTCGAGATCAACCGCAGCTTCCGCAACGAAGGCATCAGCGTGCGGCACAACCCCGAATTCACGATGATGGAGTTCTACGCCGCGTACTGGAACTACCAGGACTTGATGACCTACACCGAAGACCTGCTGCGCGCCACCGCGCGCCAGGCCACGGGCGGCCTGCAGTTGCAGTACCAGGGCCGCGCGGTCGATTTGAGCCAGCCCTTCAAGCGCCTGACCATCCGCGAAGCGATTCACGCGCACACCGACATCGGCGCGGGCGTGGACGACGCCGCCGAGCTGATCGCCCGCCTGAAAAAGCTGGGCCTGTCGGAAGACAAGAACAAGCTGTCGCAGCGCAGCCTGCCCGCGCTGCAGGTGATGTACTTTGAAGAAGCGGTGGAATCCGAGCTGTGGGAGCCCACCTTCATCATGGAACACCCCACCGAGATCAGCCCGCTGGCGCGCGCCAACGACCAGCGCCCCGAGGTGACCGAGCGCTTTGAGCTGTACATCACCGGCCGCGAAATGGCCAACGGTTTCAGCGAGCTGAACGACGCCGAAGACCAGGCCGCGCGCTTTCAGGCGCAGGCCAGCGCCAAGGATTCGGGCGACGACGAAGCCATGTTCTACGACGCCGACTTCGTGCGCGCGCTGGAATACGGCATGCCGCCCACCGGCGGCTGCGGCGTGGGCATCGACCGCTTCATGATGCTGCTGACCGACAGCGCCAGCATCCGCGACGTGATCCTCTTCCCGGCGCTGCGGCACGAAAGCAAGTGAACGCGCGCGGTGCGGCCCGGCCGCACCGCTGGCCGCGCCTCGGACAGCCACGGTGCGAAGTTGCGTGAGTCGGCGGCAGCGTTTCAGTGGGCAAGAAGCATCCCGCCCGGCACGCTGCGTGACAAGCATGGGCCTGCGCTGGCTACTTCCAGGCGTGCGTCCGCGATGCTTTCACTATTTTTTTGGAAGCTGCTGGCGCTGGTGCAGCCTGCGCTGGAAGGCGATTTGCCATAAAGGCGTGTGATGCAGCGGCTGGGTTTGTTCGCCGCTGGTCATGAGGCGCCGACGAAGCCCAGCACAGCGTGAAACATCGAAGGCGCGCGTCAGCCGACGCGCTCTGACCGGCCTACCGCGCATCACGCTGCCGATCGCGCCTAGACGGCCACTGCTTACCCACCCCAGCCGCGCGTCGCGCCACACCGCCGCCGGGCCTTGCCTCTATCCTCACCCCATGGAACCCATCAAACCCTACTTGCCCGCCTGGGCTGTTGGCTGGTCGGACGTGATCTGGCCCACGCTGCAGGTGGCCGCCATCGTGGCGGTGGCCTGGGTGCTGCAGGCGCTGATCCGGCGTTTGCTGACCCGGCTGGGCCAGCGCTACCAGCTGCCCGCCAACGTGGTGGCGCCCACGCGCAACCTGGCGCGCTGGGTGATCTACGGCGTGGCGGTGGTGGCGGTGCTCGAGCGCATTGGCGTGTCATCCACCGTGCTGTGGACGGGCATCACCAGCTTCGTGACCGTGGCGGCGGTGGCGTTTTTTGCCGCATGGAGCGTGCTGTCCAACCTGTTCTGCGCGCTGCTGATCTTCACCACCCGGCCGTTTCGCGAAGGCGACGTGGTGGAGGTGATCGACTCGGGCGACAAGCCCGGAATCAAGGGCCGCGTGGTCGACATCCGGTTGATCTACACCGTCATGCAAGACCAAGACGCCGCGCACCCGGGCGCCCTGCTCCAGGTGCCGAACACGCTGTTCTTTCAGAAATCGCTGCGCCGCTGGCGGGCGGGCACCGACTTCCGGGCGCCTGGCGACGGCTGATACGAATCCGCCCTCAAAAATATAAGAACCGTTCGGGCTGAGCCTGGCCTGTCCTGAGCTTGTCGAAGGGTCGAAGCCCTGCGCGGTGCATGCACTTCGACAAGCTCAGTGCGAACGGTTTCTGACGGATTGAACGCAATTTGGCATGAGGCGCCGAATACCAGCTAAATCGACCTGCAGCGCAGTCTGCGCCTGCACTGGCAGCTATCTTTTTTGAAGCCAATCGACCGATCCGCTGGCTGCGCGAAGGCGGACCGTCCCATCCGGCCCCGCGCACCCACCGCTATCCCGATGAGAGCACCCGGCGCACGTCAGACGGGCGCTGGCGTCGGATTGGACTGATGAACCGGCAACGCCCTCGCCGCATCAAGGCCCATCAGGGCGCATTGGAGGCCGCATCGATCAAGGCTTCAGCGCCGCAAAGTCTTCCTCGAAAAACTCCAGCGGGCCGCGCGCTTCGGGCGCGGCGCTGCGTTCGGCCTCTGACCGGCGCATCTGCACGCGCCGGATCTTGCCGCTGATGGTCTTGGGCAGCTCATCGACAAACTGCAGGCGGCGCACGCGCTGGTACGGCGCCAGGCGCGCGCGCGCAAAGCTCAGGATGTCTTCGGCCAGCTCTGGCCCCGGCGCGTGCCCCAGGCCCACGGTGACGTAGGCCTTGGGCACGGCCAGGCGCAGCGCGTCGGGGCTGGGGACGATGGCCACCTCGGTCACGGCGGGGTGCTCGATCAGCACGCTTTCCAGCTCAAACGGGCTGATGCGGTAGTCGCTGGCCTTGAACACATCGTCCGCGCGGCCCACGAAGGTGATGTAGCCGTCGGCGTCGCGCGTGGCGGTGTCGCCGGTGTGGTAGCAGCCCTCGCGCATGACGTTGGTGGTGGCCTGGGCGCTGTCTTCGTAGCCCACCATCAGGCCCAACGGGCGCACGGCCAGGTTCAGGCCCACTTCGCCTTCGTCGGCCGGGTTGTCGTCCACGTCCAGCAACACCACTTCGTAGCCGGGCAAGGGCCGGCCCATGCTGCCGGGCTTGACGGGCTGGCCCGGCGTGTTGCCGATCTGCGCCGTGGTTTCGGTCTGGCCGAAGCCGTCGCGCAACGTCAGGCCCCAGGCCTGTTGCACCTGGTCGATGATTTCGGGGTTCAGCGGCTCGCCCGCGCCCAGCACTTCGCGCAGCGCCAGGCGGGCGGCCCAGGGGCGCAGGTCTTCCTGGATCAACATGCGCCACACGGTGGGTGGCGCGCACAGCGTGGTCACGCGGTGCTGCTCGATGGCTTTGAGCAGCGCGGGCGCCGCAAAACGGCTGTAGTTGAAGATGAAGACGGTGGCGCCCGCGTTCCACGGCGCGAAAAAGCAGCTCCAGGCGTGCTTGGCCCAGCCGGGCGAGCTGATGTTCAGGTGCACGTCGCCGGGCTGCAGGCCGATCCAGTACATGGTGCTGAGGTGCCCCACCGGGTAGCTTTGGTGCGTGTGCAGCACCAGCTTGGGCTTGGACGTGGTGCCGCTGGTGAAATACAGCAGCAGCGGGTCGGTGGCCTGCGTGGGGCCGTCGGGCGTGAAATCGGCCGGCGCAGTGGCGCTGTCGGCGTAGTCGAGCCAACCCGCCACGGGCTGGCCCACGGCGATGCGGGTGAAGCGGCCGCGCAGGTCGGCGAACTTGGGCGCGTGTTCGCTGGCGGCGGCCACGTGGCTCACCTTGCCGCGCGCCAGGCGGTCGGCCAGGTCGTCGGGCGTCAGCATCGGCGTGGCGGGGATCATCACCGCACCCAGCTTGATGCAGGCCAGCATCAGCTCCCACAGGGGCAGCTCATTGCCCATCATCAGCAGAATGCGGTCGCCGCGCTGCACACCTTGCGCGCGCAGCCAGTTGGCCACCTGGCCCGAGCGGGCGCTGAGTTGCGCAAAGCTGCGGCGCACTTCGCTGCCGTCTTCGGCCACGATGTGCAGGGCCGTGGCGTCGTTGCCGCGGGCCATGGCGTCGAAATAGTCCAGCGCCCAGTTGAACTCGGTCAGCGCGGGCCACTGGAAATCGCGGTACGCGGTGGTGTAGTCGGTTCGATGCTTGAGCAGGAAATCCCGCGCCTGGGTGAAGGCGTCGAGCGCAGTGGCGGCCATGCTTGTCTCCGGTCTTGCCTTGGATGGCCCGCCGCCAACGGCGTATGGCGGGCCTTGGCGGCATCGTAGCGCACCCGGCGGTGCGGGCGCCGCGCAGGCAGCGCGGCCGATCACATGTTGAATTTCAATGAACCAAACGGCCTCTGGCGCAGGTGCCACCAGCGCTAGCAGCTATGAAATCAGAAGCACCCAAAACGACACCGCGCGCGGTGGCATGCCAGCGCGCGCGGATGAAGGGGCGCGCCAGAGGCGCCAGCCGATCAGGGGTGCGAGGGGGTGTGCCCGGCCGCGTCGGGCGCGGGCGCTTTCACTTCGCGCCAGCCCACGTCCTGCACGGCGGTGGGCGCCGTGGGGGCAGCGCCGGTGAAGCCGTTGGCGTCGGCGCGCGGCGTGGCGCTGGCGGGCTCAGCCTTGCGCCAGCCCTGGCGGGCCAGGCCGCGCGTCATGTCGCGGTAGCGGCGCCACAGCACGGTGACGGCGGCGGGCCGGCCGGTGAACACGCTAGCGATCAGGCTGGTGACGACCATCACCGCCAGCCACACCAGCAGGCTGAGCGCGAACACCACGCCCATGGTGGCCAGCAGCGTCCAGACCATCAGGCTCATCAGGCGGCCAAAAAAACGCTCGGCAGCATTGCCGGGCGCGGCGGCAGGAGGGGTGAGGTAGCGGTAAGGCATGTCGTTCATGGCATTTTGACGTGAATTGACCTGCAAAGTTCGGCTTTCTGTCACGAAAGCTGGGCTGATCCAGGCTATTACCAAATTGCGTTCAATCCGTCAGAAACCGTTCGCACTGAGCTTGTCGAAGTGCATGCACCGCGCAGGGCTTCGACAGGCTCAGCCCGAACGGTTCTTATATTCTTGAGGGCGGATTCGTATCAGGGAGCAGCCCCAGCGACTGCAGGTACTCGGGCGATCGCATCAGTTCGTCCCAATCTGGCGACGACGTGGCGGGTATCAAGGCCGTGCGGCGCGCGTCGGCGGCGGCGCTGGGGCGCCAGCGGCCGGTCAGCTGGGCTTTGGCCAGCCCGTCGATCACGTCGTCCAGCACGTCGCCGCCTTGCAGCGACTGGTTGCACATCAGCGCCAAGTCGCACCCCGCGTCCAGCGCGGCCAGCACGGCTTCGGTGGGGGTCAGCTGCTGGCCGCCGATGTGGCGCGCGCCTTCCATGGACAGATCGTCGGTGAACACGGCGCCGCCAAAGCCCAGGCGCCCGCGCAGCACGGCCTGCAGCCAGCGCGCCGAATAGCCCGCCGGGCGCGCGTCCACACGCGGGTACACCACGTGCGCGGCCATCACGGCGGTGAGCGTGCTGCGCTGCCAGCCGTAGGGCGCGGCGTCGTCCTGCAGGATGGCGCGCAGCGTGCGCCGGTCGATGGGCACGTGCGTGTGCGAATCGGCCGCCACGTGGCCGTGCCCCGGAAAGTGCTTGCCGCAATGCGCCATGCCCGCGCGCAGCATGCCGTGCGCCACGCTTTTGGCCAGCATGGTCACGACGCGCGGGTCGGCGTGAAAGGCGCGGTCGCCAATCACTGTGCTGCGCGATGGGCCTGGTGCAGCGCCCTGCTCGCTCCAGTCCAGATCCAGCACGGGGGTGAAGGAAAAATCGACCCCGCAGGCGCGCAGCTCAGCCGCCAGCACGTGGCCGCAGGCGCTGGCCGCGTCTTGCGCGCGCATGGGGTCTTGCATCCACAAATCGCCCAGCGCGCGCATGGGCGGCAGGTGGGTGAAGCCATCGGTGCGAAAGCGCTGCACGCGCCCGCCTTCATGGTCCACGCAGATCAGCAGGTCGCGGCGCAGGCGGTGGATGCTGGCCGTGAGCGCCGTCAGCTGTGCGCGGCTTTGCCAGTTGCGCGTGAACAAGATCAAGCCGCCGACCAGCGGGTGCGACAGGCGCCGGCGGTCGTCTGTGGTGAGTTCGGTGCCGGCAATGTCGATGAGCAGGGGCGACTGGATTTCCATGGTGGCGCGGGCCGCGTTGGCCCCTAGAGTGAAGCGGTGCGGCAGTGTAGCCGCTCTCATGTTTTGATAGCTGCTGGCGCACGCCGCACGGGCGCTACAGCTCGATTGGCTTGATAAGACTTGCTCAGGCCGCTGTGCCTGCGCGCTCAACCACGCAGAAGCTGGCCGCGTATTCGCTTTCGTCCGTCACGGTGATGTGCGCCGTCAGGCCCCTGGCTTCAAACCAGGGCTTCAGCTCGCCGTGCAGCACGATCACCGGCTCGCCGCTGGGGCGGTTGGCGATCTCGCACAGCCGCCAGTGCATGGGCAGGCGCATGCCCAGGCCGATGGCCTTGCTGAACGCCTCTTTGGCCGAAAAGCGGGTGGCCAGGTAGCGCACGCCGCGCTCGGGCCAGCGCGCACCGCGGCGGCGCCAGACGGCCAGCTCGGCGTCGGACAGGATTTTTTCGGCAAAGCGCTCGCCATGCCGCTCAAAGCTGGCGCGGATGCGGCGAATGTCGCAAATGTCGGTGCCGATGCCGTAGATCATTTTTACAAGCCAAATCAGCCGCCAGCGCTTGATGGACGGGCGCGAGCAGCTATTGAATCAGGAGTTGTCAAGCGGCTTTGCGCGCCTGCGGCGCGTGGGTCTGGCCGGCACGTCCAGCGGCGCGGCCAGTTGCTGGTACAGGCCAAACAGAAAGGCCACGCGGCTGGCGTCCTCCTTGCCACCCTTGTAGCCGTAGGCGGCATCGACGGCGCGGTCGAGCGCGGCATGGGCGCGGGCGAGTTCGGCGGGCATGGTGTCGGGGTTGTAGAGCAGCGCCATGCTGGCATGCTGGCCGGCCTTGGCGCACAGGTCGAATTCGCGCTGGCGGGCGTCCAGCACGGCCTGGGCTGCGGTTTCGACGGCCTGGCGGTGCTTGTCTGCCAGCGGCTGCGGCCAGGGGTAGTTGTTGTAGACGATGGTGTTGGAGTAGCGGTAGTCGCTTTTCAGCCGCCCGGCCACGGTGCGCATCCAGGCGTTGTGCATGGTGCTGCACAGCATGCCGAAGTGGTACGGGGTGGCGTTGGGGAGCATGAACACCAGATTGCTGGCAATGACCTCGGCCGGCATGTAGCCGATCGGTACGATGCGGCGCCTCTCTGACGAAACGCTTGGAACCAGCAAATACGGCTTGTCCGTCTGACGTATTTCCCCGAACAGATGCGGGGTCTGGGCTAAAAGTTGAGTGGGCACCTTGCTGCTTTGCATACGCATGGCACGCACCGCAGCCAGCCGCCGCTTCAGCTCGGGTGATGCGGCCTTGTCCGCAGAAGTCGCCTCAACCAGCCACAGGCAAAAGCGCGACACGTTGTTGATGAATTCATCCGCCCCCAGAAACGGGGCGATGTAGCGCGCCGCCACCGGATCGGTGGCGCGAATGTGTTCGGCTTCTTCGGCGGACAGCAGCAGGTGCCCGCCATCCGTAGGCTTGCTGCCGTATGACATTTCAGGCACGCCGTCCTGCAGCGGCTTTCGCCGCTTGTCCAGCAGCACGGTGGGGGCATCGACCAGGTAGGGGTTGAGCCGGCTGACCACGCTTTCAACGCCCTCGCCGGCAATGTCGTCGCCGTAATCGAACACGCGCACGGGCTGCGCGGGCGGGCACAGGGCAAAACCGATGATGACGCAATGCACGGCGGCCACGCCGCGCCCTTCGTTGCTCCACTTGAAGGTGCGGTGCGCAAAGTGGATGTGCGCGCCCATCGGCAGCAGCAGCGACCACAGGGCGGCCACCTGCTCGCCCTGGCTGATGCTGTTGGTGGACACAAAGGCCGTGTGCACAAGCGGGTTGGCCTGCATGTAGTGCGCGGCCTTGAGGTACCAGGCCGCCACGTAGTCCAGCACGCCCACGCCCTTGGTGTTGCCGTATACCGCTTCCAGGTCTTCCTTCTGCGCCCTGGTCTGGTTGCTGTAGCCCACAAACGGCGGATTGCCCACGATGTAGCTGCAGTCGCCCGGCGCCAGCACGTCGGCCCAGTCCACGCGCAGGGCGTTGGCGTGGCGGATATGCGGGCTGTGCACCAGGGGCACGCTGGGGCGGGTGCTGCCGAACAGGCTGGCGGCCTCCAGGTTCATCTGGTGGTCGGTGATCCACAGGGCCACCTGGGCGATGTGGGCGGCGCTCTGGTCGATTTCGATGCCGTAGAACTGGTCGACGTTGACGCGGCTGAGGGTGCCGATGTCGAGCAGGCCGCGGCTTTGCCCGCCTTTGCTGAACAGGCGCTCGATGAGGGCCATCTCCAGCCGCCGCAGCTCGCGGTAGGCGATGACGAGAAAGTTGCCGCAGCCGCAGGCGGGGTCTAGCACGCGGATGCGGGGCAGCTTGTCGTACAGCGCCTGCAGGCGCGCGCGGCTGCTGCCAGCGGCGTGCAGTTGGGCGCGCAGGCCGTCCATGAACAGGGGGTTGATGGCGCGCAGGATGTTGCGCTCGGACGTGTAGTGCGCGCCCAGCTCGCGGCGGCTGGCGGTGCGGCTCTGGTCGGGGGTCTGCTGTTCGAGCACGCCCTGGAACATGGCGCCGAAGATGGCGGGCGAGATGCCGGACCAGTCGAGCCGCACGCAGTCCAGCAGCAGCTGGCGCAGGGTGCTGTCGAAGGCGGGGATGCGGGTGCGCCCGGCAAAGAGCTGGCCGTTGACCCAGGCGAAGGCAGCCAGGGCTTCGTCGAGCAGGCGGCTGCGCTGGGCGGGGGCGGTGTCGAGCACCTCGAACAATTCGGCCAGGGTGGCGCCCAGGTCTTTGCCGTCGTCTCGGGTGGCTTCGATGAGGCGGCGGAACTGGCCGTCGTCGCCAAAGATGGCGGTGTCGTCGGCGAACAGGCAGAACAGCAGGCGGGTGAGGAAGGTTTCGAGGTCGCGCCCGGTGAAGTTGCTGCGCAGCAGGGCGTCGTGCAGCGCGGCCATTTGCTCGGCGGCGCGGCGGTCGGCCTCGGTTTCTTCGGTGATGACGGGCGGGGTGTCGTCGGTGAGAAAGCGGAACCACTCGGCGTGCCGGGGCAGCTCGGCCAGGGTGCAGGTGTGCTGCGCGTCCTGCGCCAGGTCGAACAGGGCGAAGCGGCCAAAGTCGTGCAGCAGCACGTAGCGCGGCTGCTGGTGCGGCGGGCAGGCCCAGCGGTAGGCTTCGGCCTGCTGGCGGGCTTTTTTGAGGTCTTTGCCCAGGCTTTTGCCTTCGACGATGACTTTGCCGGGGATGAAGCCATCCATGTAGCCGGTGCCGCCGTCGGCCAGGGTGACACGGTATTCGCGCTGGTACTGGTGCGCGGCAATGCCGAAGCAGGCCAGAAAGTCGGCGGTGAAGAGCTTTTCGTCGGCGCGTTCGCTGCTGGTGCCCTGCCATTGGTGGGCAAAGGCAGCGAGCCGTTTTCGCAGTTCGTTGGTGGTGAGGCGGGTGGCGGCTCTGGCGGGCATGGACTTGGAACGAAAATGGCCGCCAGCGCTTTGCTGGCAAGCGTTGGAAGCTATTTATTCAGGATCAATCAGGCGCGGCCCATGCAGCGCAGGTACGCCAGCACGGTGTCGGCGTAGCCCAGCTCCAGCGCATCGGCGATGAAGGCGTGGCCGATGGACACTTCGGCCACGCCCGGCACTTGCTCCAGGAAGTGGCCCAGGTTGTCGCGGTTCAGGTCGTGCCCGGCGTTGACGCCCAGGCCCGCGTCCAGTGCGGCGCGCGCGGCATGGGCGTAGCGCGCGATCTGCTCGGCGCGCTGCGCGGGGTCGGCGTAGGCGGCGGCGTAGGGCTCGGTGTACAGCTCGACGCGGTCGGCGCCCAGCTCGCGCGCCCAGGGCATCAGCGCGGCGTCGGCATCCATGAACAGGCTGACGCGCACGCCCAGCGCGCGCGCCTCGGCGATCAGCGGCGCGATGCGGGCGCGGGCGGCGGCGTCGGCCAAGGGCCAGCCGTGGTCGCTGGTGAACTGGTCTTCGCCATCGGGCACAAAGGTGCATTGCGTGGGTGCCTGGCCGCGCGCCGCCAGATCGCGCAGGAAACCCATCAGGTTCTGCGTGGGGTTGCCTTCGATGTTGTATTCGCGCCCCGGCCAGCCTTGCAGCAACTCAGCCAGCTCGAAAACGTCGCGCGGGCGGATGTGGCGCTCATCGGGGCGCGGGTGCACGGTGATGCCGTTCGCGCCCGCGCGCAGGCACTGCTCGGCCGCGCGCAGCACGCTGGGAATACCCAGGTGGCGCGTGTTGCGCACCAGGGCGACCTTGTTGACGTTGACGGAAAGCTGGGTGGTGTGGGTCACGGCGGTATTACGGCAGGGGTGCGGCGCCCTTGGACCGGCTGGACGGCGCCTGCAGCGATTGCAAATCCATCATCAGCTGCCGCGTGCGCAGCGTGCCGACGCCGCAATGGTAGTGGAGCAGCTCGCGCAGTTGCTGGCGCAGGTGGGCACGCTGCTCGCCGGGCAGCGCCGCGGCCGCCTGCAGCGTGGCGGTGAGCGGCGCCTCATCGGCCAGCGCGCGGCTGAGCGACAGCCACTGCGCGCCCAGCAGCCAGGCGCCGTCGTCGTCGTGCGCGGCGCGCAGGCCGCCTTCGGCGACCAGGCGGTAGGGCTGGTCGCCCTTCAACGCGCCCAGCGTCAGGGTTTGCACGTCGAGCGCGGGCAGATGGCCCGCCTCACGCAGCACCAGCAGCTCGAAAGCGCGCAGCGCGGCCGCGACCAGCGATTCGCCCTCTTGCGCGGCCAGCACGTGCACCAGCGTGGCGTAGGCGTCGAACAGGCGCGGGTGCGCGTCTTCGCGCGCCAACAGGCGGATGAGCAGCTCGTTGGCGTAGTAGCCCGACAGCAGCGCCTCGCCCGTGGGCATGACCTGGCCGCCGCCCCATTCCGCGCTTTTCAGCGTGCGAATCTCGGCATCGCCGCTCCAGCTCAGCGAGAGCTGCTGCAAAGGCAATAGCACCGGGCGAAAGTTGGACGAAGGCCGCTTGGCCCCCTTGGCCACCAGCGCGATGCGCCCGTGCGAGCGGGTGAAGGCTTCCACGATCACGCTGGATTCGCTCCAGTCGTAGTGGTGCAGCACGTAAGCCGGTTCGTGCGAAACGCGCTTCAGCTCAGGCTCCGACGGTGGGGCCAGCGACCGATGGCATCACCAAGACCTGGCGGACGCCGAGTGCGCGGGACTTGGTTGATCGGCCCTGGCCGACGCACGGCGTGGTGCCGCCGGCGCGAATGCGCCATGCGAACGCTGCAGGGCGGCCCTCATTCATAGCCGAAGCTGCGCACCCGGGCCTCATCATCGGCCCAGCCGGATTTGACCTTGACCCACAACTCCAGAAATACCTTGGCATCCATCAGCTTTTCAAGCTCCTGGCGCGCTTCTGTGCCAATGCGCTTCAGGCGCTCGCCTTTGTCACCAATGACCATGGCCTTGTGGCCGTCGCGCTCCACCACGATGGTGGCGGCAATGCGCACCATGCGGTTGTGCTGCTTGCTCTTTTCTTCCTCGAACTTTTCGATGATCACCGTGGAGGTGTAGGGCAGCTCGTCGCCGGTCAGGCGGAACAGCTTTTCACGCACGACCTCCATCGCCAGAAACTTCTCGCTGCGGTCGGTCAGCTCGTCTTCGCTGTACCACCAAGGCTGCACGGGCAGATAGCGCTCGCAAACATGCAGCAGGTGCGCCACGTCGCGCGGGTTCTTGGCGGACATCGGCACGAATTCAGCGAAGGGGTGGCGCTCTTGCATGCTCTTGAGCCAGGGCGCGATTTCAGCGCGGCGATGCACGGTGTCGAGCTTGTTGGCCACCAGAATCGTGGGCGTCTCGCTGCGCAGCAGCGACAGCACCTTGGCATCGCCCAATGTGAAGCTGCCGGCCTCCACCACGAACAGCACCAGATCCACCCCGTCGATCGCGCCCAGCACCGTCTTGTTCAGCGACTTGTTCAGCGCCGCCGTGTGCCGCGTCTGAAAGCCCGGTGTATCGACGAAGACGAACTGGGTGCCGCCGCCCTCGCCGTTGGCCAGCGTGCGGATGCCGGTGATACGGTGCCGCGTGGTCTGCGCCTTGCGGCTGGTGATGCTGATCTTTTGCCCCACCAGCGCATTCAGCAAGGTGGACTTGCCCACGTTGGGCTTGCCGACGATGGCGATCAGCCCACAGCGCTGGGCCTCACCAGCAGCCGCGCCTGGCGCCAGCGGCGAAGGCGACGAATTCGAGTCCAATTGGCCGCCAGCGCCCTCTGCACCAGCGCCGCCAGCTATATCATTTGTAGCATTCATTTCTGCACGGATTGTTCCAGCGCCTGCAACATGGCTGCGGCGGCCGCCTGTTCGGCCGCGCGGCGCGACGCGCCCTGGCCGACTTGCGTCAAATTGCGTTCTGCCACGTGGCAAGCCACTTCAAAGGTCTGCCGGTGCGCCTCACCCAGGATGCGCGTCACCTCGTACTGTGGCAATCGCATCTTGCGCCCTTGCAACCACTCCTGCAAGGCGGTCTTGGCGTCTTTCGAGGCGGCGGAAAGCGCCGGCGTGATCTGCACGCCCTCGAACAGGCGGCGCACCAGCGCATCGGCCGCCGCATGCCCGCCATCGAGGTACACGGCGCCAATCACCGCTTCCAGCGCATCGGCCAGGATGGAGGGACGGCGTTGCCCGCCCGAGCGCAATTCACCCTCGCCCAGGCGGATCAAATCGGGCAGGCCAAGCCCCAACGCCAGCTGATGAAGGCTGTCTTGCCGCACCAGCTGCGCCCGCACGCGCGACAAGTCGCCCTCAGGCAGCGTGCCCAATGCCTCGTAAAGCAAGTGGGCCACGGCGAGATTGAGGACGGAGTCGCCCAGAAACTCCAGCCGCTCGTTGTGATCGGCCGAGAAGCTGCGGTGCGTGAGAGCGCGCTGCAACAGGGCAGCGTCGGCAAAGCGATGGTGCAGGCGTACCTGCAGATCGCGAAGGCCTGGGTTTTGGGTCACCACACGCGCAGCGCGCGCTGGCGCGCGCCCTTATCGATAACCACTGGCCGAAGAACCACGGTACTTGATCAAGAGGTAGGCAGGGCCTGCCAAGGGGATTTCCTTGTCGTAGGCGAAGGACACGACCACTTTGTCGCCGTCTTTGGTGATATCCAGATCCTTGCCCGTCAAGGTGGAGATGTAGTCGACCGCAGCTGAGCGGTCGAACGCAGCCCTGACCTCTGGGACTGTCCCGCCTTCGGCGGCGGCCTTCTTCGCGGCCTTGTTGATCGCCATGTACTCGGTGGCCGTGGGCACCACGCGCGCGCCGACGATGGCCAGCAGCGCCAGCACGATGCCGAGAATCAGCAAACCAAAGAACGAAATGCCGCGTTGCGAAGACCGTTGTGCTGTTTTCATCCTATCCCTCCATCTCCAAAATCGCTACTCAGTTGAAGCCGCCAATGCGCTTCAGGTCGCCAAAGTTCATCCACACGAAAAAGGCCTTGCCGACGATATTGGCGTCGGGCACAAAACCCCAGTAGCGCGAATCGAGCGAGTTGTCGCGGTTGTCGCCCATCATGAAGTATTGGCCCTCAGGCACCTTGCATGTAACACCCTGAACGCTGTAGCGGCAATTGTCGCGGCGGCTGAATTCGTCGGCGCCCGACACGAACGCGGGGCGGCGTGGATCCACGATGAATCGGTGATTTTTCTCACCCAGCTGCTCGCTGAACTGAGGGAAGTACTCCATCACGGATTCGTCAAAGAAATCCGAATCCTGCGTGGTGGCGATGGGCTGGCCATTGATCGTCAAGCGCTTGTTCAGATAAGACACCTCGTCGCCCGGCAAACCGACGACGCGCTTGATGTAATCCACGCTGGGCTTCGGCGGATAGCGAAACACGACGACATCGCCGCGCTGCAATGGGTTGCCCTGCGTGATCCGGGTGTTGAGCACCGGCACCTTCAAGCCATAGGTGAATTTGTTCACCAGAATCAGGTCGCCCACCAGCAGCGTAGGAATCATGGAGCCCGAGGGAATCTTGAACGGCTCAAACACGAACGAGCGCAGCATGAAAACGATGGCGATCACCGGAAAGAGCCCTGCCGTCCAGTCCAGCCACCAGGGCTGCGCCAGAATCCGCTCGCGGGCCGGGGCGATATCCTGCTCGTCGACCTGCGAAATGCCGCGCGCGGCCAGTTCAGCGCGACGCTGCGCCTGGTTGGCCTCGAGCGCGGCGGCGGCGGCACGGCGTCTGGGAAGAAAGTAGAAGCGGTCTGCCAGCCAGTAGAGGCCAGTCACCGCCGTCGCGACGAAAAGCAGCAAGGCGAAGTTGCCCTCGACCGCTCCGAAATACCACGCTGCGCCGTAGCCAGCAAAAGCCGCCAGCACGAGGGCCGTCAAAATAGGCATCAGTCTTCCACCTGCAGAATGGCCAGAAACGCTTCTTGCGGCACTTCGACAGAGCCGATCTGTTTCATGCGTTTCTTACCCGCCTTCTGCTTTTCCAATAGTTTGCGTTTGCGCGTGATGTCACCGCCGTAGCATTTTGCCAGCACGTTCTTGCGCAAGGCCTTGATGTTCTCGCGCGCGATCACGTTCGCGCCGATGGCGGCCTGGATGGCCACATCGAACTGCTGCCGGCTGATGATCTCCCGCATCTTGGCCGCCACCGCGCGGCCGCGGTACTGCGACTGGCTGCGGTGCACAATGATCGACAGCGCGTCGACCTTCTCTCCGTTCAAGAGGATGTCGACCTTCACCACATCAGAAGGCCGGTACTCCTTGAACTCGTAATCCATCGACGCGTAGCCACGGCTGACGGATTTCAGCTTGTCAAAGAAGTCGAGCACGATCTCGCCGAGCGGCAGCTCGTACGTCAGCATGACCTGACGGCCGTGGTAGGCCATGTTCAGCTGCACGCCACGCTTCTGGTTGGCCAGCGTCATGACGGGGCCGACATAGTCCTGCGGCATGTACAGGTGCACGGTGACGATGGGCTCGCGGATCTCCTGGATCCTGGCCTGATCGGGCATCTTCGAGGGGTTTTCGACCTGGATCACCTCCCCGTCGGCTTTCTCGACCTCATACACCACGCTGGGCGCAGTGGTGATCAGGTCTTGGTCGAATTCGCGCTCTAGCCGCTCCTGCACGATTTCCATGTGCAACAAGCCCAGAAAGCCGCAGCGAAAGCCAAAGCCCAGTGCTTGCGACACCTCAGGTTCGAAATGCAGGCTGGCGTCGTTGAGCTGCAGCTTCTCCAGTGAATCGCGCAGTGCGTCGTATTGGTTGGCTTCGGTGGGGTAGAGCCCCGCAAACACCTGCGGCTGGATTTCCTTGAAGCCGGGCAGCGCCTGCTCGGCCGGGCCAAGGTTGTTGGGCAGCTTTTTTTCGAGCGTGATGGTGTCGCCGACCTTGGCGACTTTCAGCTCTTTGATACCGGCGATGATGTAGCCCACCTCACCGGCTTCCAAGCTGTCGCGCGACACCTGCGCCGGTGTGAAGACGCCCAGGCTGTTGGCTTCGTACGCCGCGCCCGTGGCCATCATCTTGAAGCGCTCGCCCTTCAACAAGTGCCCGTCGACCACGCGCACCAACATGACGACGCCCACGTACGCGTCGAACCAACTGTCGATGATCATCGCGCGCAGCGGCGCATCACTCTTGCCACGTGGTGCCGGCACCTTGGCAACGATCTGCTCCAGCACATCGTCGATGCCCATGCCGGTTTTGGCAGAGATGGCGATCGCTTCACTGGCATCAATGCCGATCACGTCTTCCACCTCGGCCTTGGCGTTCTCCGGATCTGCCTGCGGCAAATCCATCTTGTTCAGCACCGGCAGCACCTCCACACCCAGCTCAAGCGCGGTGTAGCAATTGGCCACGGTCTGCGCTTCCACACCTTGCGACGCATCGACGACGAGCAGCGCGCCTTCACAGGCCGACAAGGAGCGGCTCACTTCGTAGCTGAAGTCGACGTGGCCGGGCGTGTCGATCAAATTGAGGTTGTAGGTCTTGCCATCGCGCGCCTTGTATAGCAGGGCGGCAGTCTGGGCCTTGATGGTTATCCCCCGCTCTTTTTCGATGTCCATCGAGTCGAGCACCTGCTCGCTCATCTCACGATCGCTGAGGCCACCGCAGCGAGAGATCAGGCGGTCAGCCAGCGTCGACTTGCCATGATCGATGTGCGCGATGATTGAAAAATTTCTGATGTGATCCATCAACGAGAGTCAGCAAGTGATTGAGTTATTGGGCTGAGCGCATGAAAAAGGGGCGCGCCAGTGATGTGACGCGCCCCGAACCAACAATCTATGGCAACTGCGATAGTTGGTTCACCATTGTAGGTAAAAACAGTTGGGCGTTAGTGGCCACCACCTGCATCGCGCACCCGTTGCAGGGTCACAACGAAATGATATAAACAGCTTATCAACAGCCTTAAAGCAGCACGAAAGCAGGAGCAGATGGAGGCGCTATGGGCTGCCAACACGTCACGCCGCCTGTGCACATCCGCTGCGTGACAACCGCTCGATATGCCGATGAGAACAAAAATCAAGCCGGCATTCTACCTAGTTCGAATTTGAGTTTTTCGCTAACGTTATTTTTATCTTGATAGAAATTAGCGAAATTCCGTCATTCCATTGCAAGGCTCACCGGCTTGGTCGCACCAGAACGAACTGAACCAGCTCGCCACGCTGAATCAGCATGTTCACGGGCTTGGACCGATCCACCTTCGCCACCGCCGCTTCAAACTCACGCGGATTGCGGATCTCGACGTTCCCTACCGAAAGGATGACGTCGCCCTCGCGCAGGCCCGAGCGCGCGGCCGCATCCGCGACCGATTCGACGCGCACGCCTCGCTTGACCTTCAGTTCTCGCTTCTGGGCGTCCGTCAGCTCCGTCACTGTCACGCCCAGGGCCTGCACCGATGCTTGCGCTTTCGGCGCCTCGCTGCTGCGACTCGCCGGGCGTTTGGCGGCTTGATCGACCTCCAGCTCGGCAATCGTGATGCTGAGGTCACGACTTTGCCCGCGCCGGAACACGGTGATCGTGCTCTTGGTGCCCGGTTTCGTGTTGCCCACCAAGCGCGGCAAATCCGACGCCTTCTCGACCGGCCGCCCTTCAAAGCGGGTGATGATGTCCCCGGCCTCCACGCCTGCCTTCTCGGCAGGTGAGCCCGGCTCCACGTTGCGCACCAAGGCGCCCTGCGCCTTTCCAAGCCCGATCGACTCGGCCACGTCCTTCGTGACCTGGTCGATTTGTACGCCTACCCGCCCGCGTGTCACGCGGCCGCTGGTGCGCAGCTGCTCGCTCACGCGCATGGCCTCGTCGATGGGAATAGCGAACGAGATCCCCATGAAGCCGCCCGAACGCGAATAGATCTGGCTGTTGATGCCCACCACCTCGCCTCGCATGTTGATCAGCGGGCCGCCCGAATTGCCGGGATTGACCGCCACATCGGTCTGGATGAAGGGCAGGTAATCGCCCGTATCGCGCTGCTTCGCGCTCACGATGCCGGCCGTGACGCTGTTTTCCAACCCGAACGGCGAACCGATGGCCATGACCCATTCACCCACGCGGAGCTTGTTGACATCGCCAATCCGCACGGCGGGCAGACCGGTGGCGTCAATCTTGACCACGGCCACGTCGGTGCGTTTATCCGCGCCAACGATGCGGGCCTTGAACTCGCGCTTGTCTGGCAGGGTGACCAGTACCTCGTCAGCGCCATCCACCACATGCGCATTGGTCATGACAAAGCCATCGGCGGAAAGGATGAAACCCGAACCCACGCCGCGCGGCACCTCTTGCTCGGTCTGCGGCGCAGGCCGGTTGGGCCGGGGGCTTTGGCGCGGCGCGTTGGGCATGGGCATGCCGAAGAAGCGCCGGAAGAACTCCTGCATCTCTTCATCGCCCGCGCCGGCTGAGCCGCCGGAGCGCACGCGCTCCATGGTTCGGATGTTGACCACCGAGGGCCCGACCTGATCCACGAGATCCGTGAAATCGGGCAGGCCGCGCACCGCGGCGGCGTTTCCGGTCTGGGCGGCCACCGCGGGCGGCAGAACACTCGCGCCGATAACCATCAGCGGCACGAACAGAGCGGAGACGCCCGCTTTCTTGAGTTGGAGGTTCATGGTCGATCAGGATCAAAAACTAGGGGGGTCAATCGCGCCCAGCATGCTCTGCGGCACCGTGCTTGTCAGGGT
Source organism: Ottowia oryzae (assembly GCF_003008535.1). Taxonomy (NCBI): domain Bacteria; kingdom Pseudomonadati; phylum Pseudomonadota; class Betaproteobacteria; order Burkholderiales; family Comamonadaceae; genus Ottowia; species Ottowia oryzae. The sequence goes on from NZ_CP027666.1 coordinate 2,929,440, forward strand.
TTTCGTTCTAGGCGGGAGACCAGCGCCTTGAGTGCTGCCGGGGGCACCTCTCCCACCGCTGTCACCCACCAGGCGCCATTCGCGTCTGGCAGCCGCTTGGTCAGCGTGTGTGTGGCACCCATGGCGGCCACGCCTTCACTGGCGTGGCGTCGCGGATCGAAGGGCTCCAGGAAGAGCGACACCGTAGCCAAGCCATCCGAAAAGAGCCACTGCACCATGGCGGCGTTTTTCTCGGTGGCGTGGCGGTAACAGCTCAGCGAGTGGTAGCCGGGAACCTCGCCCGACATGGCCCACCCTTCCGCAGCAGGCGTGGTGGCCACGCGCGCGGGCTTCTGCACTGCGTAGCCCTCAGTGCGGTCCATCATGCGACTGAGCTTGGTCGCCTGCAAAGGCGTGTTGAGCTGCAACTCAGAAAAGGCCGACTGCTCGAGCACGCGGCCATTGCCGTCCAGCGTCTGGGTCTTCAGAACAAGACCCGTATTGCGCTCGCTCCAGATTCGATAGCCGTAGCGCAAGTCGTCACGCGGTTTGAACATCACCACATCGGCGTCGAACCCCGCCACCCTGCTCTGGCCCAGTTCCTTGGCCGCGTAGTGGTCGACCACCGACGCCGAACGAGACGAAACGAGCAAGTTGGGAAAACCACCGCCCGACTCGCGTTGGTCGGTGATCGCCACGCGCGTCTGGGGGTAGAAGGTCATCACCGACTGGTTGCGGCGCAAGATGGTGCGCGGCACGCCCGACAAGGCCTCTACCCGCTCAACCTGCGTGCTGCCTTCACAAACGTGCCAGATTCGCGCGCTGGACATCGCGCCCGTCGCCGATGTCACCACGAACGTCCCCATGAACGAGGGAACGCGTGCAGCCTGCTGCAGACGCACCAGCCACTCCGCAACGCTGCGCTCTGGCGGCCCCATGGGCGCTGGCGCATCGCCGGACACTGGCGCTGATTGAGCCAGCGCGAAACTGACGAGACCGCCCGCGCAGCACGCCACGGCAACGCCGCGCAGCCGTTGCACCCACCCGTGCGAAGCAGACGGCAACGACACAGAGCTGCTCACAGGACGAACGCCAGTGATGACGCCCGCGCCGATCAACGCGCGTGCCCTTCGAATGTGGCGTTGCGCAAAAAGCCCGACGCACCGCCCATCCCCGACATGCCTGCAGCCTGATGGTGCGCTGCCAGAAGCTCATCCAACCGCGCATCGCGCAGCATGACCGGCGCGCTGCCGTCGCCGTCGTTCGCGCTGGCGCCAGTCTGCACCGGCGCGGCCACGGCCAGCACCTGGCTTTGAACCTGCGTGGGCGATTGGTTCTGGGCCAGCTGCGGGCCAGCACCCAGTTGCGAGCCGGCGCCCGAAACAATGCCCCACCCCACGGCGGCCACGGCGGCAAAAGAAGCGAAACCCGCCACCATCTTCCAGCGGAACACACCGTCGTTGGCGGCCGGGCGCTCGACGTAGGTGCGGTCTTGCTCGACCTGCGGCAGCGGCACCACCACCACGGGCGCCTTCGGCTGGCTTGCGACATCAGCGGCTATGGCCGCACTGACGCGCTCAGCCAAACTGCCATCGCGCCCATATCGGGCCAGATCGGGCGCGCGCAGCACATCACCAATCAGGTGGTACATCTGCCAGCATTCGCGGCTATCTTCGGCCTGGTTCGCTACGCCGAAGACGCTGGCGATGTCGCCATCGGCGTCCTGGCCGTCCATGAAGGCGGAAAGCCGCTCGCGGCTCCATTCAACTTTGATCTGCGTTTCCATCACGATCACCGTTTTTTGACTAACGATCTCATCTTCACCAGCGCTTGCCCGTTTGGTGGCTCAGCAGCGGCTTGACCCTTGCCGAGATCGCCTCACGGGCCCGGAATATGCGTGACCGCACCGTTCCGATGGGGCAGTCCATGGCCTCGGCAATCTCTTCGTAACTCATGCCTTCGATTTCGCGCAGCGTGACCGCTTGGCGCAAATCCTCTGGCAGCGCTTCCATCGCGGCGTTCACAGCGGCGGCAATTTCGCGGGCCGCCAACTCCGATTCCGGCGTGGATTCGGCTGTTAGTTCGTTATCGCGCCGGGAAGTTTCATCGTCGTCGTCGCCGGATTGCAGCGCCGCCTCAATGACGACCGGATTGCGCTTGAGCTCCAGCAGCGATTTCTTGGCCGTATTGACCGCAATGCGGTACAGCCAGGTATAGAACTGCGCGTCGCCGCGAAACTGGTGCAGCGCGCGCCAGGCGCGGATGAAGGTTTCCTGCGCAATGTCCGGCACGAGGTCGACGTCGCGCACCATGCGGCCGATCAGCCGCTCGATCCGGCGCTGGTACTTGATGACCAGCAGCTCATACGCGCGGTGGTCGCCTGCGGCGGCGCGCTCAACCAACTGGGCGTCGCTGTCGGAAGCTGCGGGGGGGGCGGCGGAAGGGCTGGACACAAATACCAAGGGGAAAACAACGACGCGCCCGGTGGTCAGGCGCGCAAGGTGGGTGCGGCCGCGGGCTCAGCGCCCTGACCGCGTGCTTTTGAATATAGCGCACAGCGCAACAAATGCCAGTGCTGGGGGTCGGCCAAGGCATCCGCCCAAAGCCAACGCGCCTGGCTGCCGGGCGCTTGCCAGCGAATCAACAGGCAGCGCTGCAGATCCAGCCGCACAGCGGGCGTACCGGGTGCGAGTGCGCTGATCGCATCGGGCAATGTCTGGCCAACGCCCAGCCGCCAGCATTCACCGTCCCAGTGCAGGCGGCGCGGAGCTTGGCGGCGCCAGAACTCCAGCAGGCCCAGCCCGGCCATAAGCCAAAGAAAGCTGCAGAACGCTACTGAAACAATAGCTGCTCGCGCACTACCCACCTGCGCCAGCGCCACAAAAAGCATCCAGACACCCGGTGCGGCGGCGACCAGCCAAAGCGCAGTCAACAGCCACCCGAGCGATGCCGCTCGACCTACCGGGTAATGCACGGGGGGCGCGTTCAACATCTCAAGCCTGCGTGAACACACGCCGAAGATCGACGGCCCCGCAACGGGTTTGGCAGACAGCGCCCAAAGCCACTCGGCAAAAGCTCAGGGTGAATGAAATCCGCGGCGCAAAACAAACGGCCGCTGAGCGGCCGTGGAATGCGGAATGTGCAAAGCGTGATCAAACGCGCTTGAACACCAGCGCACCGTTGGTGCCGCCGAATCCGTAGTTGTTCTTCAGCGCGTAGTCAAAACTCAGGTCGCGCGCGGTGTTGGCGCAATAGTCCAAGTCGCAGCCCTCGCCCGGCGTGCCCATGTTGATAGTGGGTGGCACTTTCTGGTCGCGCAGGGCCAGCACGGTGTAGACGCTTTCCACGCCGCCAGCGCCGCCCAGCAAATGGCCGGTCATCGACTTGGTGGAGCTGACCACAACCGAGCTGGCGTGGTCGCCCAACGCCGCCTTGATGGCGTTGGTTTCGTTCAGGTCGCCCAACGGCGTCGAGGTGCCGTGCGCGTTCACGTAACCAATCGCATCGGGGTTCAGGCCCGCGTTGCGCAGCGCACCCTGCATGGCGCGGCGGGGGCCATCCAGGTTGGGCGCGGTCATGTGGCCTGCGTCGGCGCTCATACCAAAACCGACCAACTCGGCGTAGATGGTGGCGCCGCGCTTCTTGGCGTGCTCGTACTCTTCCAGGACCAGCACGCCCGCGCCTTCGCCAAGGACGAAGCCATCGCGCTCTGAGTCCCAGGGGCGCGAAGCGGCCTTGGGATCGTCGTTGCGCGTGGAGAGCGCCCGCATCGCTGCAAAGCCGCCAATGCCCAACGGGCAGACGGTGGCCTCGGCGCCGCCCGCCAGCATGACGTCGGCATCGCCGTACTCGATCAGACGGCCGGCTTCACCGATGCAGTGCAGCCCGGTGGTGCAGGCGGTGGCGATCGACAGGTTGGGCCCCTTGAAGCCGAACTTCATCGATACGTGCCCGGCCACCATGTTGACGATGGAGGCCGGAACAAAAAATGGAGAGATGCGGCGCGCACCGCGCGACATCCATTCACCGTGCGTCTCTTCGATCATGGGCAGACCGCCAATGCCGGAGCCGATCACGCAGCCGATTCTCTCGGCCAGCTCTTCACCCAGTGCGTCGCCCAAAGGCAGACCGGCGTCCTGCACCGCCTGTGCGGCGGCCACGATGCCGTAATGGATGAATGTATCCATGGTGCGCAACTCTTTCGTCGATATGAACGGCGAAAGATCGAGCCCGCGCACCTCACCCGCAATACGGCAGGCGAAGGCGCTGGCATCGAAGCGCGTTATGGTGTCTATGCCCGAACGTCCGGCCAGTACATTGGCCCAGTTCTCTGCCACCGTGTTGCCAACGGGGCTGACGCAACCTAAACCAGTAACAACAACACGGCGCCGGGTCATTCGCGATCAGGCCTTCTTGCTGTTGGCGTAGTCGATGGCGGCTTGCACCGTGGTGATTTTTTCTGCGTCCTCGTCCGGGATCTCGATACCGAACTCGTCCTCCAGCGCCATCACCAGCTCCACCGTGTCCAGCGAGTCTGCACCCAGATCGGCCACGAAGGCTTTTTCGTTCGTTACTTGAGACTCTTCCACGCCGAGTTGTTCGGCGATGATTTTCTTGACACGTGCTTCGATATCGCTCATGGATTCCCTCTAAGGGTTATGGAAAACAGGGATTTTACCCGTGCTTACAGCGCTATTTGTCGCAGCGCAGACACGGGCGGTGAGGTGGCAGTCAAGCCATGTACATGCCGCCGTTGACGTGCAGTTCCTGCCCCGTCACGTAAGCGGCTTGCGGACTAGCCAAATAGGCCACCGCGTGCGCGATGTCCGCTGGCTCACCGAGGCGGCCCAGAGGGATCTGGGCCGTCAGGGATTTCTGTTGGTCGTCCGACAGAGCTGCCGTCATGTCGGTCGCAATGAAGCCCGGCGCAACGCAGTTGACTGTAATGGATCGGCTGCCCAGTTCGCGCGCCAAGGCGCGGGTCATGCCCGCCACACCGGCCTTGGCCGCGGCGTAGTTGGCCTGACCCGGGTTGCCCGAAGCACCCACCACGCTGGTGATGTTGACGATGCGGCCATAGCGCTGCTTCATCATCGGGCGCATGACGGCGCGGGCCATGCGGAACACGGCCTTGAGGTTGGTGTCCAGCACCGCATCCCAGTCGTCGTCCTTCATGCGCATGGCCAGCGTGTCGCGGGTGATGCCGGCGTTGTTGACCAACACGTGCAGCGCGCCGTGCGTCTTGGCGATTTCCTCGACCAGCGCCTCGGCCGCTGCAGCGTCGTTCACGTCCAGCTTGGCACCGCGGCTGGCGCCATGGCCAGCCAAGGCGGCGCTGATTTTCTCGGCGCCGGCGTCGGATGTGGCCGTGCCGATCACGGTCATGCCGCGTGCGGCCAGTTCCTGCGCAATGGCAGCGCCAATGCCGCGCGAGGCACCGGTGACCAGGGCCACTTGGCCGTTCATCGCGTTGTCTGACATATCTGCTAGTTCTCCTGCTGCGCCTCAGGCCGTCTGACTGACAGCGGCCCTGGCCTCGGCCAGCGTTGCCGGATCGTACATCGGCAAACCGGTCAATTCGGCATCGATGCGCTTGGTCATGCCCGCGAGCACCTTGCCGGGGCCGCATTCGACCACGGTATGCAGCCCCATGGCCTTGATCTTCTGGATGCATTCCACCCAGCGCACGGGGCCAAAGGCCTGGCGGTACAGCGCATCGCGAATGCGGTCAGGGTTGGACTCGATCGCCACGTCGATGTTGTTGACCACGGGGATCTTGGGCTCGGCCAACGCCACACCGGCCAGCGCGACCTTCAGGCGCTCGGCCGCCGGCTTCATCAGGCTGGAGTGGAACGGCGCCGACACGGGCAGTGGCAACGCGCGCTTGGCGCCCATGCCCTTGAGCACTTCACAGGCTTTGTCGACCGCCGCCTTGGTGCCGGCGATCACGGTCTGTACCGGGTCGTTGAAATTCACCGCCTCGACCACTTCAGTGCCATTTTGGCCCATGGCGCCCGTCACATCAGCGCAGCCAGCTATCACTTTTGCAGCATCCATACCCAAAATGGCAGCCATGGCACCGGCACCGACCGGCACCGCCTCTTGCATGGCGGCCGCGCGCAGGCGCACCAAGCGCACCGCGTCGGCCAGCGTGAGCGCCTCAGCGGCGACCAGGGCCGAATACTCGCCCAGCGAGTGGCCAGCGACCGCCCCCGGCAGCTCGCCACCGTCGGCCCGCCACGCACGCCAGCAGGCCACGCCCGCGACCAGCATCACTGGCTGCGTGTTGGTGGTCAGCGCCAGGGCTTCCTTGGGGCCGTCATGAATCAGCGCCGCCAGATCTTCACCCAGCGCGTCGGAGGCTTCTTGAAGCGTGGTGCGCACGGCGGGGTTGTCGCCCCAGGCGTCGAGCATGCCAACCGACTGGGACCCCTGGCCGGGGAAAACAAAAGCAACGGGTTTCATGACCGAACTGATAGGTAGGTGAACGTGGGAAGTCGATAAGAGCCAGCCAAGGCCAACGCGCTTGAGCGCTGCCTTGGGCGCCGATTGCGCGCCCTGTCAGAAAGTGAGCAGCACCGCGCCCCAGGTAAACCCGCCGCCAACGCCTTCGAGCAGCAGGGTCTGCCCGCGCTGAATCTGGCCGCTGCGCACGCCGTGATCCAGCGCCAGCGGAATGGACGCGGCCGAGGTGTTGCCGTGTTCGTGCACGGTGACGATGACTTTCTCCAGCGGCAGGTGAAGCTTCTTGGCCGTGCCTTGCATGATACGGATGTTGGCTTGGTGCGGAATCAGCCAGTCAATATCAGTCTCTTGCTTGCCAGCCTTGGCCAGCACGGCGCGGGCCGCTTTGTCGAGCACGCCCACGGCCAGCTTGAACACGGCCTGGCCGTCCATGCGCAGCAGCGGCTCGCCCACCACCTGGCCACCCGACACATGGCCGGGCACGCACAGGATGTCGACGTACTTGCCATCGGCATGCAGATCGCTGGCCAGGATGCCGGGCTCATCCGCCGCTTCAAGCACCACGGCGCCAGCGCCGTCGCCAAACAGCACGCAGGTGCCGCGGTCGTTCCAGTTCAGGATGCGGCTGAAAACCTCGGCGCCGATCACCAGCGCCCTTTTGGCGGTTCCGTTGGCAATCATCGCGTCGGCCACGGTCAACGCATACACAAAGCCGCTGCACACGGCTTGAAGATCAAACACGGGGCATCCTGCCATGCCCAGCTTGTGCTGCACGATGGCGGCGGTGGACGGAAACACCATGTCCGGGGTGGACGTGGCCACCACGATCAGATCGATGTCGCCCGGTTGGACACCGGCCGCTTCCATCGCGGCGCGCGCGGCAGGCACGGCCAGGTCGCTGGCGGCCATATCGGGGCTGGCCAAATGGCGGGCGCGGATGCCGGTGCGCTCGACGATCCACTGATCGGACGTCTCGATGCCGCGCGCGGCCAGTTCCTGCACCAGCTCGTCGTTGCTGACGCGGCGTGGCGGCAGGTAGCTGCCGGTACCGGCAATGCGGGAATAGCGTCTGCTCATGTCAGCGGATAAGAAAAAGGGGTTGGCGGCCGTCGGCGGATATGCCTTCAAGCTCAGGCGTCGGCGTGGGGTGTCGGCACGGCGGCGGCGCTTTCAGCCAGCAAAGGCGCTGCGTGCGCAATGCGCGCCTGAACGCGCTCAAGCAACTGGTGCCGTGCCGCATCATACGCCCGCACCAGCGCCTCTTCGAAAGCCAGCGCATCGGCCGAACCGTGGCTTTTGAACACAAGCCCGCGCAGGCCCAGAAGCGCCGCGCCGTTGTAGCGCCGGTGATCCAAACGTTTTTTGAGCGCGGATAGCACCGGATACGAGACGATGGCAGCCAGTTTCGTGCCGATGTTGCGCGTAAATTCTTCACGCAGGAACTGCATGATCATCGACGCCAAGCCCTCGGTGGTCTTGAGCGCGACATTGCCCACAAAGCCGTCGCACACCACGATGTCGGCCGTGCCCTTGAAGATGTCGTTGCCTTCCACGTTGCCGACGAAGTTCAGGTCACCTGCCTTGGCCGCAGACCGCAGCAATTCGCCTGCGCGCTTGATCTCGTCGCTGCCCTTGATCACCTCTTCGCCGATGTTGAGCAGGCCCACAGTGGGCGCCGGGTCGTCGTTCAACACAGAGACCAGCGCCGAGCCCATGACGGCAAACTGGAGCAGGTGCTCTGCCGTGCAGTCCACGTTGGCGCCTAAATCCAGCACCGTCGTGGCTCGGCCCTTGACGTTGGGCAGCTGGGTGGCGATGGCGGGGCGCTCGATCCCATCGATGGTCTTGAGCAGGTAGCGGGAAATGGCCATCAGCGCGCCGGTGTTCCCGGCAGAAACGGCCACCTGCGCCTCGCCGCTCTTGACCTGCTGGACGGCGACGCGCGTGGATGAATCCTTCTTGCGGCGAAGCGCCACCTCGACGGAATCGTCCATCGTGACGACTTCGGCGGCCGGGACAATGCGTGCGCGATCGTGCTGGAAGCCCGACAACGCGTACGGCTGGCCCACCAGCAGAATCTGCGTGTCAGGATGGCGATCCAGAAACTGGCGACAGGCCTGCAAGGTTACCTTGGGGCCGTGGTCTCCGCCCATGCAGTCGACTGCCAGAACGATCATGCAAGTCCCATCGAAGTGCCGGGCCAGAAACGCCGGCCGGCCGTACGCAAAAAAAATCGATTTGCCGTTAGAAACGACAAAAGCCCGGGGCTACGCTAGCGCAGCAACGGGCCGTTGAGTGTAGCGGCCTGGCCTGCACTCGTTAGAACCCAGCTTGTCACACCGCGGCTGCGGCGCACAAGCCGACCAACGACTGGCCGGCAGCCAATCAGGCTTCGGTCTTGGGCTTGATAACCTGACGACCGCGGTAGAAACCGTTCGGGCTGATGTGGTGGCGCAGGTGCGTTTCGCCGGTGGTGGGCTCCACGGCGATGCCGGGGGTGCTCAGGGCGTTGTGCGAACGGTGCATGCCGCGCTTGGAGGGCGACTTTTTGTTTTGTTGAACAGCCATGATGGCTCCTTGAAAATGGCCTGACTGCGCGCCAAAAGCACGCCGACCTGCAGTAAATGGGTGGATGCCCGCACATCGGCGGGGCCGCCGTCGCTTGACTGAAGACCCATCGCCACACCTCAAAGGTGAAGCAAAAGAGCCACAGACAAACCGCCTGACTCAAGCGCGCCCAAAGCAGCAGCAACCCAAGCCAATTCAGCGAAGCTCACGATTATAGCCTGCAAACCCCCGCGTGCGCCAACTTCAGGGCACCACGCAGCGCTCTTTTGCTATGGTTTTTGGCTCTGGAGCGCCGCCAGCGCGGCAAAGGGGTTGGGTTTTTCCTCGGCCACGTCGTTGAAATCGTCCGTCTGCGCGCTCTGGGCGACACCAGTGGGGCAAACATCGTGGCGCGGCACGAGCGGCAGGGCCATCAGCACTTCGTCCTCGATCAGTCCCAGCAGGTTGAAGTCGGTCGACATTTCCAGCACGTCGTCTTCGGAATCGTCGTCCATCGCCGCAGCCGTCGCCTCGTCGGGCACGAAGATGAAATGGCGGTCCACGTCGATGGGCGTGTGCACCGCCTCCATGCAGCGCTGGCAGGTCAGCGGCACGTTGGCCTGCACCTGCAGATGGATGGCTGGGCGCACACTGCCGTCCACGGCGGTGCGCGATTCGCCAGTCGCCTGCCATTTCAAGGTCAAATCGGGCGCTGGCGCTTGCAGCTCCTGCGCAAGGCGCTCATAATTTTGCAGCAATTCCTCGCCGCTGATGGCCGTTTTGGCCTGGGTGAATGCGGCGACGTTCAGGTGCCGCGCATTGAAAGTCTTGCTCATCGCGCCAGTGTAAGAGAATCCTCCGCCATGACCGCTTCTGCCGCTCAATCCGCCGTGCGCCCGCTGATCCTGGGCTCCACATCCCGCTACCGCCGCGACTTGCTGACCCGCCTGAACCTGCCCTTTGAGGTGGCCGCGCCGCAAGTGGACGAAACGCCGCAGCCCGGCGAAGCGCCGCGCGCACTGGCCGAACGCCTGGCGCTGGCCAAGGCGCGCGACGTGGCGGCGCGCTTCCCGAATGCGCTGGTCATCGGCTCCGACCAAGTGGCTGATCTGCACGGCCAGCCACTGGGCAAGCCGGGCACGCACGAGCGCGCCACCGAACAGCTGCGCCAGATGCGCGGCCAAACCGTGGTGTTTCATACCGCGCTGGCGGTCGTCTGCTTGGCCACGGGCTTTGAGCAGGCCGATATGGCGCCGGTGAACGTGCGCTTTCGCGACCTGAACGACGACGAGATCGAACGCTATCTGCGTGCCGAGCAACCCTACGACTGCGCCGGATCGGCCAAGAGCGAAGGCCTGGGCATCGCCTTGCTGGACGCCATCGACAGCGACGACCCCACGGCCTTGATCGGCCTGCCCCTGATCCGCACCGCGCGCCTGCTGCGCAACGCTGGGCTGACGCTGCCATGACCGTACCCGCCAAGCCCACCGGGCGCCTGCTTCTGGTGCCCACGCCGCTGGACCATGGCTGTGACAGCTTTTCGCCGCTGGACGCGGTGCTGCCGCTGGCCACCATTCAGGCGGTGGCCGCGCTGGATTGCTGGGTGAGCGAAAACGCCAAATCCACCCGCGCCTTTCTGAAGCGCGTGGCCGACGTGTGCCCCCTGGCCACGTCTGTGCAGGAACAGCAAATCACAGAATTGCCCCGCGAGGCGCACAAAAAGGGCGACCACGGCGCTGCCGGTGCCGCCCGGGTGGATGCGCGCGCCCTGCTCGCCCCTGCGCTGCAAGGGCGCGACGTGGGCCTGATCAGCGAAGCTGGCATGCCCGCCATCGCCGACCCCGGCAGTTCGCTGGTGCGCGCCGCGCATGAGTTGGGGTTGACCGTGGTGCCGCTCAGCGGCCCGGTGTCGCTGATGCTGGCACTGGCGGCCAGCGGGCTGAACGGGCAGCACTTTGCCTTTGTTGGATATCTGCCACGCGAAGGCGCGGCGCGCCAGCAGCGCATTCAAGAGCTGGAAAAGCTGGCCCTGCGCACAGGGCAGACGCAACTGTTCATCGAGACGCCCTATCGCAATGCGGCACTGCTGCAGGCGCTGGCGCAGCAACTGCAACCCGGCACACGGCTGGCCGTGGCCAGCGGCCTCACCTTGCCAGCCCCGCAGGTGCGCAGCATGCCAGCCAAGCAATGGCGCGACGTGCTGGCCAAGGCGCCGGCTGACGCAGCGGCTTGGGATCAGCCTGCGGTGTTTGCGTTGGGGGCGTGAATCCAGCGCCGCTGGGCCTGCGCGGCACTGCAGGCCCAGCGGGCACGCTAATAGGGTGGGGTCAGCCGCCTGAAGCCGTGCGCCAACACCACCAGCAGAAAAGCCAGATTTCGCAGCGGCACGCCGGGCACGAAATACCCAGGGTACGCAGGCGCCTCGTCACCCTGAGAGACCTGCCCTCGTGCCGCCAGCGCAGCGCCCAGTCGCTCTATCCACGGCATACCGCGCGGCCACTCGGTCACGCCGCGCAGCCAATCGCGCGGAATGCCCTGCTTGCCGACGCGCGCACCCACGATGGCGCCCAGAATGGCTGCAGCCGTATCGGTGTCGCCACCAGCACGCACGATCTCCTCAATGCCCGCGGCGTAGTCGTCAGGAAAGCGCCAGTAGACCTGCAACACACAAGGCACGGTGTGCAGCATGTAGCCCGAAACGCCACGGTGCGAGCCGATGCTCCCAACGAAACGCGCAACCGGTTCGCCGCGTGCAGCCGATTCGGCCGCGCGATGCGCCAGTGACATGAACTCGTCCGCCCCTGCGCCCAGCAACCGCGCCAGCGCCGCAAGGTAGCCATTGGGCGAAGTGACTGGCGCCGAAGCCGCCTGGTAAGCCGCCAGCGCCACCGCGACGGCACCATGGAGGGCCTTGGGGTCGGTGTGCGTCAAGCGCGTTGATCGGCGCACCCACTCGACCACTACGTCCGGCGCATGACCCCACACGACGCCGATGATCGCGCTGCGCATCGCCGGGCCGTTGCCAGCCGATGCCACGCCGCTGCGCTCTGGACCCATGCCCACGCACGATTTCAGAATGGCCCTCAGCGTGGCGAAGCCCACGCCTGCAGGCAAACCGGCCAACCACCAGCGCAGCGAGGACGCCAGCGTGCGGTCAAACGCCTCTGCGTCACCACCCGCCAACAGCAAAGCGCGCGCCGTCAGGCAGCGTGATCGGTGTCGCCCGACACCATTCCGCGCCCCAAGATCAGGTGATGCCGCAGCGGCGGGGGATACAGGCGCGCTGCGCGTTGCGGGCTGAGGCCCTCCAGGGGCAAACCGATGGCGTCGCCCACCGCCGTGCCGAGCAGGCAGCCGACAACCGCGTCACTGCGGGCGCGGCTGGGCACGCCCGCGCCCGGGTTCAGACCTTCCACTTCTCCAGCAGCTTCTCGGGCGACAGGGTGTCGTACGCCTCGAAGGGCTGGTGAATCCAGGGGTTGGTGGGCAGGTGTTCCACCGAATAGTCGGCGTTGAAGCCCGAGCAGCCCTTGGTCCAGATCACGGCGGTGCGCAGCTCGGTGATGGGCTGGTAGTTGTTCCTCAACCGGTCCACCACCGCCTGCAGGGTAACGCCGGTGTCGGCCAAATCGTCCACCAGCAGCACTTTGCCGGCGATCTGACCCTTGGGCGTGGTGATGTAGTGGGCGATGTCCAGGTGGCCCTGCTGCGTGCCGGCCTCGGCGCGGTATGAGCTGGTGGACATGATGGCCAGGGGCACGCTGAAGATGCGGCTCAGGATGTCGCCGGGGCGCATGCCACCGCGTGCCAGGCACAGGATGGTGTCGAACTTCCAGCCGGATTGGTGCACCTTGATGGCCAGCTTTTCGACCAGGCTGTGGTACTCGTCGTAGCTTACGTACAGGTGTTTTCCGTCTTCGGTCAGCATCCTCTTTGCTCCTCAATCAATAGCTGGTGGCGCAGGTGGCACCTGCGCTGGCGGTCAATTTGCTTCTAAATCAGGCCAGGAACGGGTGGCGCATCATGATGGTGTGATCGCGGTCCGGGCTGGTGGAAATCAGGTGGATGGGCACGCCGGTGGCGTGCTCGATGCGCTGCAGGTACAGGCGCGCGTTGACGGGCAGCCTCGCGTAGTCGGTCACGCCCACGGTGCTCTCGCTCCAGCCTTCCAGCGTTTCATAGATAGGCTGGCAGCGGGCAATGTCGTCGGCGCCCAGCGGCAGGATGTCCACGCGTTCGCCGTCCAGTTCGTAGCCGACGCACAGCTGCAGCTCGTCCAGGCCGTCCAGCACGTCCAGCTTGGTGATGCACAGGCCGGACAAGCCGTTGACTTGCGCGCTGCGCTTAAGCAAGGCCGCGTCAAACCAGCCGCAGCGGCGGCTGCGCCCGGTGGTCACGCCTTTTTCGGCGCCCACGGTGCTCATGTGGTAGCCGGGCGTGCCGGGGGTTTCCCAGTCCAGTTCGGTGGGGAACGGGCCACCACCCACGCGCGTGCAGTACGCCTTGGTGATGCCCAGGATGTAGTGCAGCATGCCGGGGCCCACGCCCGAGCCCGCCGCGGCGTTGCCCGCCACGCAGTTGCTGCTGGTGACATACGGATAGGTGCCGTGATCCACGTCCAACAAGGTGCCCTGCGCACCTTCAAACAGCAGATTGGCGCCGTTGCGATGGGCTTCGTTCAATTCACGCGAGACGTCGGCGAGCATGGGCACCACGGCTTCGGCCTGGCGCATGGCTTCGTCGTAGATGGCGTCGAATTGCAGCTCGCCCTGCTTCAGGTACGGCGTCAGGGTGTCGCTGAACTGCAGCTTGGCCGAACCCAGGTAGCCCAGGAGCACATAGTTGTACAGGTCGAGCAGCTCACGCAGTTTGGCGGCAAAGCGCTGGGGGTGCTTCAAGTCCTGCGCGCGCAGGGCGCGGCGGGCGATCTTGTCCTCATAGGCAGGGCCGATGCCGCGGCCGGTGGTGCCGATCTTTTCGCTGCCGTGCTGTTCACGCGCGGCTTCACGAGCCACGTCCAGCACCGCGTGCAGCGGCAGGATCAGCGGGCAGGCTTCGCTGATGCGCAGGCGGTCGCGCACCTGCACGCCGGCTTTTTCCAGGCCCTCGATCTCTTCCAGCAGCTTGGTGGGCGACAGCACCACGCCGTTGCCGATGTAGCACTTCACGCCCGGACGCATGATGCCGCTGGGAATCAGGTGCAGCGCCGTTTTCACGCCATTGATCACCAGGGTGTGACCCGCGTTGTGGCCGCCCTGAAAGCGCACCACGCCCTGGGCGCTTTCGGTCAGCCAGTCCACCAGCTTGCCCTTGCCTTCGTCGCCCCACTGGGTGCCGACGACCACCACGTTGCGTCCGTTCGTACGTGTCATTTCAGTCTTTTCCAATCGGTTGAACCTGCCATTGCCCCGCGCTGAGCACCAGTTCGCGGTCGCAATCAAACTCGTCGATCTCGCCCTGCCCCGGCAGCACGCAGACCACCGTTTCGCCCTGCTGGCGCAGCGCGCGAACGGCGGCCATCAGCTCGGGCGCGTCGCTCCAGGGCGCGCAGATCGCGGCGCGCAGCGGGCGCTCAGACGCGGCGCGCACCAGTTGCTTCACATCCAGGCTGAAGCCGACGGCGGGGCGTTCGCGGTCCAGCTTGTGGCCGAACACCGCGCCCACGCCGTCGTAGCGCCCACCGCGCAGCAGGGCATCGCCCGCGCTGCGCGCATAGACGGCAAAGCGCACACCGGTGTAGTAGTCGTAGCCGCGGGCGTCGGAGAGGTCGAAGCTCACGTTCACGCCTTCCAGGCGCGACGCCAGCCACTTCAAATTTGATAGCACGTCGCGCACAGCAGGAAAGCGCTGGAGGGCAATTTCGGCCTCATCCAGCACCTCGGCACCGCCGTACAGCGTGACGAGCTTCAACAGGCCTTCGCGGGACGCGGCAGGGAAATCGTCGGTCAGCCTGGCGATCTCGCTGGCGTCTTTGGCGGCCAACGCGTCGTGCACAGCCGACAGCACCTGCGGATCGACCATGACGCCGGCCAGCAACGCCCGCACGATGCGCGCGTCGGCCAGATCGACCGTCAAATCGCCCACTTGCGCCGCGCTCAGGCAATCCAGCGCCAGCGAGAGCACTTCCAGATCGGCCTCGCGCCCCGCGTGGCCGTAGATTTCGGCGCCGAACTGCAGCGGCTCGCGCGTGGCGTGCGGGCGTTCGGGCCGGGTGTGCAGCACGGGGCCGCAGTAGCAAAGCCGCGTGACCGCCTGGCGCCCCAGCAAGTGCGCATCGATGCGCGCGACCTGCGGCGTGGTGTCGGCACGCACGCCGAGCGAGCGGCCCGACAGCTGGTCGACCAGCTTGAACGTCTGGAGGTTGAGCGCTTCACCGGTACCGGTGAGCAGCGAGTCGAGATGCTCGATCAGGGGCGGGATCACCAGCTCGTAGCCATAGGCACGGGCGGTATCGAGCAGTTCGCGACGGAGTTCTTCGATGCGCCGGGCCTCAGAGGGCAGTACATCGGCGATGTGATCCGGCAGGAGCCAGGCGGACATGGGATGAAAGTTCGCGGGGCTGTTAAAAACGTGATTCTACCGGCCCCGCAGCGCGGCCCAATCAAATGCCAGCGCGGTCAGAGAAAGCTGAACAACAGCAAAAGCCCCAACACCACGCTGATCAAGCCGTAAAAACGCAGTTGCCCGTCCTTGAGCTGCATGAGCTGCGCCACCACGCGCCGCCAACCCTGGGGCGCGATAAGGGGCATCAGCCCCTCCAGGATCAGCGCCAGCCCCAGCGCGGCCAGCAATACGCTTGCGTTCACGGCGCCGTGCCCGTGCGCCTCAACGGCGCGACTGCGGCGCGCGCATGTTGCTGAAGAATTCGGACGAAGCCGGGTCGATCACCAGCACGTCGCCCTTCTTGCCGATGCTGGCCTTGTACGCATCCAGGCTGCGGTAGAACTCGGCGAATTTCGGGTCTTTGCCGAACGATTCGCCGTAGATGCGCGTAGCCTGGGCATCGCCCTCGCCGCGCACTTTCTCGGCGTCGCGGTAGGCGTTGGCCACCGTCACCTCGCGCTGGCGGTCGGCGTCGGCGCGGATCTGCTCGCCTTCGGCGGCGCCGGTTGCGCGCAGCTCGTTGGCGACACGTTCGCGCTCGGCCTGCATACGGCGGTACACCGATTCAGTGATCGACTCCACGTAGTCGACGCGCGTGATGCGCACGTCCACGATGTCGATGCCCCAGGGCTTGGCGCCGGTAACCGCCTCGGTCACTTCGCGCTTCACGTCGGCCATCAGCGTTTCACGGCGCGTGGAGAGCAGCTCGCGCAGCGTGCGGCGGTTGATCTCTTCCTGGAAGGCGTTGCGCACCACGCGGTTGAGCTGCGTGGCACCGGCAGCCTCGTCAGGGCCCACGTTGCGGATGTAGGCCTGCGGGTCCGAAATGCGCCAGCGCATGTACCAGTCGATGACAACGCGCTGCTTTTCGGCGGTGAGCATCGGCTCGGTGTCCATGCTGTCCAGCGTCAGCAGACGCTTGTCGATGTAGCGCACATTCTGCACCGGCGGCGGCAGCTTGAAGCTGAGCCCTGGCTCGGTGATCACACGCTGGATCTGCCCCAGCTGATAGACAACGCCAAACTGGCGCTGATCCACCACGAACATCGTGGAGGCCAGCAGGGCCAACAGGATGAGGACGGTGGTGGCGATGAATCCGACTCTGTTCATTTCAATCGCTCTCGGCAATCAGCGGGTTTCACGCTCGCGGCTGCGGGCGTTGTCGCGGGTGCGGGCATCGGGGGGCAATTGCGTG
Organism: Ottowia oryzae; assembly: GCF_003008535.1. Lineage (NCBI taxonomy): Bacteria > Pseudomonadati > Pseudomonadota > Betaproteobacteria > Burkholderiales > Comamonadaceae > Ottowia > Ottowia oryzae. The sequence goes on from NZ_CP027666.1 coordinate 2,946,229, forward strand.
GAGGGGGCCGCGGCCGAAGCCGCCGGCGCAGCCTGCGCGGCGGGCGCAGAAGCCGCCGGGGCACCTGCGGCCTGCATCACCTTGTCCAAGGGCAGGTACATCAAATTGCCGCCGGACTTGCTGTCCACGATGATCTTGTTCACGCCGCCATAAATCTGCTGCATGGTGTCGATATACATGCGGTCGCGCGTGACTTGCGGCGCCTTCTGGTACTCGGCCAGCACCGAGTTGAAGCGCTGCGAGTCACCCTCGGCCTGCGCCACGATGCGCGCCTTGTAGCCCTCGGCCTCCTGCGTCAAGCGCGCAGCCGTACCGGTGGCACGCGGAATCACGTCGTTGGCATAGGCCTGCGCCTGGTTTTTCACGCGCTCGCGCTCTTGGCCGGCCTTGAGCACGTCGTCGAAAGCGGCCTGCACTTGCTCGGGCGGGCGCACGCCGCCTTGCTGCATGTTGACGGCCACCACTTCGATGCCAACCTTGTAGCGGTCCAGGATCTTCTGCATCAGATCGCGCACGCGCGGAGCGATCTGGTCGCGCTCGTCCGCCATGGCGTTGTCCATGCTCATCTTGCCGACCACTTCGCGCACAGCGCTTTCGGCGGCCTGTACCACGGCATCCGCCGGGTTCTTGCTTTCAAACAAGTAGGCGCGCGCGTCGTTCAGGCGGTACTGCACGGCGAACTTGATCTCGACGATATTTTCGTCCTGCGTCAGCATGGCCGATTCGCGCAGGCCGGTGGACTTGATCACGCTGTCACGGCCCACATCCACCGACCGGATCTGCGTCACGCTCACGGTTTCCTGGCGCTGAATGGGGTAAGGCAGACGCCAGTTGAAGCCCGCACCCACCGTGGAGTGGTACTTGCCGAACTGGGTGATCACGGCCTGCTGGCCTTCCTGCACGATGAAAAAGCCAGTGCCCAGCCAGATCAGCAGGGCAACCACGCCGATCACACCGATGCCCACACCGGCATTCTTCATGTCGGGAGGCTGGAAACCACCGCCACCACTGGCACCCGGGCGGCGATTGCCACCACCGCCGCCAAACAGGCCGCCCAGCTTGCGGTTGAAGTCGCGCCAGAGCTCGTCGAGATCGGGCGGACCTTGATCGCCACCGCTGGACGGACGCTGGCGAGGCGGCTCGTTCGGCGGCTGGCGGGGGGGGTCAGCGGGGCGCTGGTCATCCGGGCGCGGCTCGTTTTGACCGGCGTCGTCGCCACGGCCCCAGCGGGGGTCGTTCAGGTTGAACATGCCCCGAAGGCGCTCAGGCCACCCGGCCGGGCGCAAGGTGAAAAAACGGTCTTTCATTCGTTGGTCATCGGGCTGTTCAACCCGCCATTGTGCCCAAAGGCAGTAGGAGACTCGTCGGATTCCAGTGCCTGGCGGGCTTCCGCGGCTTCCTGGGCGCGGCGCGCCAGCTCGTTGCGCAGAACCGGCAGCCCTTCACCGGACTGTGCACTGACAAAGATGCGGTCAAGCAGACGGCCATCAAGATCCATGCGATCTTGCAAAGCCAGCGGGCGCTTGGCAGCGTCCACCGCGTCCAGCTTGTTGAACACGACCAGTTGCGGCACCTCAAGCGCACCGATTTCGCCCAGCACGCGCTGCACTTCCTGCATCTGTTCGTGCCAGGCGGGGTTGGCCGCATCGACCACATGCAGCAGCAGATCGGCGTCTGCCGCTTCCTGCAAGGTCGCCTGGAACGCCTCCACCAAACCGTGGGGCAAGTCGCGGATGAAGCCCACCGTGTCCGACAGCGACACCGAACGCCCACCGCCTTCCTGGTCGCCCAGGTACAGCTGGCGCGTAGTGGTGTCCAACGTGGCAAACAGCTGGTCGGCCGCGTACGCACGCGCCTTCACCAGCGCATTGAACAGCGTGGATTTGCCGGCGTTGGTATAGCCAACCAGGGAAATGTTGTAAGCCTCGCGCCGCTCGCGCTGGCGGCGCTGCGTTTGGCGCTGGCGTTTGACCTTGGTCAGGCGCTCTTTCGTGCGCTTGATGGCCTCGCCGATCATGCGGCGATCCAGCTCGATCTGCGTTTCACCCGGGCCGCCGCGGCCGCCAATGCCGCCCTGCTGGCGCTCCAAGTGGCTCCAGCGGCGCACCAGACGGGTGCTGAGGTACTGCAGGCGCGCCAATTCAACCTGCAGCTTGCCCTCGTGGCTGCGGGCGCGTTGCGCGAAGATTTCCAGGATCAGCAGCGTGCGGTCGTTCACCGGCATGCCGATGGCGCGCTCCAGATTGCGCTGCTGCACCGGGCTGAGCGCCTGGTCAAACAGCACCTCGGCCGCGCCCTCGGCCTGCGCCAGCATGCGGATCTCTTCGGCTTTGCCGGTTCCGACGAACAGCGCCGCGTCGGGCGCCTTGCGCTTGCAGGTCAGGCGCGCAACGGGGTTCAGGCCAGCGGTTTCGGCCAAGAGGCCGAGCTCTTCCAGATCGTGGTCGAAATGGGGCAACCCAAAATCCACGCCGACCAAAACGGCGTCGATGTGTTCAGGGGCGCGGGTTTCAGGCAAAGCTACAGGTCCAGATGTGAAAAACCCACCCTGCCAGACGCTCCTTTTTCAGGAGCTGCTTGCGCAGGATGGGCGAGGGCTAGAGCCTTAATCGGCTTGGGAATCTGCGTTGTCGGCAGGGGTTTGGAAATTGACGGCGCGACCAGGCACGATGGTGGAAATCGCGTGCTTGTAAACCATCTGGGTGACGGTGTTGCGAAGCAGCACGACGTACTGGTCAAACGACTCAATCTGACCCTGGAGCTTGATACCGTTGACGAGGTAAATCGACACCGGAATGTGCTCGCGACGCAGCGTGTTGAGGAAGGGGTCTTGTAAAAGTTGCCCTTTATTGCTCACGATATTCTCCGTGTTCTACGAACGGGTTGAGGGGGTTGGAACTTACCATATGGAGACGGCAAAGCCCACGACAAGAGGCGGGGTGTTGAAAGACTGCCCGCAAGGCAGCCCCGCCGGGCCCGTCACCCAAAAACTGGCCGCAAACCCACGCCAGCCGCTGCTGGCGCCTTGATTAGGAGTCTTTATCGGCGTAGGGGTTCCGCGCCGATTTCATCTCGACACGCAAGGGCGTGCCGACCAGGTCGAAAGCCTTGCGGAAGCGCCCTTCCAGGTAGCGCTTGTAGGTGTCGGTCACGCCTTCGAGCGAATTGCCGTGCACCACGATCACCGGCGGGTTCATGCCACCCTGGTGCGCGTAACGCAGCTTGGGCCGGTACATGCCACTGCGCTTGGGCTGCTGGAACTGCACCGCCTCCAGCAGCAGGCGCGTGAGCTGCGGGGTAGGCATCTTGCGCATGGCCGCGGCGTAGGCCTTCGCGATGGATTTCCACAGCGGGGCGAGCCCCTGGCGCTTCTTGGCCGAGATGAAATGGATCTCGGCGAATTTCAGGAAAGGGAGCCGCGTTTCAATGGAGCGCTGCACCATTTCGCGCTGGTACGCGTCCACCGCGTCCCACTTGTTCACGGCCAGCACAACGGCACGGCCAGCATCCAGAATGAAGCCGGCGATGTGCGCGTCTTGATCGGTCACGCCCTGTGTGGCGTCCAGCAACAGCAGGACGACGTTGGCCGATTCGATGGCCTGCAGCGTCTTGACGACCGAGAATTTCTCGATGGCCTCAAAAACCTTGCCCTTGCGGCGCAAGCCAGCCGTATCGATCAGCTCGAACTTCTTGCCATCGCGCTCGAAAGGCACCGAGATGGCGTCACGCGTGGTGCCCGGCAAGTCGTAGGCCACCAGGCGCTCTTCGCCCAGCCAGGCGTTGATCAGCGTGGATTTGCCGACGTTGGGGCGCCCGGCAACCGCCAGGCGGATGATGCCGTCGTCCACGCGCTCGGCGTCGTCGTCTTCCTCGGGCACACCCAGGGTGTCCAGCGCGGCTTCCACCATGCTGCGCACGCCCTGGCCGTGGGCGGCGGACACGGGCACGACTTCGCCCAAGCCCAGTTCATAGAATTCGGCCAACTGCGCGCCTTCGGTCATGCCCTCGGCCTTGTTGGCCACCAGCACGCAGGTCTTGCCCAAGCGGCGCAATTCCTTGGCGATGTCATGGTCCTGCCCCGACAGGCCGCCGCGCGCATCCACCACGAAAATCACCGCGTCGGCCTCGGCGATGGCCTGGCGCGTTTGCTTGGCCATCTCACGGAAGATGCTGCCCTCGCCCGCTTCGGGCTCAAAGCCGCCGGTGTCGATGACGATGTATTCGCGGTTGCCCAGGCGACCCTGCCCGTAGTGGCGGTCGCGCGTCAGGCCGGCGTAGTCGGCAACGATCGCGTCGCGGCTTTTCGTGAGGCGGTTGAACAACGTGGACTTGCCCACGTTGGGGCGCCCGACCAGGGCCAATACGGGTTTCACGGATACAAACTTTCTGCGATCTCAATCGGGCCGGAAGCCGTAGACGCCGCCGTTGCGCGTCACAACCACCAGCGTGTTGCCAGCCACGACGGGCGACACGGCAATGCCCGAGCTGTCGGTGCTCACGCGCGTCAACGGCGAGCCGTCTTCGCGCGAAAGGAAGTGCACCAGCCCCGTTTCGTCGCCCATCACCACCGAGCGGCCCAGCACCAGCGGCGCGGTCAGGTAACGCCACTGCAGGCGTTCGCTGGACCAGGAACGGTCGCCATTGTCGGCGCGCCAGGCCAGCACGCGGCCGTCGGATTCGGTGCCAAAAATGCGCTGGTCGTCGCCGTCGATGCCGGTGGCGCCGTTGGCTGCGCGCGTCCAGGCGACGTTGCCGTTGTACGTATCGACGCAGCCCACGGCAGCCTGGAAGGCGCGCGCGCAAACCACGTTGCCCTGGCGGCGCACACCGCCCACCAGATCAACCAGGCGTTCCACGTCGTTGGTGCCGCGTGCCGAAGCCACGGGTGCTTCCCAGGTGACGTTGCCGCTGTCAGGATTGACACCCACCAGCCGACCGGCCAGACCAGCCACCAGCGTATTGCCCACCGCGGTCAACACCCCTGCTTGGCGCAGCACCAGCGGCTCAGCGGGGCGCTGCACGGTCCATAGCAAGGTGCCGGCGCGGCCGTCCAGTGCCGTCAGGGAGCGGTCCGCGCCCAGCACGAAGACACGGCCACCAGCCACCAGCGGTGCGGTGTAGCTTTGCGTGGGCAGGCGGTAACGCCAGATCTCACGGCGGCCTTCGAGCGCAACGACATTGTTGTCGCGCGTGACGACGGCGTGGGTGCGGCCATCGCTGCCGACACCTGCCGACAGCGTGGTGCCGACGTTGGCACGCGCCACCTCGGCGCCGGTATTGGCATCCAGCGTGACCACGGAGCCATCGCCCCCAGCCACCACGACCTGGTTGCCCACCACGCGCGTTTGCAGCGGGAAATTGACGGCGGGAATGCGGGCCGTCCAGGCCTGCCGCACGCCCATCAAGGCCACGTTGGGTGGCAGCTCTGCGGGCTTCGGTCGGGCCGAACCCGCGGCGCAGCCTGCCAAGACAGCGACGGTCAACAGGCTGGCGCTGAGTGCCAGCGCGCGGCCCGCGTGGCTTTTCAGAGTTTTGCGGTCATCGATCATGAACTGGCACCTTTCGGCCCGGCATCGGGGTCAATACCCAGCGCGTTGAGCTTCATGCCCACCAGACGGCGGTAGTCGCCGGTATCAGCGGTCAAGCCCTGGTAGGCCTTGCCGTATTCGGTGGCCGCTTCGTCGCGCTTGCCTTGCAGCAGCAGCACGTCGCCACGGCGATCGGCCGCCAGAGGGACAAAGCTGGCAGGAAAGCTGCCAGACAGCAACTTGATGGCGTCGTCGTACGCCTTGTCGGCGACCAGCAGCGACGCCAAACGCAGGCGTGCGGAGGATTTCAGCCCGTCGTTCGGTGCCTTGTCGGCAACCCAGGTCAACGCGGCCTTGGCTTCGGCAGGCTTGCCTTTGTCCTGCAGCATCTTGGCGGCCATCAAGCCGCTTTGCGCCGCGTAGGCGGTGCTGCCGAATTTGTCTTTCATGTCGGACAGCGTGCGTTCCACGCGCGCTACGTCGCCGGCCTGCACGCTGCGCGACATTTCGTCGTACAGCACCGAGGCGGCCGCGCTTTGGCGGCGTTCCCAGTATTGCCACCCTGTCCAGGCGGCGTAGGCGCCCAGTACGGCAATCAGCAGCCAGGTGATCAGGTTGCCCCAGCGGTTCCAGAAGTGCTTGAGCGCGTCAAGCTGTTCCTGTTCTTCAAGATCGAGATGTTTCGCCATGTGCAGTGTCTATTCGGTCAAGCGGTGGATTTTAGGGTGCCGGCCCAGGCGGCCACATTGGCAAGCGGTTGGCGCGTCTGTGCGCCGGCGCCATCGCGCAGCGCCTTGACGGTGACTTCGCCCGCGGCCAGCTCGTCGGGGCCAAAAACCAGCGCGAAGGCGGCGCCAGAGCCATCGGCCCGTTTGAACTGGCTTTTCATGCTGCCCATGCCCTCGCCAGTGCCTGCGTGCATTTGCACGGCCACGCCTTGCGCGCGCAACGCATGCAGCGCCTGCATGACGCGCGGCAGCGCGCTGGCGTCGGGGATGATGGCGTACGCGTCGGGCGCGGGTTCAGGGCTGGTCACGCCCTCTTCCTTGAGCAGTTCCAGCACACGCTCTACGCCCAGGGCCCAACCCACAGCAGGGGCGGCCTTGCCGCCGATCTGCTCGATCAGGTAGTCGTAGCGCCCGCCGCCGCAGATGGTGCCTTGCGCGCCCAGGCTGTCGGTGATGAATTCGAACACCGTGAGGTTGTAGTAGTCCAGCCCGCGCACCAGACGCGGGTTGACGCGCCAGGCCACGCCGTTCGCGTCCAGGATGGCCTGTACGGCGGCAAAGTGCGCTTTGGACGCATCGCCCAGGTAGTCCATCAGCTTGGGCGCGCCTTCCACCAGCGCCTGCATGGCGGGGTTCTTCGTGTCCAGAATGCGCAGCGGGTTGGCGTGCAGGCGCCGGCGCGCGTCTTCGTCCAGCTGGTCGGCGTGCGCTTCAAAGTAGGCGATCAGCGCCGCGCGGTGCTCGCGCCGCTCTTCGGGCTGGCCCAGGCTGTTCAGCTCAAGCCGCCAGTTTTGAATGCCCAGCTCGCGCCACAGGCTGACGGCCAGCAGGATCAGCTCGGCATCGACCTCAGCGCCCGCAAAGCCCAGCGCCTCGGCGCCGATCTGGTGGAACTGCCGGTAGCGGCCGCGCTGCGGGCGCTCACGGCGGAACATCGGGCCCATGTAGTACAGGCGCTTGCCACCGTCGTACAGCAGGTTGTGCTCGGCCACGGCGCGCACCACGCCGGCGGTGTTCTCAGGCCGCAGGCTGAGGTGCTCTGCGTTGCCATGCTGGTCTTGCCGGTCCTGGAAGGAATACATCTCCTTCTCGACCACGTCGGTCACCTCGCCCAGCCCGCGCGTGAACAGCTGCGTGTGCTCCATGATGGGCGTGCGCAGGTTGCGGTAAGCGTGGGCGGCCATCACGCGGCGCACCACCGATTCCAGCCATTCCCAGCGCGCCGATTCCGGCGGCAGGATGTCGTTCATGCCTTTGATGGCGGTGATTTTGGGGTTGCCTGACATCGGTACGAAAACTATTATTTTGATAGCTGCCAGCGCTTGTAGCACAAGCGCTGGCAGCGCTTTTATCTCTTAACTATTGACGACGCCCGCACCAAAGCGCCGCTCGATGTAATCGGCCACGATTTGGTGAAACTCGGTGGCGATATGTTCGCCGCGCAGCGTCATCGCCTTCTGCCCATCAATGAACACGGGCGCAGCCGGCGCTTCGCCCGTGCCCGGCAGGCTGATGCCGATGTCCGCATGCTTGCTTTCACCCGGCCCGTTGACGATGCAGCCCATCACGGCCACTTTCAGCTTTTCGACGCCGGGGTACTTGGCGCGCCACACCGGCATGTTGGCGCGCAGGTGGTCGTCGATGTCCTTGGCCAGTTCCTGGAACGTGGTGCTGGTGGTGCGCCCGCAACCCGGGCAGGCCGTCACGCTGGGCACGAACACGCGCAGGCCCAGCGACTGCAGGATTTCCGAGGCGATGACCACTTCCTGCGTGCGCGCCTCGCCTGGCTGCGGCGTCAGGCTGACGCGGATGGTGTCGCCCACGCCTTCCTGCAAAAGGATCGACAGCGCCGCGGCCGAAGCCACCGTGCCCTTGGTGCCCATGCCAGCCTCGGTCAGGCCGAGGTGCAGCGGATAGTCGCAGCGGCGCGCCAGTTCGCGGTAAACGGCGATCAAATCCTGCACGCCGCTGACCTTGCAGCTCAGGATGACCTGCTCAGGCCGCATGCCCAGATCCACCGCCTGTTCGGCCGAGCCGATGGCGGACTGGATCAGCGCCTCATACATGACCTGGCGCGCTTCCCAGGGCTGGCGGCGGTTGGCGTTTTCGTCCATCAGGCCGGCCAGCAGTTCCTGATCCAGGCTGCCCCAGTTGACGCCGATGCGCACCGGCTTGTCCCACTTGAGCGCCGCCTCGATCATCTGGCCAAACTGCGCGTCGCGTTTGGCGCCCTTGCCCACGTTGCCGGGGTTGATGCGGTACTTGGACAGCGCCTGCGCGCAGTCCGGGTAGTCGGTCAGCAGGCGGTGGCCGTTGTAGTGAAAGTCGCCAATCAGCGGCACATCCACGCCCATTCGGTCGAGCTGCTCGCGGATGTAGGGCACCTGCGCGGCGGCCTCGGGCGTATTCACCGTGATGCGCACCATCTCGCTGCCGGCCAGCGCCAGTTCTTTCACCTGGATCGCGGTGCCAATGGCGTCCACCGTGTCGGTGTTGGTCATCGACTGGACGCGCACCGGCGCATCACCGCCCACGGTGACCACGCGCTGGCCCCACGCAACGCGCGCCTGACGGCTGCGGCGCGCGGCGGGCGCGGCCACCGCGATCGGTAAGGCGTCGGCAGAGGTCTGGGCGGGTGCGGCGGTAGCGGCGACGGTCATCATTTCACCTGAAAACGGGCCACGGTGGTTTTGCTGAGCGCCTTGATGTCGAACGGCTCGCCACGCACTTTCACGCTGATCGCGTCCTTGCGGCCAACCGTGGCCGACAGCGGCACTTCGCCCGTCAGCTTGACGGTTTCACCGCTGGTCAGCGTGCGGTTGATCAGCTGTTTGCCTTGCGCGTCGCGCACGGTCAGCCAGGTTTCGGCATTGGCCGTGAAGACGAGCAGGTCACCGTCCGCCGTCGCAGCGGGCTCCGCAGCCGATGCTGACGCCTGCGGGGCAGCGGGTGCAGTTTGCTCGGCCGAAGCCGCGCCCGCCGGCATTTCGGCGGGCGGCGTCGGCTCAGCGGCGGGGACCGCGGGTTCCTGCACTTCGCCATCGGCAGAAGTGGATTCCTGGGCCGGTGCGGTCAGCTGGATTGGCAGGGTGGGCAACAACCACAAGGCCGCGGCCGCGAGCAGCAGCACGCCGATTGCGATCACCAGCGGCTTGGAGAAGCTGCTTTTGAGCATCGGCGCCGGGCTGTCGCCGGGCTGGCGGAAAGGCTGGTTGATCGGCTTGCCCTGCGCGCGCAGCCCTGGCGCGGCCAGCGGCATGCGCTCCAGCACCGGTGCGGGGTCGGCGCCGAAGGCGCGGCAGATGGCCGAAGCCAGGCCACGCGCGAAGGTGAGGTCAGGCAACTCGTCAAAGCGGTCGTTTTCGAGCGCGTCGAGCTTTTGCAGCGAGACCTTCATCGCACTGGCCACCAGGGCTGGGTCAACCCCTGCAGCCTCACGCAGCTGGCGCAGCATGCCGCCGGGCGAGCTGCCCTGCAGCACGGGCCCGCTCGGCTTGTCGGGCTCTGGCGCACCCTCGGGCGGCAGCTGGCTGGGCGCGAACGCGGAATCCCGTTCAGTCATCGAAAGCTCCACGTTCATAGGCCTGATACTCGCGCGACTGCGAGAAGCGCCGCCGCAATTGCGAGGCCAGCTGGTCCGAAGCCTGGCGGTCGTTCAGGCGCCGCTCCACCCGGATGCCCAGCCACAGCGATTCGGCGTTGGCCAACTCGCTGTTATTGAGGCGGCGGATGAAGAACTGCGCACGCTGGTAGTCACCCCGCTTGTACAGCAGCAGCGACAGGTTGTAGGCGGTAACCGGGTTGCCCGGATCCAGCTCGTAGGACTGCTTCAGGGTGGCTTCGGCCCGGACGTTGTCGCCTGCACGGCTTTCGCAAATACCCTGCGCCATCATGGTGCGCGCGCGCCCCTGGTAGCCGGGCACCGCGATGGCGCGCTGGAAGGACTGCGCGGCTTCAGGGTAGCGGCCTTGCTGGCACTGCAGCCAGCCGAGGTTGTGCATGGCATTGGCATCGCGCGGGTTCAGGTTGATGGCGCGCTGAAAGTGCGATTCGGCCATGGCCTGCTGATCCAGCCGCAGGTAGATCAATCCGCCCAGGTTGTAGGCGTCGGCGAAGCTGGGGTCAACCTGGAGCACTTTCTTGACCTCATCCAGCGCCACTTCGGGCTGATTGTTCTGGAAATAGCTGGTGGCCAGCGCCAGCCGGGTGCGCGCACGGGCGCGTGCCGGGCTGTCGTCTATCGCGGTATGCAACTCGGTCGGATCACCCAAGCCACCGGGGCCTGTGGCGCAACCGGCAAGGCCGCCCAGCAACACGGCAGCACCGGCTGCCAGCAGCAGCCAGCGCGACGCAGGGCGGAGGGATTGCACAGGGGTCATGTCACAGCCTTTCTCTGGTTGCCGCTTGCCTGAGGTGCGGGCATGCGCTGAAGCACCACGGTGCGTTGGCGGGCCACGCGATCCTGCACGCGCGTGCGATCCTGCACGTCGCCGGCCAATTGGCCGCAAGCGGCGTCAATATCGTCGCCGCGCGTCTTGCGCACCGTGGTCACGATGCCCGCATCGTTCAGCAGTTTGCCGAAGGCCAGCACGCGCTGCATGGGCGAACGCGTCAGCCCCGACGCCGGGAACGGGTTGAACGGGATCAGGTTGAATTTGCAACGCAGCCCGTCAGCGGCGTGCGCACGCATCAGATCGACCAGCGCCTGGGCATGCTCCGGCGCGTCGTTCACGCCGTCCAGCATGCAGTACTCGAAAGTGATGAAGTCGCGCGGCGCACTGGCCAGGTAGGCGGTGCAGGTGCGGAGCAGTTCATCAATGGGGTATTTGCGGTTGAGCGGCACGAGGTGGTCGCGCAACGCATCGGTGGGCGCATGCAGCGACACAGCCAGCGCCACGGGGCAGTCGCGCGCCAGGCGCTCCATCATCGGCACCACACCCGAGGTAGACACCGTCACCCGGCGGCGCGACAGGCCATACGCGTGGTCGTCGAGCATCGTGCGCAGCGCCGGCACCAAACGGTCGTAGTTCTGCAGCGGCTCGCCCATGCCCATCATCACCACGTTGGAGATGACACGGTCTGGCGTGTTCAGGTGGCGGCGCAGGTAATGCTCGGCGAACCAGAGCTGGGCCACGATCTCGGCCGTGGTCAGGTTGCGCGAAAAGCCCTGGTGACCGGTGGAGCAGAAACGGCAGCCCACCGCACAGCCCGCCTGAGACGAGATACACAGCGTGCCACGGTCGTCCTCGGGAATGAACACGGCCTCGACGGCGTTGCCGCCGCCCACGTCGAACAGCCACTTGATGGTGCCGTCGCGGGAATCGTGCTGGGTGATGACGGGCAGTGCGCGGACTTCCGCCACGCCCGCCAACTTGTCGCGAAACGACTTGGCCAGATCGGTCATCTGGCTGAAATCGGCCACGCCGCGCTGGTGCACCCAGCGGAACAGTTGCGCGGCGCGAAAGCGCTTTTCGCCCAGCCCCTCGCAGTACGCGGTGAGCCCGTCGAGATCGAAATCGAGCAGGTTGACAGGCGTGGTGGTCATGCGAGCGGGGCCAGGCCGCGGGCGATCAACGCGAGTAGATCGCCAGGCCCGGGAAGAAGAAAGCCACTTCCACGGCAGCGGTTTCAGGGGCGTCGGAGCCGTGCACGGCGTTGGCGTCGATGCTGTCGGCGAAGTCGGCGCGGATGGTGCCTTTGTCGGCTTTCTTGGGGTCGGTCGCGCCCATCAGTTCGCGGTTCTTGCCGATGGCGCCTTCACCTTCCAGGGCCTGGATCATCACCGGGCCGGAAATCATGAAGTCCACCAGATCCTTGAAGAAGGGGCGCTCTTTGTGCACGGCGTAGAACTGCTCGGCTTCCAGGCGCGACAGGTGCTGCATGCGAGCAGCCACCACTTTCAGGCCGGCGGCTTCGAAACGGGCGTAGATCTGGCCGATGACGTTCTTGGCGACGGCGTCGGGCTTGATGATGGACAGGGTGCGTTCGATAGCCATTTGAGTAAGTTCCAGATAAGAAGGAGAGGTTCAACGCCCAGTTTAGGCAAATTGGGCAAAGCCCGAGATTTTAACCGGCGGCGGTGTCTGCCGTGTGGCAGCGCGGCACGAAAACTCAGCCGCACAGGGGATTTGGGCTGCCGCGCACGTCACCCGCCCACGCGCCGCTGATTCAGCCACGCCGGCCGCCGCGCGGTGCGCCGCGCCCTGCTCCGCCGCGGTTGCCCCCGGCACCGCCGCCTGAATTACCACCAGCGCCACCGCGCCCGGCCGGAGCACCTCCCGGGCGATTGCCGCCCACACCCGGCCCGCTCTTGCGCCGCTGGCGCGACAAGCTGTCGGCGCCGATGTAGCCCTGCGACGTGCGCAATGGGTCAGGCTGCTGGCCACGCCCCTCAGCGCCAGACGGCCCGGCGCCCGTGCGCCTGCGCCCCGCCATGGGGTTGGCGCCGTAGGCCGCGCGCGGGGCGTTGTCAGCGCTGCGGTTGCCACCGGGGTTGGCCATGTTGGGGCGTGGGCCGCTGCTTCGCCCGCGATCGCCACGGCCTGGGCGCTTGGGCGCCAGTGTTGGCTGTTCAGGGTCGCGGCCGCCTTTGATGACGTGGCTGGGCGTGCCCGATGCGGCGCCCAGCGCCTCGATGTCGCGGTCCCACAGCTCCATCCATGCGCCGCGCTTCAAGCCGCGCGGCAGCATCATGGCGCCGTAGCGGATGCGGATCAGGCGGCTGACGGCGTGGCCTACCGATTCGATCATGCGGCGCACTTCGCGGTTGCGGCCCTCGGAAATGGTCACGCGGTACCACTGGTTGGCGCCCTCGCCCAAGCCCTCTTCCTTGATGGAGCCAAATTGCGCGATGCCGTCGTCCAGCTGTACGCCGTCCAGCAGGCGCTGCTTCTCTTCGTCCGTCAGCGCGCCCAGCACGCGCACGGCGTATTCGCGCTCCAGCCCGAATCGCGGGTGCATCAGCCGGTTGGCCAATTCGCCCGAGTTGGTGAACAGCAACAGCCCCTCTGTATTCAAGTCCAGCCGGCCGACCGACTGCCACTTGCCGTGCTGCAGTCGCGGCAGCTTGCGAAACACGGTGGGTCGGTTCTGCGGATCGTCGTGCGTGACCACCTCGCCCACGGGCTTGTGATACGCCAAAACGCGCGCGGGCGGCTGGGCAATGCGCAGCGCGATCAGGCGGCCATCCACCTTGACCTTGTCGCCAAACTGGATGCGCTGGCCGACGTGGGCGGGCTGGTTGTTGACCGAGATGCGGCCCTGCAGAATCATCTGCTCCATCTCCAGGCGCGAGCCGAAGCCCGACTGCGCCAGCACCTTGTGCAGCTTGGGCTGCTCAGGCTGCGGTTGCAGCACGCGCTTGGTAGGCAGCTGCGATTCGGAATCCGCCTCGTCGTCGAAGCGGCCGGAAACCAGGTCGTCGAAGCCGACCGGCGCTTGCGCCTCGTCGTCGGCCATTTCCGCATCGGCGGCGACGGGTGCGCTGGGCTCGTCCGATTCCGCCACTTCGGTCAGCAGCTGCGGCTCGCCAGCGGGTGCGTCGTCGGCACCATCAGCCGCGTTCAGTTCGTTCTGCGCTTCACCAGCCGCAGGCTTGGCTGCACGGCGCTTGCTTGGCTTCGCTATATTTTCAGTAGCTGCCGGCGCACTATCTGCCTGCGCTGGCGCCCTTTTTTTCTTGGATGACGCTGGTGTGTCGTCAGCGGCTGCAGGTGCGCCCTCGGCGTTGGCGGAAGAGTCTTCGGTGTTCATGGCTTGGTCGATTCTGTGGGAAGGGGCGCCGGGTCGGTGTCGTCAGCGTCGCGGCTGCTGGGCGGTTCCGTGGCTTCGTGGGGCGCTGTGGCCAACCAGTCGTCTGGGTCGGCTGTAGGGGTCTGTGCGGCAGGCGCTGCTGCCGCATGGCGTTCGTGGTCGGACGGCGCCGCGCGCTGGCTGGCGGGCGCGTCGGGCGCTTGTGCGTCGGTTTCAGCCAGCGCCGCAGCTTCGGGCGTGGCTTGGGTCAGTGCATCCTCGTTCAACGCCGGCGTTGGAAAACTGACATGGTCGGCCTCTCCTGCAGCTTGGGCGAAATCGCCGTCGACGGCCTGCGGCGCTTCGGCCGCTTGCACGGCGACAGCGCTGTCGGCCACTTCGACCAAGTCGATCAAGCTGGCCCCGGGCGACTCACCCGTATCGCCCACGGGTTCCGCCACCCCCGGCGCGACGGCGGGCGCAGCGCCCTCGCCTTCCAAGCCGCCGGCCAGCGCCTCAAACATACTGGCAGCTTCTTCGCTGGGCGATTCCAGCATGGGCAGCTGGTCGAGCGATTCCAGGCCCAGGTCGTCCAGAAACTGGCGCGTGGTGGCGTACAGGCCCGGGCGGCCCACGGTTTCTCGGTGGCCGATCACCTCGACCCAGCCACGGTCTTCCAGCTGCTTGAGCAGCACGGAATTGATCGTTACGCCGCGAATATCTTCCATGTCGCCACGCGTCACGGGTTGGCGGTAGGCAATGATGGCCAGCGTTTCCAGCGTGGCGCGCGTGTACTTGGGCGGCTTTTCGGGGTGCAGGCGGTCCAGAAACTCGCGCATCTCGGGCCGGCTTTGAAAGCGCCAGCCGCTGGCGACCTGAACCAGTTCCACGCCGCGCTGCGCCCAGTCGTCCTGAAGCTCTTGCAGCAGGGACTTGAGCGTGTCGGCGCCCACCTGATCGTCAAACAGCACGCGCAGGTCGCGTACCTGCACCGGCTGCGTGGCACAGATCAGGGCGGTTTCAAGAATGCGCTTGGCGTCCGTTGAATTCACGGTGGCGTACTCGGATGAATGGGGGCGCTGGCCGCAGCGGCACCGGCGACACTGCGGGCGCCCGGCCTAGCGGCCAGGGCAGCGCCGGGCAGACAGTCAACCGACAGCGGGGCGGTGCGCATCACGCGCACGATGCCGCGGGTGCCCCGGATAAGAGGCGCCAGCTCAGCCGCCCTGCGGCGCGCTGACGGTCGTGGCGGCGGCGCTGTCGTCATCGGGCATTGTAAGGCCCCACTCCGTCAGCGCGGCGGCCAGGTCGGCCGGCAAGGGCGCCTGCCAAGCCAGCGCTTGGCCGGTGACGGGGTGCACGAAGCTCAAGCGCCGTGCGTGCAAGGCCTGGCGCGTCATGCCCGCAGCAGGCGTGCCGCCGTACAGCGTGTCGCCCACCAACGGGTGGTGGATGTGCGCGGCGTGCACGCGGATCTGGTGCGTGCGCCCGGTGCGCAGGACGCAGCGCAGCAGGCAGCCGCCATCGGCGTCTTGCAGCAGCGAAAACTCGGTCTGCGCGGTTTTGCCCGGCTGGCGCTGCAAATCGACCACCGCCATGCGCAGGCGATGGCGCGCGTCGCGCCCGATGGGCGCATCCACCTCGCGCTGCGGCGCCAAGCCCCAGGTGCGGTGCGCCAGCGCAATGTATTCGCGGTGCACGTCGCGCGCGGCGATGGCGGCGACCAGCGCATCCATGGCCGCCCGCGTGCGCGCCACCACCATCAGGCCGCTGGTGTCCTTGTCCAGCCGGTGCACGATGCCGGCGCGTGGCAATTGGGCCGCACGCGGGTCGCGGGCCAGCAGCGCGTTCAGCAGCGTGCCGCTCCAGTTGCCAGCGGCCGGGTGCACCACCATGCCTGCGGGCTTGTTGATCACGGCCAGGTGCTCGTCCTCATACACCACGTCCAGCGGAATGGCCTGCGGCACGAAGGCCTGGCTCATGGGCGTGGGGCGCAGCTCCAGCGTCAGCGCCTCGCCCGCCTTGACCTTGCGCGAAGGTTTGGTGACGGGCGCACCCGCCACCTCCAGCGCGCCGTCTTCGATCAACTGGCTGAGGTAGTTGCGGGAGAACTCGGGCACGAGCGCCGCCAGGGCGCGGTCCAGGCGCTCACCGTGCCACTCGGGCGGCACGGTGATGGCGCGCCGCTCGGCTTCGCCGATGGCGAACTCGTCGTCGGCCTCGGGCGTGGCGTCGGCAGGGGCGTTGGGCCGGGGGGCGGCCGATATAATGGCAGGAGCTTGACT
Source organism: Ottowia oryzae (assembly GCF_003008535.1). NCBI lineage: Bacteria > Pseudomonadati > Pseudomonadota > Betaproteobacteria > Burkholderiales > Comamonadaceae > Ottowia > Ottowia oryzae. Next base: position 2,962,501 of record NZ_CP027666.1, read on the forward strand.
CAAGAGGATTACCGCTGATGCATCGAGACCGATTATCGGCCGCTGGCACGGGGGTTCTGTTGCTGGCCGTGCTGCTGTCGGCCTGCTCCTCCAAGCCGGTCGACAAGACGGCCGGCTGGAGCCCCAACCGCATCCAGGCCGAAGCGCGGGACGAACTCAATTCCGGCAGCTTCGACAAAGCGATTCCGCTTTACGAAACCCTGGAAGGCCGCGCCGCCGGCACCCCGCTGGCGCAACAGGCCCAGCTGGACAAGGCGTACGCGCAGTTCAAGGACGGCCAAAAGGCCGAGGCCATCGCCACGCTGGACCGCTTCATGCGCCTGCATCCGTCCAGCCCGGCGATCGACTATGCGCTGTACATGAAGGGCGTGATCAACTTCAACGACGAGTTGGGGCTGATGTCGTTCCTGTCACGCCAGGATTTGTCTGAGCGCGACCAGCGGGCCGCCAAAGAGGCGTTCGAGTCGTTCAACGACCTTGTCACGCGCTTCCCTGATTCGCGTTACGCCCCCGATGCCCGCGCGCGCATGCGCTACACGGTCAACGCGCTGGCGCAGTACGAAGTGCACGTGGCGCGCTACTACTACACGCGCGGCGCGTACGTGGCGGCCGTCAACCGCGCCCAGCAGGCCCTGAGCGACTACCGCGACGCGCCGGCGCTGGAAGAGGCGCTGTACATCCTGGTGCAGTCGTATGACAAGCTGGGCATGCCGCAACTGCGCGACGACGCCAAACGCGTGTTGGACGCCAACTACCCGAACAGCGAGTTCGTGGCCAAGGGCTTTCGCGCCAACGCCAAGCCCTGGTGGCAGCTTTGGTGAGTGGCTTCGGGTGCGCTGCCCGAGTCGCGCCTGAAGCAAACACTATAAAAATCGTAGCTACCAGCGCTTGCTGCGCCAGCGCTAGGGCCTGATTTCAGTCTGATTGTGCTGCGGCACCAACGCCCGTGCGCTGCTCGTTCAGCTGATCGAGCGCCTGCATCAACTCATCCTGGCCGCGCAGTCGCCGCATGGGTGGCAAGGCTGCCAGCAACCGCCGGCCGTAGCCCATGCTGGTCAGGCGCGTATCGCAGATCACCAGCAGGCCCGCATCGGTTTCGCGCCGGATCAGGCGCCCTGCCCCTTGCTTGAGTGCGACGGCTGCGGCGGGCACCGAGTAATCGGCGAAGGCGCTGCGACCCTGCGCCTCCAGTTGCTGGCAACGCGCCTCCACCAAGGGATCGCCGGGCGGCGGAAAAGGCAGCTTGTCGATCACCACGCACTGCAGCGCATCGCCGGGCATGTCCACGCCCTCCCAGAACGTGGCGGAACCCACCAGCACGCAGCCCCGCCCTAGCGCGTCGTCGGCGCCTGCGCGAAAGCGCTCCATCAGCACGCGCTTGGGCAAGGCGCCTTGCACCAGCACCTCCGGCCCGGTGCGGCCCGCAAAGCGCGCAGCCAGCGCATCGCCGATCGTGCGCAACGCGCGCAGCGTGGTCGTCAGCACCATGGTGCGACCGCCCAGATGGGCTGCGATGTCGCCGGCCAGCGCGGCGACCTCGACGCTGTGGTGGGCATCGGCAGGGCGCGCCATCTCGGGCGGCACGTACAGCGCCGCTTGGTGGGCATAGTCGAACGGGCTGGCGATCTGCATCACCTCGGCGCCCTCCAACCCGCACGGGCCGGTGAACCAGGACAGGCGCGCGTCCGCGCCCAGCGTGGCCGAAACGAAAACCCAGGCGCGGCGCGGGCTGTGCGTGCCTGGCTGTGCCCCAGCTTGCACACCGGGCCGTACATCAGGCTGTACGTTCGGCTGCGCCAGCAGCTTGGTCTGCACCGTTTCGGCGATATCCAGCGGCGATTCGATCAGGCGCAGGCCTGCGGCCACGTCCAGCCACCGCACCACGCCGGGCTCAGCCGGTGCGGCAAACCGAACGGCGCGCTCGCCCAGGTCGGCAGCCCGCTCGTTCAGCCGCGCCAGGTCGGGCGCGCTTTCAGCCACGTTGGCTAGGGCGCGCTGGGCTGTGGCCAGCGCGTGCCCCAAGCTGGTCAGCGCCAGCGCCCAGGCGGCGCCGTCGACGCCGTCAGGCTGTTGCAGTGCCCAGCGATAGCGCTGCGATGTCTTGGCTGGCCCGGCCGCCATCCGCAAGTCGCGCGCGGCGCGTTCCACATTGCCCGCCAGCACCATCCAGTCGGCCAAACCGCGCGCGTGCTGGATACCGGCGGCCAGCAGATCGCGCGAAAAGTCCAGCAACTGGCCGGTGGCCAAATGGCGGCCCAGAAACTGCACACCCGTTTCATTGAGCTGATGCGCCTCGTCAAACACCACCACGCGCACGGTGGGCAGCAGCTCGGCCATACCCGACTCACGCACGGCCAAATCGGCAAAAAACAGGTGATGGTTGATGACGACCACGTCGGCCGCCATGGCCTCGCGGCGCGCCTGGTTGACGTGGCAGCCGCGAAACTGCGGGCATTCGGCGCCAAGGCAGTTTTCTCGCGTAGAGGTGACCAAGGGGATGACGGGCGACCGTTCATCCAGGCCCGGAATTTCGCCCAGGTCGCCCGTGCGCGTGGCTTGGGCCCATTGCGCCACCTTGGCCAGCGCCACGCGCTGTGCCAGCTCATGCGAGCCCAGCGCCGCATCGGCAAAACCCAGGCGGTGCTTGCAAAGGTAGCTGGCGCGCCCTTTGAGCAGCGCCATGCGCACGGGCACGCCCAGCGCCGCGGCCAGCTGAGGTAAATCGCGCGTGAACAGCTGGTCCTGCAGGGCTTTGGTCGCGGTCGACAGCAACACGCGCTCGCCCGACAGCAAAGCCGGCACCAGATAGGCAAAGGTTTTGCCGACGCCGGTGGCAGCTTCGGCGACCAGCTCACCCCCCTGGTCGATGGTGCGGGCAATCGCCAGGGCCAGCTGGGTTTGCCCGTCGCGCGGCCGAAAGCCGTCGGCGGTGCACGCCAGCGTGCCGTCCGAAGCGAACGTGGCGGCCACCGCCTCTTGCAGCGGGCTCATGCAGTGCGTGGGCTCCGGCGGGGCAGCGCCGGCGAGACGGCGCCACGTCCACGCGACGAAAGGCGGCGGGCTGTGCAGACGGTCGATCGGGCCCAGGTGCGGCGACCCCGCGCATGGGCCGCCTGCGGCCTAAGCGGTGTCGGATTAAAGGGAAAACAGGAATCGGCAACCATGTTGAAGTGACAGACTTGGCACTTGTCGGCCTGCCGTTCCATCAATAATAGGGCTTTGCCGCACTACGCCTCACCGGGCACTACAAGAATATGGACAAGGGATATCGACTCAGCGCAGCGACCGGCATCCACAAGGGGGATCGCGAATACCAGCAGGATCAGGTCGCACTGCTGGCCCACCCGCGCATACCGGGTTGTGTATTGGGCGTGGTGGCCGACGGCATGGGCGGTCGTGCGGGCGGGCGAAAGGCTTCCGATCAGGTTTTGCTGACTTCGCGGCAGCTGTTCGAGCGCTACGATCCCGCCAGCGAGGACGGCTCCACCACCCTGCGCCAGATCGGCGAAGAAGCCCACTTGGTGATCAAGCTGACGGCCATCGCTGCCGAGCAGGAACCTCACAGCACCATCGCGGCCTTCATCATCAACCCTGGTGGGGAATGCCACTGGGTGCATTCGGGCGATTCACGCCTGTACCACTTTCGCGGGCCGGCGCTGCTGCGGCGCACCAAGGACAATTCGTACGTGCAGGCGCTCGTTGACCAGGGCGAGCTGACCGACGATGAGGCGCTGGTTCACCCAAAATCAAACGTGCTGCTCAGCTGCCTCGGCACGGAAGCCGAGCCCGAGCTGGCCACGCACTACATCCCGCAGCTTCAGATCGGCGACTCGCTGCTGGCCTGCTCGGACGGTCTGTGGCATTACTTCACCACCGAAGAGTTGGGCTCGGTACTGCACTCCTTGCCGCCGCGCGAAGCGAGTGAGTTCTTGGTCGAGAAAGCGCGGTCACGCGCGATGGGCGGCGGCGACAACCTGGCGCTGGCCATCGTGAAGGTGGAGCCACCCGTCCCAGACAAGGCGCCGGTCGGGTCCGGCTTCTCGCCTTTGCCCTGAGCGCACGGGCTGCGCGGCGCCGTAAGTCAACGCCCGCTGCGCAGCGTTTGGCACCCGTCAAGCAAGGCGTTCAGGAAGAACGCTTCTTCCGCGCCGCGCTCCAGGCGCTTTGCGCCTCAGCACCGTCTGCCGAAGATCACTTGGGCTGTTCGCCGGTGCGCTGCTTTTCTTGCAACTGCTGGAGCTTGTCCGCCGTTGTGCGCTGCCGCTCTTGCTGGTTGAGCGCCAGTTCTTCCGCGCGCAAGCCGTCCAAGGTCGACCGCCGCTTGGCGCGCGCCTTACTCAGGCAATCGTTGACGGCAAAGCGGTGCCAGCACTCCAACTCGGCGTCAGCATAGGCCTTGTGCGCGGTCGTGCGGGCGGCGTCAACGCGGGTGCGCTGCCCGTCCAGCCAAGATTGGAAGTCGGCGTCGCTCAATCCGTCGGGCGCCTGCACCGACGGCGGAATTGGCCGCACCACCGTCGCAGGCGGCACGGGCGGCGTAGCGGGGGTGGATGTGCAGCCTGCGGCAAGGCCGCACACTGCCAAGGCCAACAGGATCGAGGCGCGCGTCATGTCAGATGAGTATCAACGGTGCGTCTTTCCAGCGCAAGGTATTCGGCCGATTGCATTTCGTTCAGCCGGCTGACGGTGCGCGGGAACTCGTGGGCCAGCGGCCCTTCGGTGTAAAGCGCTTCCGGCGGCACAGCCGCCGACACGATGAACTTAACGTGCCTGTCGTACAGCACGTCCACCAGCCAGGTGAAGCGCCGCGCTTCAGATGCCATGCGAACCGGCATGTGCGGCACGTCGGACAGCATCACGGTGTTGAACTGCGACGCTATTTCCAGGTAGTCGTTTTGCGACCGCGGGCCGCCGCACAGGGTCTTGAAGTCGAACCACACCACACTGCCCGAGCGGCGGCGCGCCCGGATCTCGCGCGCCTCGATGTGCAGCACCGGGTCTTCATCGGGCCCTGAAGCCAGGCGCGAGAAGGTCTCGTCCATGGCCGCGTCCGCTTCGGGCCCAAGGGGCGTGTGGTACAGGCGCACCTGCTCCAGCGTGCGCCGGCGGTAGTCGGTGCCGTTGTCCACGTTCACCACTTCCATGCGCTCGTTCAGCAGCGCAATGGCGGGCAGGATGCGGTCGCGGTGCAGGCCGCCGGGGTACAGGTCGTCCGGCTTGAAGTTGCTGGTGGTGACAAAGCCCACGCCGTTGTCGAACAGCGCCACCAACAGACGATGCAGGATCATCGCGTCGGTGATGTCCGCTACGTGAAACTCGTCAAAGCAGATCAGCTTGAACTTGAGGGCCATGCGCCGGCCCAGCTCGTCCAGCGGGTTCACGGTGCCTTGCAGTGCAGCCAGTTCGCGGTGCACCTCGCGCATGAATTCGTGAAAGTGCAGACGCGTCTTGCGGCGGATCGGCACGGCGTTGTAGAAGCAATCCATCAGGAAGCTCTTGCCGCGCCCTACGCCGCCGTACATGTACACGCCCTTCGGGATGTCCGGGCGGTTGAACAGCTTCTTGAACGAGTTGGATCGCTTGTCCTTGTAGGCCGCCCAATCGTCTGCGCAGCGCTGCAGCGCCGCGACGGCGCGCAGCTGCGCCGGGTCGCTGTGGTAACCGCGCGCTTTGAGTTCGGCCTCGTAATACTCACGCACGCTGGTCATGTCACGCAAACCCTCTTACTCTCTTTTTAATAGCTGCCGGCGCCAGTGGGGCGCCGGCTAGAGGCCAATCAGACCTCAAACAGCGAACAGGCTCAGAAGTTGAGCGTGCGCTTGTCGACGGCCAGCGCCGCCTCTTTGGTCGCTTCGCTCAAGGACGGATGCGCGTGGCAGATGCGCGCAATGTCTTCGCTGCTGGCGCGGAAGGCCATGGCAACGCAGGCCTCTGCAATCAACTCGCTGGCCATGGGGCCGACCATGTGCACGCCCAGGATCTCGTCCGTCGCCGCGTCGGCCAGAAATTTGACCATGCCCGTTGTGTCGCCCAGGGCGCGCGCGCGGCCGTTGGCCAGGAACGGGAAGGTGCCGGCCTTGTACTTCACGCCATCGGCTTTCAGCTGCTGCTCGGTCTTGCCGACCCAGGCGATTTCGGGGCTGGTGTAGATCACCCAGGGCACCAGGTTGAAATCAACGTGGCCGTGCTGGCCGGCGATGCGTTCAGCCACCGCCACGCCCTCTTCCTCGGCCTTGTGCGCCAGCATGGGGCCGCGCACCACGTCGCCAATCGCCCACACGCCGGGCAGGTTGGTGCGGCATTCGTCGTCCACCACGATGTCGCCACGCTCGCCCATCTTCAGGCCCACCGCCTCCGCGTTCAGGCCGGTGGTGTTGGGCACGCGGCCGATCGAGACGATCAGTTTGTCCACGTCCAGCGTTTGCGCCTCGCCCTTGGCGTTGGTGTAGGCCACGCTGACGCCCTTCTTGGTCGCCTTGATGTCGCCCACTTTCACGCCCAGCTCGATCTTCAGGCCTTGCTTGTCGAAAGCCTTCTTGGCTTCTTTAGCAATCTGCTCGTCCACCGCGCCCAGGAAGGTGGGCAGCGCTTCCAGCACCGTCACTTCAGCGCCCAGGCGGCGCCACACGCTGCCCATTTCCAGGCCGATCACGCCAGAGCCGATCAGACCCAGCTTCTTGGGCACGGCGCCCACGCGCAGCGCGCCGTCGTTGCTGAGCACCACTTCTTCGTCGAAAGGCACGCCGGGCAGCGCGCGAGCGCTGGAACCCGTAGCGATCACCACCTGCTTGCCCACCAGGGTTTCGTTCTGCGTGCCGGTCACGGCCACTTCATAGCCGCCCTCGGCGGCTTTCACGAACGAACCACGGCCGTGGAAGAAAGCGATCTTGTTCTTCTTGAACAGGTACAGGATGCCGTCGTTGTTCTGTTTGACCACCGCATCCTTGCGGCCAATCATCTTGGCCACGTCGATGCTCAGGCCCTTGATGCCAATGCCGTGGTCGGCAAAGTGCAGCGCGGCTTCTTCGTAGTTCTCAGACGATTGCAGCAGCGCCTTGGACGGAATGCAACCCACGTTGGTGCAGGTGCCGCCCGGCGCCGGGCCGCCTTTGTCGTTCTTCCACTCGTCGATGCAGGCGACGTTGAAGCCCAGTTGGGCGGCGCGGATGGCAGCGATGTAGCCGCCGGGGCCAGCGCCGATGACGATGACGTCGAATTGTTTGCTCATTTGTTTACCTTTATCACGTCGGCAATCAAGCCTTGGCCTACCAATAGAAGCCCTGTGTTGGACCGCACACCATCACCCACCAGTTGACCAAACACCGCCTTGTTGGTGGGAACCTTGCAGATGGCGACAAACGGCGCGGACACGCACTCCATGCCGTCCACGGCGCTCTGTCTCCACGTCAAAGAGTCAGTGCGCCCGTCCTCCGAAGCACCCAACCCCGTGACGATCCAGCTACCAGACACTTCACCGGGTTCAATACGCAGTGTTGGCGCGTCTTTCCCGCGCTCGCATTCGGTCTTCAGCCATTTCACCGCGCTAGGCTCAGACTGAATCGTGCGGCAGTCCAACCGATACGAGCCGGAAAAACCTTCGTCAGCCTGGACCTGCGCGCAAAAACACAGCCCCAAGAGAAACAAGGCAAAAGCACGCAGCGGCACAGGGTACGCCTGTTAGATATCAAACAGCAGGCGCTCAGGCTCTTCCAGTGCCTCTTTCATCGTCACCAGGCTCAGCACGGCTTCGCGGCCGTCGATGATGCGGTGGTCATACGACATGGCCAGGTAGTTCATCGGGCGAACCACCACTTGCCCGTTCTCGACCACGGCGCGGTCCTTGGTGGCGTGCACGCCCAGGATGGCCGACTGCGGCGGGTTGATGATGGGGGTGGACATCATCGAGCCGAAGGTGCCGCCGTTGGAGATAGAGAAGGTGCCGCCGGTCATCTCTTCGATGCTCAGCTTGCCGTCCTTGGCCTTCTGGCCGTATTCGGCGATCTTCTTCTCGATGTCGGCAAAGCTCATCTGGTCGGCATTGCGCAGGATGGGCACCACCAGGCCGCGCGGCGAGCTGACGGCGATACCGATGTCGAAGTAGCCGTGGTAGATGATGTCGTTGCCGTCGATCGAGGCGTTGACGGCCGGGAATTTCTTCAGCGCGTGCACCGCCGCCTTGACGAAGAAGCTCATGAAGCCCAGCTTGACGCCGTGCTCTTTGACGAACTGGTCCTGGAACTTCTTGCGCAGATCCATCACCGGCTGCATGTTGACTTCGTTGAACGTCGTCAGGATGGCGTTGGTGGCCTGGGACTGCAGCAGGCGCTCGGCAATGCGGGCGCGCAGGCGCGTCATCGGCACGCGCTGCTCGGGGCGGTCGCCCAGGTTGGGGGCGGCAGGCGGCGCCACCTGGGGCAGCGCGCTGGTCGGCGCACCGGTAGGAATATTGGCGGCTTTTTGGCCGCCAGCGCTTGCTGCACCAGCGCTGACAGCTCCTGATTGAATAGCACCGAGGACGTCGCCCTTGGTCACGCGGCCATCCTTGCCGGTGCCCGCGACCGAGCCGGCGGCCAGGTTGTTGTCGGCCATGATCTTGGCCGCGGCAGGCATGGCAATACCCGCCTTGTCGCCACCAGTGGCAGCGGCTGCCGGCGCGGCAGAAGCGGCGGGCGCAGGGGCTGCGGCCGCAGGAGCAGCGGCGGGTGCGGGCGCAGCGGCACCTGCCACGCCTTCGGTATCGATCTTGGCCAGCAGCTGATCGGCCACGACGGTGGCGCCATCGGCTTGCACGATCTCGGCCAGCACGCCAGCCGCGGGCGCAGGCACTTCCAGCACCACCTTGTCGGTTTCGACTTCGACGAGGATCTCGTCGACCTTAACGGCCTCTCCGGGTTTTTTCTTCCATTGCAGCAAGGTGGCTTCGGCCACGGATTCGGACAGCTGCGGGACTTTGACGTCAACGATTGCCATGTTGTTTTCCAGTTATTTCTGAGCGTGTTCTTGGGAGCGGGTGGTTGGCCGCAGCACCGTCAGGGCGCGGCGGCCAAGGCACAGTCGCTTACTTTTGCAGCACGAATCCCTTGAGGCGGCCGAAGGCGGCGTCGATCAACGCCTTTTGCTGCTCTTGGTGCAGGTGTGCGTAGCCCACGGCGGGCGATGCAGAGGCGGCGCGGCCCGCGTAGCCCAGCTTCTGGCCAGCCAGCATGTTCTCGTGGATGTAGTGCTGCACGAAAAACCAGGCGCCCTGGTTCTGCGGCTCGTCCTGGCACCACACGATTTCGGTCGCGTTGGGGTACTTCTTGATCTCGGCAGCGAACGCCTTGTGCGGGAACGGATAGAGCTGTTCCACGCGGAGGATGGCCACGTCGTCCACGCCTTTTTCCTCGCGCTTCTTGGCCAGGTCGTAGTACACCTTGCCCGAGCAGGCGATGACGCGCTTGACCTTGTCGGCCTTCAGATCGGCCTTGTCGGCGATCACGGTCTGGAAGCCACCTTTGGTGAACTCAGCCACCGGCGAAGTGGCATCTTTGTTACGCAGCAGCGACTTGGGCGTCATGATGACCAGCGGCTTGCGCAGCGGGCGAATCATCTGGCGACGCAGCACGTGGAAGATCTGGCTGGCCGTGGTCGGTTGCACGACCTGCATGTTGGTGTCGGCCGCCAGCTGCATGAAGCGCTCCAGGCGCGCGGAAGAGTGCTCAGGGCCCTGGCCTTCGTAGCCGTGCGGCAGCATCAGGGTCAGGCCGTTCACGCGGCCCCACTTCACTTCGCCCGAGGCGATGAACTGGTCGATCAGCACCTGGGCGCCGTTGACGAAGTCGCCGAACTGCGCTTCCCAGATGACCAGCGTGTTGGGGTCATTGGATGCGTAGCCGTACTCGAAGCCCAGCACCGCCTCTTCCGACAGAATGGAATCGAACACCTCGAACGGCGCTTGGCCGTCGGTGACGTGCTGCAGCGGCACATAGGTGCCCACGTCCCATTTCTCACGCTTTTGGTCGTGCAGCACGGCGTGGCGGTGCACGAAGGTGCCGCGCCCAACGTCTTCACCAGACAGGCGAATCGGGTAGCCACTGGCCACCAGCGACGCGAACGCCATGTGCTCGCCCATGCCCCAGTCGACGTTGATCTCGCCGCGGCCCATGGCGGCGCGGTCTTCCAGCACCTTCTTGACCAACGTGTGCACCGTGAAGCCTTCGGGCACCGTGGTGATGCGCTCGGCCAGGCGCTTCCATTCGGCCAACGGGATGGAGGTCTCGCCCGCGTCGGTCCATTTCTGGTTCAGGAACGGCTGCCAGTCGACGGCGTACTTGCTCTTGAAGTTGGTCAGCACCGGATCGAACGTGTGCTTGCCCGCGTCCATGGCGGCGCGGTAGGCGGCCACCATGTCGTCCGGGCCGGTGTCGCCCAGCACGCCCTGCGCCACCAGCTTTTCGCCGTACAGGCGGCGCGTGCCGGGGTGCTTGCCGATCTTGGTGTACATCAGCGGCTGGGTGAGCATGGGGGTGTCCTGCTCGTTATGGCCCAGCTTGCGGTAGCAGACGATGTCGACCACCACGTCCTGATTGAATTCCTGGCGGTACTGCAGCGCCAGCTGCATGCACAACACCACGGCTTCAGGATCGTCGCCGTTCACGTGCAAAACAGGCGCTTCGATCATCTTGACCACGTCGGTGCAATACAGCGTCGATCGCGTGTCGCGCGGGTCGCTGGTGGTAAAGCCGATCTGGTTGTTGATGACGATGTGAACCGTGCCGCCGGTGTAGTAGCCGCGCGTTTGCGCCAGAGCCAGCGTTTCCATGACCACGCCCTGGCCTGCAAAGGCCGCGTCGCCGTGCACCAGCACAGGCAGGACGGTGTCGCCTTCGTGATCGCCGCGGCGGTCCAGGCGCGCGCGCACGCTGCCCTCCACCACCGGGTTGACGATTTCCAGGTGCGAGGGGTTGAATGCCAGCGACAGGTGCACAGGGCCGCCAGCGGTGCTGACATCGCTCGAGAAGCCCTGGTGGTACTTCACATCGCCCGCAGGCAGGTCTTCCGGCGCCGTGTGGTCGAACTCGGCAAACAGCATTGAGGGCATCTTGCCCAGCGTGTTGACCAGCACGTTCAGGCGGCCGCGGTGGGCCATGCCGATCACGATTTCCTGCACGCCTGCGGTGCCGGCCTTCTGGATCAGTTCATCCATGGCCACGATGAAGCTTTCGCCGCCTTCCAGCGAGAAGCGCTTCTGACCAACGTATTTGGTGTGCAGGAAGCGCTCCAGGCCTTCTGCGGCGGTCAGGCGTTCAAGAACGTGCTTTTTCTGCTCGGCGTCCAGGTGCGGGTTGGTGCGCGCGCTTTCCAGGCGCTGCTGCCACCAGCGCTTTTGGCCCTGGTCGGTGATGTACATGTACTCGGCGCCAATGGTGCCGCAATAGGTTTCGCGCAGCGCATTCAACAGGTCGCGCAGCGACATCGTTTCTTTGCCGAAGAACGTGTTGCTGGTGTTGAACACCGTCTCCATGTCGGCGCCGGTGAAGCCGTAGAAGGCAGGATCCAGCTCAGGAATGTCGGCGCGCTCAGTGCGCTTGAGGGGGTCCAAGTCGGCCCACCGCGCGCCCACGTTGCGGTAAGCGGCGATCAGCTGTTGAACGGCGGTGCGCTTGCGGCCCAGTTCCGAATCGGCACCTGAAGCGACCACGACCTGCGTGCCGCCCTGCTTGGCACGTTCGGCAAACGCATTGATGACGGGCAGATGAGGCACATCGCGCGCGTTGCTGCCGTCAACAGCGGGTACGTGCTGAAGGGCATCGAAGTACTCGCGCCACGAATCGGGCACGCTGCCGGGGTTGGCGAGGTAGTTCTCATACATCTCTTCGACGTAAGGGGCGTTGCCCCCGAAGAGATAGCTGTTGCCCCCGTAGGTGGCATAGACGGATTTCGTCTCGTTCATGGCTTGCGCAGACCTTTCGCCTCCCTCAGGGAAGCTCAAGTTGGTGAAGAAACCTTCCGCGTCACGGCTGAACCGGTTGGCGGACGCGACTGGCTGGGAAGGGCCGGAAAAACTTCGCAGCCAGGATTGTGCCACCGATACCGCTGCCTAAGCAGCGCGCGATGCCGCCGTGGCACAAAACCCCTCAGCAGAGAAGGTGTTGGTCACACGCCTGCAACCAAATCCTTGATTTGCTGCAGCGCGCCCGGGTCTTCCATGGTGGTGAGATCGCCAGGATCGCGCCCTTCGCACACCGCCTGCACCGCACGCCGCAGCAGCTTGCCCGAGCGGGTCTTGGGCAGTACGGCCACGAAACGCACGCGCGCGGGCCGCGCCACGGCCCCCAGCGAACCATCGACCAGCTTCATGACGTCGCCCTCGAGCTTGAGCATTGCGTCGGGATCTTCCAGTTGACTGGCGTCCTTGAGCACGGCGAAAGCCATGGCCACCTGGCCCTTGAGTTGGTCGGCCACGCCAACGACGGCGACTTCCGCCACGTTCGGGTGAGCCGCGATGGCCTCTTCGATCTCGCGCGTGCCCAGGCGGTGGCCCGCCACGTTGATCACGTCGTCGGTGCGCCCCAGGATGAAGTAATAGCCGTCTTCATCGCGAATGCCCCAGTCAAAGGTGCTGTAGACCAGCTGATTCGGCACGGACGACCAGTACGTATTCACGTAGCGTGCGTCGTCGCGCCACACCGTTTGCAGGCAGCCCGGCGGCAGCGGCCCCTGTACGGCGATCACGCCCTTTTGATTGGGGCCCGTCAGCTCTTCGCCCGTCTGGTCGTCCAGCAGCTTGACGTTGTAGCCGTAGACCGCCTTGCCGGGCGAGCCGAAGCGCGTGGGCGTTGGCTCAACGCCGTTGCAAACCGCCAGGATCGGCCAGCCCGTCTCGGTCTGCCAATAGTTGTCGATGATGGGCTTGTGATTGAGCCCCTCGCTGATCCACTTGGCGGTGGGCTCGTCGAGAGGCTCGCCCGCCAGAAAGAGCGAACGCAGCGACGACAGGTCGTACTGGCTCAGGTACTTGGGGTCTTGCTTCTTCAGCACGCGAATCGCCGTGGGGGCGCTGAACATCACCGAGACCTTGTATTTCTCGACCAGCTTCCACCAGATGCCGCCATCGGGGCGAACGGGTGTGCCTTCGTACATGATGGTGGCCATGCCGCCGATCAGCGGGCCGTAGATGATGTAGCTGTGCCCCACCACCCAGCCGATGTCGCTGGTGCAAAAGAAGGTTTCGCCCGGCTTGCCGCAGTAGATGTTTCGGATGGACGCCGCCAGCGCGACCGCGTAGCCACCCGTATCGCGTTGCACGCCCTTGGGCTTGCCGGTGGTGCCGCTGGTGTACAGCGTGTAGCTGGGGTGCGTGGCTTCCACCCATTCGCAGGGCACCTGCGCATCCAGCAAGGATTCGCGCAGCGCGCCCCAGAGATGGTCGCGCCCTTCCACCAATTGCATGGGCGCCAGGCCACGATCAACCAGCAGCACGGCCTGGGGCTTGTGCGCCGCCAGCTTGATGGCTTCGTCCAGCAGGTGCTTGTAGGGCACGGGTTTGCCGCCGCGTGAACCCGCATCGGCACTGACGATGACCGTGGGTTCGGCATCGTCGATGCGCGTGGCCAACGAGCCGGATGCAAAGCCGCCAAACACCACCGAGTGCACCGCGCCGATGCGCGCGCAGGCCAGCATGGCAAAGCACGCCTCGGCGATCATCGGCATGTAGATCAACACCCGATCGCCCTTGCGCACGCCCAGGCCTTGCAGTGCGGCGGCCATGCGTTGCACTTCAGCGTGCAGCTGGCGGTAGGTGTAGACGATCTCCTGATCCGTCTCGGTGGACACGAAGATCAGTGCGCGCTGATCACCGCGATCGGCCAGATGCCGATCCACCGCGTTGTAGCAAAGGTTGGTGGTGCCGTCGGCAAACCAGCGCGCGAAAGGCGGGTTGCTGTAGTCGCAAATCGTCTGGGGCGACGTTGCCCAGTCGATCAGCTGGGCTTGCTCGGCCCAGAAAACATCACGATCGTCGATGGAACGACGGTAGAAATCGGCATAGCTGGCCACGGTTGTCTCCTCGGCACGGTGAATTGCTTCGGCCGATGCAACGCGCGGGTTGAGTTATGGACACTCGGCCTGTAGGGCCATTATGTCGGGCGCGCTCTTGCAAAAAGCTGACGGCAGCCGCGGGCGCCCGGCAAGGGCCAACGCGCCGGCCCAGACCAAATTATTCTTGCCCGCAAGCGCAGGCCGCCTGGCCGCGCAGGCAGGTCAGCGTGATGTGCCGCCCAGGCGACGCGCGTTCGCCACCGCGCGGCGGCGCACGGGGGCCATGCCGCGCACAGCCACGTCCAGCATCGAATTCATCACCTGGCGCTGAGCGCTGGCGGACAGGTGCTGCAGCGTCGGCGGGTTCATCCAACCGCCCAGCGCCACCTTCCACCAGGTTTGCAGCCACCAGCCGGCGAACTGCTGTTGCGCGGCCAGCGCCTGCATCGACATCGCCGTCCACGATTCACCGAACGCGGCCACCTTCTCGGCGCCCATTCGGTAAAACTCATCTTGATCCTTGCGGCTGGGGTTGACCCCGGCGGTCATCATCCGGCCGACGCGGTGCATGACGACCTGTGGCACGGCATCGGCCAATTGGGCCGCATCGCGCGTCAGGCGCAACTGCTTATGAACCATAGTGCAACTTTCTCAAGCATGCAGCGGGGAAGGCGGGCGGCCAACTTTGCTACGTTTTACATAGCTTCCAGCGCTGGTGTGGCCTGCGCTGGAAGGCGTTTTTGTACACAATCGGTCTGTGCGGGAGGCAGCGGCGCCCTACTTCACCAAAGCCTGCAGTTCGCGAAACTGCGGGTGCTCGCAAGTGCGCAGCCATTCGAACCCGACCATTTCGGTAGTGACCAGCTCGCACCCCGCACCGGCCAAGCGGTCGTAAGCGGCATCGCGGTTGCGCTCGGTGCGCGACCCACAGGCGTCGGTCACCACCCACACGTCCCACTCGGCTTCGAGCAACATCAGGGCGGTTTGCAAAAGGCAGACATGCGCCTCGCAACCGGCCAGCAACAAGGTGTTGCGCTCGGGCGCGGGCGGTGCGGCGGGCTTTTGCAGATGCCGCGGCAGGCTGCGCGCGTTACCAGCGCGGGGCGCGGGCGCGCGAGCGGCGAGCGGCGCCAGCAATGGCTGCAGTTCATCTGCCCCGCTGAAAGCCATCTTTGCCACGACGTCGTCGCACAAAGGCGCCAGCGAGGAATCGGTCGGCCCCAGCTTGTCAGGGTTCTGCTCGGTCGCCCACACGGGCACGCCCACCAGCCGCGCCATTTCCGCCAGGCGACGCGCGTTGGCGAGCACCGCGTTGTGGTCGTGGATGGCCGGCATCAGGCGGGCTTGGTAGTCAATCAGCACCAATTGGCTGTCATCGGCGTCAAGCAGCATCGGCAAGCTCCTGTGGTGAATCGTCGCCCCTGCACATCGGCCTACTGCAGGAGCCCCATCAGCGCGAAAACCGCTGGCAAGCGGCGGTCTACAAGGTGAAGTATTTTGGGAAAGTGTCGCACGATCGGCAGATGCGTGCTGGCTTCAAAAACGGCGTGCTGGCAAGTCTGCCCACCCGTCTCTGACAGGCGTAAGTAAGGTTAGCACAGGCCCTTGCGCCGACGCGACGCTCAAACCCGTCGCCAACCCCGAAGTGCGCCGCAATTCACGCCAGCGTCGCCAGATGCTGCATGAACGAATTCGCCGCCCGCGACAGCGAGCGCCCTATGCGCGTCAAGATACCGATCGAGCGCAGCATGGCGGGGCGCACCAAAGGCACGGCGCGCAGGCCCTGCATATTCGCCAGCGACAGCGCCAGCCGTGGCAACGCACTGACCCCCACGCCCGCCAAGACCAGCGCCCCGCAGGCGGCAACGCTGGGGCATTCCATCGCCATTGGCACCGATAGCCGGCGCTGTAGAAACACGGCGTCCGTCAGCTGGCGAATGCTGCTGCGCGGCTGCGCCGCGATGAACGGGCGCGTAGCGAACACCGACCACGGCACGGCCTTGCGATCGGCCAGCGGGTCGTCGTTGCGGCACAGCAGCACAAGTTCATCGTCCAGCAGATGCTGGTAGCGCAGCGTGCGGTCGGGCGCCGGCTTGACGCTCAGCGCGAAGTCAGCACGCCCCTCTTCAATGATCGCCAGCAAGCCATCGGCGGGTGCCTCGGCAAGGTCAAACTGAACGTCCGGGCGCACGCGGCGAAACGATGCGATGGCGGTGGACAAGACGCTCGCCCCGACGGATGGCAAGGTTGCCACCGCCACCTTCCCGCTGCGGCCCTGCAAGAACTGGCCCAGCTCGCCAAACGAGGCGTCGAATTCGCTCAACACACGCCGCGCGATGGGCAGCAACTCGCGGCCGACGGCGGTGATGTGAAGGTTGCGCGTGTCGCGATCGAACAGGCGCGCGCCCAGCGTGGCCTCTGCCTGCCGAATGGTTCGGCTGAGCGCAGGCTGCGACACGCCCATCTGCAAGCCCGCGCCCCGAAAACTGCCAGCCTCCACGATGTGGACGAAGGCCTGCAACTGCGCCAGCGTAAGGTCGATTTGGCCCATGCGATTGATCCGTTTTTGTTATCACACATATAGCAGACTGGATCTTCACAGATCAATTGGGCGCCCCTAGACTGACTTCGGACTGCACCGGATGCGCAGTTAAATTGCGGCAAGGCGGTGCATTGCTGCGGCCAATCTTTCACGCACCTCACTCAAACATGTCCGATTCGCCAACCAACACCGGAGCCGACCTGATTGCGCACCAGCAAGACGGCGTGCTTCGCCTGACCATCCAGCGCGAGAGCCGGCGCAACGCGATCAGTCCTGCGGTAATCAACGCGCTGGCAGCGGCGTTGACGAGCGCCAACAGCGACCGCAGCCTGCGCGCCATCGTGCTCACAGGGGCTGGCGACAAGGCTTTCTGTGCCGGCGCGGATCTGCAGTCAGGCCAGTCGTTTCAATTCGACTACGCCGAGCCCACGCAAGGCTTTGCCAACTTGCTGCGCCTCTCGCGCCAAATGACGGTGCCGATGGTGGCGCGCGTGAACGGCGCTTGCATGGCGGGTGGCATGGGCCTGCTGGCGATGTGCGATTTGGCGCTGGCGGCGCCGCACGCGCAATTTGGCCTGCCGGAAGTCAAGGTGGGCGTGTTTCCCGCCCAGGTTTTGTCGGTGTTGAACGGCCTGATTGGCGCGCGCGCGTTGACTGAGCTGTGCATCACCGGTGAGCCCATCGGTGCCGAGGAAGCGCTGCGGCTGGGGCTTATCAACCGCGTCAGCGAAGACCTCGACGCCGGGGTGAGCGCCCTGCTCAACCGCTTTCTGGACAAGTCGCCCGCCGCCATCCGCCGCGGCCTGTACCTCATGAAGCGCATGGGCGCGATGTCGTTCGAAGAATCCATGGCTTTTACCGAAAGCCAGATCGGCCTGATCGCCTTGACCGAGGACGCGGCCGAGGGGCAAGCAGCCTTCCGCGAGAAACGACCACCCCGATGGAGCGGCCGATGAACAGCGCCAGCGCTACACCCGCACACGTACGCAAAACCGTCCGGATCGGCGGCGCCTCCGGCTTCTGGGGCGACTCCGCTGTAGGCGCGCCGCAACTCGTCCGCAAAGGGCAAGTCGATTTTCTGGTGTTCGACTACCTGGCCGAACTCACCATGTCGATCCTGGCGGGTGCGCGCCTCAAAAACCCTACCATGGGTTACGCCACGGACTTTGTGGATGTCGCTATGCGCAGCGTGCTGATGGATGTCGTCAAGCAAGGCATTCGCGTGGTCAGCAATGCTGGCGGCGTCAATCCGCAAGGCTGCGCCGACGCCCTGCGCGCCCTGGCGACGGAGCTGGGCGTCGATATCGACATCGCCGTGGTCACCGGCGACGACGTGATGCCGCAGCTCACAGCGCTGCGCGCGGCTGAGCCGCCGGTGCAAGAGCTTCAGAGCGGCGCGCCCTTGCCAGCCAAGGTGCTGACGGCCAATGCCTACCTGGGCGCCCTGCCGATCAAGGCCGCGCTGGATGCTGGCGCCCAGATCGTGATCACCGGGCGATGCGTGGATTCTGCGGTCACGCTGGGTGCACTGATGCACGCCTTCAACTGGTCTGCCAGCGACTACGACCTGCTCTCTGCGGGCAGCTTGGCTGGTCACATTCTTGAATGCGGCTGCCAAGCGACGGGCGGCCTGCACACCGACTGGCAGGATGTCCCGGATTGGGCGCACATTGGCTATCCCATTGCCGAATGCCATAAAGACGGCAGTTTCACCGTCACCAAACCGCCTGGCACGGGCGGGCTGATCGCGCCGCAATGCGTGGCCGAACAGTTGCTCTACGAAATCCATGACCCTGCCGCCTACCTGCTGCCAGACGTGCGCTGCGACTGGCGCGACGTACGCATCGAGCGCGGGGACCGTGACCACGTGCGCGTCTCGGGCGCGCGCGGAAGCGCGCCACCCCACAGCTACAAGGTCAGTGCCACCTATATGGATGGCTTCAAGACATCGGCACAGCTCACCGTCATCGGCTTCGACGCGGTAGCCAAGGCTCGGCGAACGGGCGAAGCCATTGTTGAGCGTGTGAACGATATGCTCGCAGCCCTTGCCATACCTGCGCTAGCAGCTACAGAAATTGAAGTAATCGGCGCCGAAAGCGCTTACGGCCCACACGCTCAGCGCGCCCTATCCAGCGCGCGCGAAGCGGTGCTGCGCATCACCGCGTGGCACCCCGACAAGGCCGCCTTGCAGCTCTTGACCCGCGAAGTCGCCCCGGCCGGCACGTCTTGGGCACCCGGAACAACGGGTGCAGGCGGGCGCGCAAGCGTTTCGCCATCCATTCGGCAGTACGCATTCCTGCTGGACAAGGCGCTCATCTCTGCTGCCGTTCAGCGTAACGGGCGCACCGTGGCCGTCGGACAGCCGCCAACCGAAACAGACCACCCGGACATTGCGACACCTGTCGCCGTCACGAGTGCCCCAATGCCGCTGACCGAACATGCGTTTGCAGCGGATGAGTGCGACTGGACCGAAGTGCCATTGATTCGCCTGGCCTGGGCACGTTCAGGCGACAAGGGCGACATCTCCAACATCGGGGTGGTTGCGCGCCGGGCAGAGTGGGTGCCGGCCCTGCGCGCCGAGCTGACCACAACTCGCGTCGCCAACTACCTGGCCCATCTGGTCAAGGGGCGCGTTACCCGGTACGAGTTGCCCGGCATTCACGCCTTCAACTTCGTTTGCGAACAAGCTCTGGGCGGCGGTGGCATGGCCTCTTTGCGCAATGACCCTTTGGGCAAAGGCATGGCGCAAATCCTGCTGTCTATGCCGGTGCGCGTGCCAACCGCTTCACTCTGAATGCGCTAAGGCAGCGGCAGGCGCCCTGCTCTGTTCGCCCCAGCCACCTAAGTGTCGGGTGCACGGCTTTGAGGCTGATCGGTCGAGTGAGACGGCGTGGCGCCTCCGCATCTCTTTGAGCCTGGAATGCTGGCACCGCGGACTTGGGCTGCGAAAACCATGCGCCCCGCGAACGATCAGGCGCGCCCTTTGACGGCGTTGACCTCGACCTCGCACGGCAAGGGCACAAATTTGCTGCGCACCACCAGCACGCCCGCCTGAGCGGTGTCCTGGATGGTCGCGAGACCCTCCAGCCGAAGCCACTGGCCGTCCACATTGAGCACGGTCTGGTCGAACGCGACGCTTGTCACCTGCTCGGCAGAACGCTCGTCGGCGGAGTGGACCGAGAACAAAATCTCATCGGAAGTGCTCATGCCAAACACGTTGAACGTCTCTGGGACGATCTCCGGTGGCGGCCTGAGGCAGCTCACAGCACCCTTCATAGCAGCCCCACCATCAGCGGCACCAGCACGCTGGTGGCGATGGCATTCAGCCCCATCGCCAGCGCTGAAAAGCCCACCGCCGTTTCGCTGATCTGCACGGCGCGCGCTGTGCCTATGGCGTGCGCCGATTCCCCCAGCGCAAAGCCCTGCACCACGTCGTTGCGCACGCCCAGCAATGAGAACAGGCCACCAGACAACACCGCAGCAGCGATGCCGGTCAAGGCCACCGACACCGCGCTCAGCGAAGGCGAGCCGCCCATGCGATCCGCCACGGGAATGGCGACCGGCATCGTGGCGGACTTGGGCGCCAAGGACATCATCAGCGCCCAATCGGCCCCCAGCAGCCAAGCAATGCCAACGGCTGAGACAACGGCCGTCACCGAGCCGACCAAAAGCGCGCCGACCACGGGCACCACCAGGCCGCGCAACCGATGCCGTTGGCGGTACAGGGGCAGCGCCAGCGCTACGGTGGCCGGACCAGCCAACCACGACACCACGGCAGCCCCGCTGCGGTAGGTGCTGTACGGCACGGCCGCCAGCATCAGCACCGCGACCACGATGGTGGCACCCGTCAGCACCGGCAGCAGCAGATTCCACCCCGTGCGCCGATAGGCGTACACGGCCAGCGCATAGGCCGCCAAGGTCAAAAGCGTCGCCGCCAGCACAGTAGAGATGGTGGTTGCGTCCATCACGCCACCTCTTTTCGTTTCATGAGCGCCTGAAACGTAAGCGCGGTGACCACGAGCGTCAGCGCACCGCCCAGCACGCTGGCCGCCACGAAGGGCAGCCAGCCCGTCTTGAGAACCGCAAATTGCTCCATGACACCGGCGACGGCCGGGATGAAGCACAGCATCATGTGTTTTAGAAGCGGCGTCGCGGCCAAGCCCACGGGCGCCTCCAGGCGCGCAAAGCACGCCAGCGCCACGATCAGGATGGCCATGCCCATGACGGAGGGCGGCACGGGAAGCCCCGTCCAGCGCACGAGCGCCGTTCCGGCGAAGAGACACGCCACCAGCACGGCGAAGCCCAGCACGGCACGCACCACTGACGAGGCGGCATATCGCCCGGATTGGCCAGCTTGGCTCATTCTTCTGAGAATCCTTGATTGGAGCGCGAGCCAACTCAGCAGCACGCCCGGCGCGACGTCTGCCGCTTAAGCGGCAGTTTGCCCGAACCCGCGCATTATTCAGAGACGCAGAACGGCAAGTAAATGACCGTTGCAGTTGGGTAAGCGGGCAGCCCACAACCGACGGCTTCTGCGTCTGCCAGAGAAGTGAGCTTGTTTACCCTGCGGATACGTCCGGCTAACCGGCGGAGGCGCGCAGAAAACGGCGGCGCAAAGAAAAAGGGCCTAGCGTCTGCCAGGCCCTTGGAATTTTTGGTGGGTGATGCAGGGTTTGAACCTGCGACCCCTGCCGTGTGAAGGCAGTGCTCTACCGCTGAGCTAATCACCCGATCTCTGCAGCTTTGCACCGCAGCGAAAGATGGAATTATATACCAGTTATTTCCGGCTCAACCACGCGCCACACGGTTTTTCCGCTGCTGGATTTATCCAGCTGCGTCAGCACCCCGGCGTGGGCGGAAAGCTCCACCTCGTTGGCGCGAATCACGGGCAGGTCCAGCGCGCTGAAGTCGGCCCGGCGCACGCTCACGCCTTGCTGGCCAACGTCGCCCAGATCAATCAGCAGCGCTTCCTGCCCGCGCGTGAGGGCGATGTACACATCGGCCAGCAACTCGGCGTCCAGCAGCGCGCCGTGCAAGGTGCGCCCGCTGTTGTCCACGCCCAGCCGGTCGCACAACGCATCCAGGCTGTTGCGTTTGCCTGGGTACAGTTGTTTGGCCATCACCAGCGTGTCGGTGATCGAGTCAACCCATGTGTTGAACGCGGGCTTGCGCAGGCGCTCCAGCTCGCGGTCCAGAAAGCCGACGTCAAAGGCCGCGTTGTGGATGATGATCTCGGCGTCTTGCAGGTAGGTCAGCAGATCTTCGGCCACCTCGGCAAACTTGGGCTTGTCGCGCAAGAACTCGGTCGTCAAGCCGTGCACGCGCAGCGCGTCTTCATGGCTGTCGCGCTCGGGGTTCAGATAGAAGTGCAGGTTGTTGCCGGTCAGGCGGCGGTTCAGCAACTCCACGCAGCCGATCTCGATGATGCGGTCGCCGCTGTCGGCCGACAGCCCGGTGGTTTCCGTGTCCAGGACGATCTGGCGGGTCATGCTGCGCGCACCTCAGTGGTTTTCTTTGGCGTGGTTGATCGAGTAGCGAGGAATCTCGATGGTCAGATCTTCCTGACCAACGATGGCCTGGCAGGACAAGCGCGACTGCGGCTCCAGCCCCCAGGCGCGGTCGAGCAGGTCTTCTTCGGCTTCGACGGGCGCCTCCATGGAATCGTAGCCCTTGCGGACGATGCAGTGGCAGGTGGTGCACGCGCAGCTCATTTCGCAGGCGTGCTCGATCTCGATGCCCTTGTCCAGCAGGGCTTCGCAGATCGAATCGCCCACGTTGGCCTGGATTTCAGTGCCTTGGGGCGCGTACTCGGGATGGGGAAGAATTTTGATCGTGGGCATGTTGGGTATCGCAAGCCGCTCAGAGCGACTCGACTTTCTTGCCGGCCAGGGCCTTCTGGATGCCCGCGTTCATGCGCGCAGCCGCAAAGGCTTCGGTGCCGTGGGCCAAGGCTTCGGTGGCAGATTCGATGGCCGCCGCATCCGTGCTGTTGGCGGCGATGGCGCGCAAAGCCAGCATCAGCGCGTCGATCTCGGCGCGCTGGGATGCGGCCAACAGGTCGCCATCGGCGTTCAGCGCGCTTTGCGTGGCCAGCAGCATGCGGTCGGCCTCAACACGCGCCTCCACCAGCGCGCGCGCTTTCACGTCGGCATCGGCGGTGGTGAATGAATCCTGCAGCATGCTGGCGATCTGGTCGTCCGACAGGCCGTAGCTGGGCTTGACGTCGATTTGCGCTTCCACGCCACTGGTTTGCTCGCGTGCCGACACGTTCAGCAAACCGTCCGCGTCCACAGTGAAGGTGACGCGGATGCGCGCCGCACCGGCGGCCATCGGCGGAATGCCGCGCAGCTCAAACCGCGCCAGGCTGCGGCAGTCCTGCACCAGGTCGCGCTCGCCCTGCACCACGTGCAGGGCGAGCGCGGTCTGGCCGTCTTTGTAGGTGGTGAAATCCTGCGCCATAGCGACGGGGATGGTCTGGTTGCGCGGCACGATGCGCTCGACCAGCCCGCCCATGGTTTCAATACCCAGCGACAGCGGGATCACGTCCAGCAGCAGCAAGTCGCCCGCCGAGTCATTGCCCGCCAACTGGTTGGCCTGCACTGCGGCGCCCAGGGCCACCACTTCGTCGGGGTTGAGGTTGACCAGCGGGTCGCGCCGGAAGAATTCGGCCACGGCGTGGCGAATCACCGGCATGCGGGTGGAGCCGCCCACCATGACGACGCCCTGAATCTCGCCGGCGCTCAAGCGCGCATCGCGCAATACGCGCCGCGCGGAAGCGATGCAACGCTCGGTCAACGCGGCCGTAGCGGCTTCAAAATCCGTACGATTCACGTCCAATCGCACGCTGGCGCCCGCCAGATCAGCGCTGAACGCTACAGTTTCAGAAGCAGTCAACGCCTCTTTGGTTGTGCGCGCGGCCCGCAGCAGGTTGGCGCGGTCGGTGGGGCTCTCGGCCTTGGCGTCGGCGCGCTGGAGCACCCACTGCGCCAGCGCGCGGTCGTAATCGTCACCGCCCAGGGCCGAGTCACCGCCGGTGGCGATCACTTCAAACACGCCCTTGGTCAGCCGCAGGATCGACACGTCGAAGGTGCCGCCGCCCAGGTCGAACACGGCATAAACGCCTTCCACTTCATGGTCCAGCCCATAGGCCAGGGCCGCCGCGGTGGGCTCGTTGATCAGGCGCAGCACGTTGATGCCTGCCAGGCGGGCCGCGTCCTTGGTGGCTTGGCGTTGAGCATCATCAAAGTAGGCGGGCACGGTGATCACGGCGCCGTACAGGTCATCGTTGAAGGTGTCTTCCGCGCGGTAGCGCAGCGTGGCCAGAATCTCGGCGCTGACCTCGACCGGCGATTTCACGCCCAGCACGGTCTGCACGCCCACCATGCCGGGCTGGTCGACCAGGCGGTAAGGCAGGCGGTCGGCATCGGCCACATCGCTCAAGCCACGCCCCATCAGGCGCTTGATGGATGAAAGCGTGTTCTCAGGGTCCAGCGCGGCGCTGGCCAGGGCTTCGTCGCCAATCTGGCGGCCGCCGCCCTCAAGGTAGCGAACCACGCTGGGCAGCAGCACGCGGCCTTGGGCGTCGGGCAGGCATTCGGCCACGCCGTGGCGCACGGCGGCCACCAACGAATGGGTGGTGCCCAGGTCAATACCCACGGCGATGCGCCGCTGGTGTGGGTCGGGCGATTGGCCCGGTTCGGAAATCTGTAGCAGGGCCATGAATTGCCGCATCGCCGCGAAGCGCTGGGCCACCGCCCTGCTCCGCCGCGCATGCTTATCTCGTTTCTAAGGTCTCGTGGCGCCGGTCGATGTCGGCGGCCAGTTTGTCCAGGAACATCAGCGCGCGCACCGACTGCGCCGCGCCCGACCAGTCCTTCTGGTCGTCCAGCTGTTGCTCTATTTTTTGCAGCAGGTCGCGCGCCAGCTGTGTGCTCTCGGCGCTGATTTCATCCAAAGCCTCGCCGGTGTGCGCATCGTCCAGCTGCTCGCGCAAATCCATCTGCTGCATGAGGAACTCGGTCGGCATGGCCGTGTTGTTCTCGGCCTCGATCGGCGCACCGTTCAGCTCGCACAGGTAGGCAGCGCGGCGCTGCGGGTCTTTCAGGCGCTGGTACGCCTCGTTGATGCGCGCAGACCACTGCATGGCCACGCGCTGGGCGGCGGCGCCCTGCGCGGCGAAGCGGTCGGGGTGCACTTCGCGCTGCAGCTCTTTCCAGCGCGCGTCCAGCTGGGCGCGATCCTGCGCAAAGCGCGCGGGCACGGCAAACAGCTCAAAGTCGGTGGATTGAAGGTTCATGATGCAGCTTGGCGGACCATGCCGGCGGGCAACTCGGCCAACGCCTGGGCTGGCGCGCGCACGTCCCAAATGTCAACGCAGCAGCCGCAGCCCTGGTTGTCGGCGCACTGGATGCGCGGGCCCCAGCGCTGAAACCACGCGTTCATGGCCATCACCTCGCGCTCGTTGTCGATGGTGACGCTGACCGTGGCGCGGGCTGCTGGCTGCGCGGCGGCGGCGTTCATCTCAGATGCGGAAGCTCTCACCACATCCGCAGCGGTCGCGCTCGTTCGGGTTGCTGAAGCGAAAGCCCTCGTTCAGCCCTTCGCGCACGTAATCCAGCTCTGTCCCGTCGATGTAGGCCAGGCTTTTGGGGTCGACCATCAGCTTCACGCCGTGCTGCTCAAAGAGGGCGTCTTCGGGCGCCACGTCGTCCACGTACTCCAGCTTGTAGGCCAGGCCGGAGCAGCCCGTGGTCTTGACGCCCAGGCGCACGCCCACGCCCTTGCCGCGCTTGCTGAGGTATTTGGTGACATGCCGCGCTGCGGCTTCAGTGAGAGAGACGGCCATGGCCTAGCAATCCGATTTCCGTGAACTTCAAAGCGCGATCGTGACCAGCACCGAGGCCGACTCGATCGCAGTGAGCGCGTGTTCGACACCGCCCGCGACATACATCAAATGCCCCGTCGGCAAGTCGTGCGACGCAGCCGCCACATCGACCCGCACCACGCCTTCCAGACACTGGATGGTGATCTCGCCCGGCACGTGGTGCGGCGGCATGCGGTGGCCGGCGGGCAGCACCAGGCGCATCACTTCGAGCTGGTTCGACTTGAACAACGCGATGGATTGCGCGCCATCGATGCGCGCGCCGTACGGCCGCACATCGATCACATCGCCGGAACTAGCGTGCTGCAGCGCCATGGCAGATCAGGCCGCGTGCTTCTTGCGGTAGTCGTCCACCGCTGCCTTGATGGCGTCTTCGGCCAGGATCGAGCAGTGGATCTTCACCGGCGGCAGCGCCAGTTCTTCGGCGATCTGGCTGTTCTTCAGCGTGGCGGCTTCATCCACCGTCTTGCCCTTCACCCACTCGGTGACGAGCGACGACGAGGCAATGGCCGAGCCGCAGCCGTAAGTCTTGAAGCGCGCGTCTTCGATCACGCCGGTTTGCGGGTTCACCTTGATCTGCAGCTTCATCACGTCGCCGCAGGCGGGTGCGCCGACCATGCCGGTGCCCACGCTGTCGTCGCCCTTGTCAAAGCTGCCGACGTTGCGGGGGTTCTCGTAATGGTCGATGACTTTTTCAGAATAGGCCATGGCTTTACTCCTGTTTTAATAGCTGCCCGCGCTGGTGCACAGTGCGCTGCGGGCCGAAACCGTTCAAAGAATCAATGGGCGGCCCATTGAATGGTGCTGAGGTCCACACCGTCCTGGTGCATTTCCCACAGGGGGCTCAGCTCGCGCAGCTTGACGACGTTCTCGCGAATCGCCTTCACTGCGGCGTCGATGTCTTCCTCGGTCGAAAAGCGGCCGATGGTGATGCGCAGGCTGCTGTGCGCCAGCTCGTCGCTGCGGCCCAGGGCGCGCAGCACGTAGCTGGGCTCCAGGCTGGCCGACGTGCAGGCCGAGCCGCTGGAGACGGCCAGGCCCTTGATGCCCATGATCAGCGACTCGCCTTCGACGAAGTTGAAGCTCATGTTGATGTTCTGCGGCACGCGCTGCGTGGGGTGGCCGTTGATGAACACTTCATCCAGGCCCTTCATGCCATCCACAAAGCGCTTGTGCAGCGCCCAGGCTTTCTCGTTGTCCTTGGCCATCTCTTCCTTGGCGATGCGAAAAGCCTCGCCCATGCCCACGATCTGGTGCGTGGCCAGCGTGCCCGAGCGCATGCCGCGCTCATGCCCGCCGCCGTGCATCTGCGCCTCCAGGCGCACGCGGGGCTTGCGGCGCACGTACAGCGCGCCAATGCCTTTGGGGCCGTAGGTCTTATGGCTGGCCAGGCTCATCAAGTCCACGGGCAGCTTTTTCACGTCGATCTCGACCTTGCCGGTGGCCTGCGCCGCATCGACGTGGAAGATGATGCCGTGCTCGCGGCACACTTTGCCGATGGCTTCGATGTCCTGAATCACGCCAATTTCGTTGTTCACGAACATGACGCTGGCCAGAATCGTGTCGGGGCGAATCGCGGCCTTGAACTTCTCGATGTCGATCAAGCCGTCTTGCTGCACGTCCAGGTAAGTCACCTCGAAGCCCTGGCGTTCCAGCTCGCGCATGGTGTCCAGCACGGCCTTGTGCTCGGTCTTGACGGTGATCAGGTGCTTGCCCTTGCCTTTGTAGAACTGGGCTGCGCCTTTGATGGCGAGGTTGTTGGATTCGGTGGCGCCGCTGGTCCAGACGATCTCGCGCGGGTCGGCGCCGATCAGGTCGGCCACCTGTTCGCGCGCTTTTTCAACGGCCTTTTCCGCTTCCCAGCCCCACGCGTGGCTGCGGCTGGCGGGGTTGCCGAACTGTTCGCGCAACCACGGGATCATGGCGTCCACCACCCGCGGATCGACGGGCGTGGTGGCGGCGTAGTCCATGTAGATGGGGAAATGCGGGGTCTGGCTCATCGCAGTGTTCTCAGTTTTCGGAATGTCTTCGATGTGCGGGCGGCGCCAAGCGGCAGCCGGCCCGCAGGCGGTTACTTGGAGGCGACTTCGCCCAGGGCAAAGACCGAATTGGGCGCGTTGATGCGGATCGGCTTGACCACGGGCGAGCTGGAGATGGCGCGCTTGGTGGCGGGTTTGCCCTCCACTTCAACGCCGTGGGCGTGCTGGTCGTCCACCAGCTTTTGCAGCGTGACGGATTCCAGGAATTCCAGCATGCGGGCGTTCAGCGAAGTCCACAGGTCGTGCGTCATGCAGCGGCCACCGTCGCCGTGGCAGTTTTCCTTGCCGCCGCAGTGCGTGGCGTCCAGCGGCTCGTCGACCGACGTAATGATGTCGGCCACCGTGATCTCACTGGCCTTGCGGCCCAGCGAATAGCCGCCGCCCGGGCCGCGGGTGGATTCCACCAGCTCGTGACGACGCAGCTTGCCAAAGAGCTGCTCCAGGTACGACAGCGAAATTTGCTGGCGCTGGCTGATCGCCGCCAGAGTGACCGGACCGCTGCCCTGACGCAGGGCCAGGTCGATCATGGCGGTGACGGCAAACCGACCTTTGGTGGTGAGGCGCATCTGGAACTCCTAAGGTGTTCTGGACCGCTGCAACACGTGAAGCTCGCCCAGGTGGACTGGCCGGTGGGCCGCTAGAAAACCGCGGGCCGGTCAATTCCGAGTGATTTCCTCAAGTATACCGCAAATCCGACCAAACTCAGGGGATTTCCCCTACCAACTGCTTGATCAACGTGCTACGAGGGGTTTCAGGCTGCCGTGTGCATGAGCAAGACACTGCAGCAGCCCCATGACAAAACGCCAGGCAAGACCGCGTCGCCGGAATGCGGGGGCCGTGATTATGGCCATGCCCTGGCCAGCCCGGCCATCGCCAATCTAGGCTTGGCCGCCTTCAGGGCGCATCGTGCACTCAGATTTGTCCTACATCAGTTTCATCGCACGCCGACGTGGCAGAGTGGCGCTTACACCTAAATTACGCACCGTAAGGCGGGGGACGGTCTCTCGCCTGACTGGATTTCAACGAATCGTACAGAGGGCTTCTTTCATGAACAACTTCATCCACCGCATCACCCTGATTGCTGCTGGCGCCGCCTTGGCCATGGGCTTGGCCGCCTGCAACAAGAACGACGACCGTACCGCCGGCCAGAAGCTCGATTCGGCGATTGCCAAAACCGACGCCGCAGCCGATGAGGCGAAAGCCAAAGCTGCTGCAGCCGCTGACGACGCCAAAGCCGCCGCAGACCGCGCCGGCGCAGACGTTCGCGCTGGCGCTTCTGATCTGGCAGCCAGCGCCAGCGCTGCGGCATCGGCCGTGGGCGACGCCCTGGACGACGCATCGATCACCGCGTCGGTCAAGGCTGGCTTGGCCAAAGATCCCGATCTGAGCGCCTTGAAGATCGACGTAGACACCAAAAACGGCACAGTGACCCTGCAAGGCCCTGCCCCCACCGCCGCGGCCAAAGACCGCGCTGCCGCCATCGCCCGCGACACCAAGGGCGTGACCGGCGTGGCCAACCTGCTCAAGGTGGGCTGATCGGCCAGGGGCAGCGCGCCGGATTCGCACCGGCACGCCACCCCAGCTTTTGAGCATAAAAATAGCGGCCAGCGCAGGATGCACCTGCGCTGGCCGCTATTTTTTTAGAAGCAAACCGGCTGATTTCACTCAGGCAGGCAAGTTAGGCAGCCAGGTTGTCGCTGCCCGGCGCACCCAGCGTGCGCTGCTTGAGCAACTGCAGCTGATCGCGCACGCGCGCGGCCTTTTCGAATTCCAGGTTGCGGGCGTGGTCCAGCATCTGCTTTTCCAGCCGTTTGATTTCCTTGGCCAGGTCTTTTTCCGACAGGCTTTCATCCAGCACGCCAGCGCCAGCCAGCGCGGCCTGCCGATCTTGTTCGCGGCCGCTTTTCTCGCTGTAGACGCCATCGATCAGGTCGCGCACCTGCTTGACGATGCCGCGCGGCGTGATGCCGTTGGCCTCGTTGAAGGCGATCTGCTTGGCGCGGCGGCGCTCGGTCTCGCCCATGGCCTTTTTCATCGAATCGGTGATGCGGTCGGCGTACAGGATCGCCTTGCCGTTCACGTTGCGCGCGGCGCGGCCAATGGTCTGGATCAATGACCGCTCGGCGCGCAGAAAGCCCTCTTTGTCGGCATCCAGAATGGCGACCAGCGACACCTCGGGAATGTCCAGCCCCTCGCGCAGCAGGTTGATGCCCACCAGCACGTCGAAGGCGCCCAGGCGCAGGTCGCGGATGATTTCCACGCGCTCCACAGTGTCCACGTCCGAGTGCAGGTACCGCACCTTCACGCCGTTGTCGGTCAGGTATTCGGTGAGCTGCTCGGCCATGCGCTTGGTCAGCGTGGTGATCAGCACGCGTTCATGCTTTTGCGTGCGGTCGCGAATCTCTTGCAGCACGTCGTCCACCTGGTGGGTGGCGGGGCGCACTTCCACCAGCGGATCGACCAGGCCCGTGGGGCGCACCACCTGCTCGACCACCTGGCCCGCGTGGGTCTTCTCGTAGTCGGCGGGCGTGGCGCTGACGAAGACCACCTGGCGCATGCGGCGCTCAAACTCTTCGAACTTCAGCGGCCGGTTGTCCAGCGCGCTGGGCAGGCGAAAGCCGTATTCGACCAGCGTGGTTTTGCGCGCCTTGTCGCCGTTGTACATGGCGTTGAGCTGGCCGATCATCTGGTGGCTTTCGTCCAGGAACATCAGCGCGTCCTTGGGCAAATAGTCGGTCAGCGTCGCGGGCGGATCGCCCGGCGCAGCGCCCGACAGGTGGCGCGTGTAGTTCTCGATCCCCTTGCAGTGCCCCACTTCGCTGAGCATTTCAATGTCGAAGCGGGTGCGCTGCTCAAGCCGCTGGGCCTCCACCAGCTTGCCGTCGCCCACGAATTGCTTAAGGCGGTCGGCCAGCTCCAGCTTGATGGTTTCCACCGCCGCCAGCGTTTTCTCGCGCGGGGTCACGTAGTGGCTGCTGGGGTAGATGACGAAGCGCGGCACCTTCTGCTGCACGCGGCCCGTGAGCGGGTCGAACAGCGAGATGCTTTCGACCTCGTCGTCGAACAGCTCCATGCGCACGGCCAATTCGCTGTGTTCGGCGGGGAACACGTCGATGGTGTCGCCGCGCACGCGGAACGTGCCCCGGCTGAAGTCGGTGTCGTTGCGCTGGTACTGCATGCGCACCAGCTGGGCGATGGCATCGCGCTGGCCCTGCTTGCCGCCCACCTTCAGGATCATCCGCATCTGCAGGTAATCGTCGGGCGCGCCAATGCCGTAGATGGCGCTGACGGTGGCCACGATGATGGTGTCGCGCCGCTCCAACACGCTTTTGGTGGCCGACAGGCGCATCTGCTCGATGTGCTCGTTGATCGCGCTGTCTTTTTCGATGAACAGGTCGCGCTGCGGCACGTAGGCCTCGGGCTGGTAGTAGTCGTAGTAGCTGACGAAGTACTCGACGGCGTTCTTAGGGAAGAACTCGCGGAATTCGCTGTACAGCTGCGCGGCCAGCGTCTTGTTGGGCGCAAACACGATGGCCGGGCGCCCCATGCGCGCGATGACGTTGGCCATGGTGAAGGTCTTGCCCGAGCCCGTGACGCCCAGCAGCGTCTGGAAGGATTCACCGTTTTCCACCCCTTCGACCAGCTTGTCGATGGCGCCGGGCTGGTCGCCCGCGGGCGGGTACGGCTGGTACAGCTGGAAGGGCGAGCCTGGAAAAGTGACGAACTGGCCCTGCGCCGGCGCGGGCGCCTCTACCGCGCGAGGCGGGGCAAAGTCGGCGGGGGCTTGGGGCGTGATGGTGGGCGGCATGGCAAAACAGATGCGGGCGAAGGCCCCAAAGGGCAAGCCGACCACCTTAACCCATGGCCGTGCGCAGTGCACGCGACCATGGCATGGCGGACGGGTGGGCGCACCGGGTGCGCTGGTTCAAAAAACGCTGACCGCAGGGCAACCGCCGCCGCGCTTTGAATTTCTATGGTTTTGATAGCTGCCAGCGCACACTGCACGGGCGCTGGAAGGCAATTTGGCTTGAAGATACGTGCTGGCGCGGCGGCCCCGGTCATGGGTTCAGCATCTGGCCATTTTACTGAATATATAAACAGTAGTCAGCTATCAAACAAGGGGCCGTCGCCCTGAGGGCGCTGATGGACTGCCTCACCGCTTTCTTGCCCCTGCCCGCTGCCGTCGCCAAGCTCACGCACCAGCCAGCGGTCAATCAGCGCGACAAGCTCATCCAGCTGCGCGGCGGCCAACGCCTGCCCCTTGGGGATGGCGTGAAGGCGCGCCAGGCAGCTGCGGCAGCAGGTGCCGGTGGCGTGTTGGGCGCGGAACACCGGGTGCCCGCGCCACGGCGTCTGGCGCCCGTCGTTCAAGGGAAAGGCCGGCGCCAGGCGGCGTGTGAGCAGGTCGTAGGCGTGCTGACGCACCGTCTCCAGCCCGCGCTGTGCGATGAACGCGCGGTCGGCCGGCTGCAAGTGGATGCGCGCACGGAAGGCGCTTCGCGCAATGCGATCCAGCCGCTGGTCAATGGCCGCCCACGCTTGCGGGCTTTCAGGTAGCGGGGTTGCAGCAGGCATGCAACGCAGTTGGTGACGTGGCGGCGTTCGACAAGGGCGCCCGGCCCCGCTTGGGCGCTACCAGCCGTGGCCGCAAGGGCCTTACCCCTTAGCGAACCACCCGGCGCGCACCTTGTTTGGGAACGTGGGCCTAAAATCCAAGGGTTTCACCTTAATTGGTCACTTTTTCCACCAACGCAGGCACTGTCCATGTCTCTCTTTTCCGCAGTTGAACTCGCACCGCGCGACCCGATCCTGGGCCTGAACGAGCAATACGCCGCCGACCAGAACCCCAACAAGGTCAACCTGGGCGTGGGCGTCTACTTCGACGAAAACGGCAAGCTGCCGCTGCTGCAGTGCGTGCAAGCGGCCGAGAAAAAGCTGATGGACACGCCCAAGCCGCGCGGCTATCTGCCCATTGACGGCATCGCCGCATACGACGACGCCGTGAAAAAGCTGGTGTTCGGCGCCGACGCAGCCGTTTACAAAGACGGGCGCATCGCCACGGTGCAAGGCCTGGGCGGCACGGGCGGCCTGAAGATCGCCGCCGATTTTCTGAAGCGCCTGAACCCCGGCGCCAAAGTGCTGATCAGCGACCCCAGCTGGGAAAACCACCGCGCCCTGTTCAGCCAGGCCGGTTTTGAGGTGGACACCTACCGCTATTACAACGCCAGCACCCGCGCGC